>NZ_JCBANU010000019.1:0-115064 GCF_059816145.1 Methylobacterium sp. 001424705 | reverse complement strand
GGGGGGGGGGGGGGGGGGGGGGGGGGGGGGGGGGGGGGGGGGGGGGGGGGGGGGGGGGGGGGGGGGGCGCGGGGGGGCGGGGGGGCGGGGGGGGGGGGGGGGTGGGCGCGGCGGCTCGGAGGGGGGGCGGGTCGGGGGGCGCGTCGATGCGGGCCGCCGCCACGACCCCGGCGGCGATCAGCGCCAGCACGGTGAGGAGGAGGGGCACGGCGAGGCGCTCGCCCATCGCCCCGAGGGCGGCGCCGCCGGCGAAGTTGGCGAGGAGGAAGCCGATGGAGCCGGCCATCCGGATCCGCGCGTAGTCGAGGCGGCGGCTCCGGCGCACGGCCCCCAGGGTGAGGTAGTCGATGCTGGGCACCAGGGGCGCGGCCGCGACGGCATTCAGCGCGATGAGGAGGGCGAGCACGGGCCAGCCGAGGGCTGCGCCCGTGGGCATCAGCCCGTAGGTTCCGGCCAGGACCAGGCTGCCGGCGAGCAGGATCCGCGGCGCGGCGATCCCCCGGTCGATCAGCCCGACCAGGGGGGCGGTGGCGACGATGCGGATCGCGATCGGCAGGGCCAGCAGGGCGCCGATGACGGCCGCGTCGAGCCCGAGGGCGTTGAGCCAGACCGGCATGAACGGCATGGCGATGCCGATCTCGACGAAGACGACGGCGTAGAGCACCGACAGCCGAAAGGCGTTCGGCTCCGGGGGAGCAGGAGAAGGGTCAGACACAGCGACCGGACTGGGACGAGGGGGGCCTGTGGGAACGTCGCGTCAGGCGGACGCTGCGTAAAGCCGGCGTTAAAACGATCCTGTCAACCTGAGACGGCTTGGACCCGGCCATCGCGTGCCGGCCCCCGCGGCCAAGGACACGTACTTGATGTCGAGTTCCCATTCGCTGACGTCCCTCGACATCTCGGAATACGATCGCATCGAAGCGGCGATGACCGAGAGCGAGCGCGGTCGCTGGTTCCTCGACGCCTATCTCCGCCGCAACCGCACCAGCGACACGGGGATCCTCCTCGACGCGATCGCCCGCCTGGAGAGCGTGGTCACCCGCGATCGCGAGAGCAGCCAGATGGGGCGCGTGCGCGGCGACCTCATGGACATGGCCCACGCCATCGCCCGCACGAAGGCCGAGATCGCCGCCATCAACGCACCCGAGCAGGATCAGAGCCGGCTCGGCGGCGCCTCCGCGGCCCTCGACGCCATCGTGCGCTCCACCGAGAACGCGACCTCCGATATCCTCAGCGCCGCCGAGCACGTGCAGGAGGCCGCCTGGACCCTGCGGGAATCCGGCTCCGACGCCGCGATCTGCGACGAGCTCGACCGGCGCGCCACCGCCATCTACACCGCCTGCTCGTTCCAGGACCTCACCGCCCAGCGCACGGCGCGCATCATCCACACCCTGCGCTACCTCGAGGAGCGCCTCGCCGCCATGATGGCGATCTGGGGCGATGCCCTCGATCCGGTCCCGGCGGGCCCCGGGGGGTCGAGCGCGCCGGAGGTTCAGGCCGATCTCTGCCAGAGCGACGTCGACCGCTACATCGACATGGACGGATCGTCCGCGGAGCCGGTGCCGCCCGTGGCCTTCGCCCGGGCGCCGCTGTCTGACGACCCGTCCGCCGAGGACGACATCGTCTTCCTGGAGGCGACCGACGCCCTGGCGGACAGCGCCTCCGCGACGGCGCCCCCGGAGGCGTCCGCGCGTGCGGACGACCCGCACGCCGAGGACGCACCCTCGCCCGGCGAGGCCGCCTTCGCTGTCTCCGAAGCGGCCGAGCCCGCGGCCCCGGATGCGGCCGAGGCGATGGTCGCGCCGGAGGAGCCCGAGGCCGAGCCGAGCCCGACGGGTGAAGACGAGGCCGATCCGGCCGGGGATCTGCCCGAGACGCTGCCGACGGCGACGATCCGGGTCTCGGAGCAGGCGCAGACCGACATCGCGACGGCCTTCGCCGAGATCGATGCGCTGTCCGAGGACGAGAAGCGCGCGCTCTTCTCCTGAGGACCGAACCCGTGAGCGGCGCGGGGTCGCGCCGTCCACGGAAGGAGGCGCGCGGCTGCGGCGCGGCTGCTACAACGCCGCCATGCCCGCCGTCATGCCCGCCGCCCAAACCCTGCACCTGCTGAAGCTCTGCGTCGGTCCCGCCAGCATCGGCGATCTCGAGGCGCGCATCGCCCACACCCGCGCGGCGGCCCTGCGCGAGGGGCGCGATCCCGCCCCGGTGCACACCACCCGCATGGTGCCGACCCGCGCCGCCGAGATCGTCGGGCGCGGCTCGATCTACTGGGTCATCAAGGGCACGCTGCTGTGCCGCCAGTCCATCACCGCCATCACGCCGTTCACGGACGCGGACGGGATCGGCCGCTGCCGGCTGATCCTGCAGCCCGACGTCACCGCCGTGTCGCCGCGTCCCTGCCGGCCGTTCCAGGGCTGGCGCTACCTGAAGGCGGAGGATGCGCCGGCCGACCTCGACGCCCGCACGGCGGGCGGGCTCGCCGAGATGCCGGAATCCCTGCGCCGCGAACTCGCCGGCCTCGGCCTGATCTGACGCGCGCCAATCCGCGACGGAAAAACCCCCGCCCTCCGGGGGGAGGGCGGGGGGTCCGTTCGTCCGGTCCGGGGCGTGCGGGGCCCTACGCCCCGTCGAAGCGGCCGCTGGCATGGGCCAGCATGGTGTAGACCTTGCCGGTCTCCGAGGTGAGGTAGGCATCCGCCCGCGAGGAGTCGCGGTCGTTCTTCGAGACGTCGCCGAGCAGGCGCTCGAACTCGCCCACGTAGCGGTCGACCGTGCGCTGGAAATCGGCGTCCGCGGCGTAGCGGCGGCGCACCTCCTCGAAGGTCTGCCGGCCCTGGGCCGTGTAGATCCGCCGGTCGAACAGGTTCGGCTCGCCCCGGCGATAGCGCTCCCACAGCTCCACCGCGGTCTGGTGGTCGATCATCTTGGCGATGTCGCTGGAGATCGTCTCGAGGGCGGTGCGCCCGCGCTCGGCGGCGTTCTTCTGGGCTTCCGCCTGCTGCGTCGTGGCCGCAGCCGGCGCGTCCGGCGCCGGGTCCGCATCCTCGTCGAGAGAGGCCCGCGTCAGCAGGTCGGAGAGCCAGCCGCGGCCTTCGCCCGGCCGGGCCTCGGCGCGGGACGCCGGGCCGGTCCGTCCCGCCGCGGGGGCGGAGACGAGGTTCATCGACGTGCCGGGGCGGCCCGCCGGAGCCGCGGCCTTCGCCGCCGTTGCCGCGACCGGCTTGGCCGTTGCCGCGACCGGCTTGGCCGGGGCGGCCTTCGCCGGAGCGGTCGCGGCGGGAGCGGGGGCCGGCGCCGGGGCGGCGGGGCGCTTCGGCTCCGACACCTGCGGAACCGCCGCGTCCACCGCGCGGCCCGCGCTCTGGACCAGGCCGGAAAGCTCGGTCAGGGCCTTGAGCTGCTCGGAGACCACTCGGCGCATCTCGCCGGTGGCGTCCTGCGTCTCGCGCGGGATCTCCAGCACCCCGCGCTGGAGGTCGGCCCGGGTGGCATCGAGCTCGCGCCGGATCTCGGCCGCCATCTCGCGCAGGCCGGAGACGGAGTCCCCGAAGCGGCCGGAGGCGGTTTCGAGGACGCCCATCATCTGCTGCGACGCCGCCTCGATGGCGGTGCGCACGGCCTCGGCGGTGCGCCCGCTCTCGCTGTCGGCGCTGGCGCGCAGGCCCTCGAACGCCGCGGCGACGGCGGTCCCGGCGCCCGCGGCGGTCTCGGACAGGCTGGTGCCCAGGGCCCGCGCCCGCTCCTCGGCGGCGCGCAGGGTCTCGCCGATCATCGCGTCGAAGCGCGCGGTCTGCGCGTCGAGGGTGCCGGAGCGCTCTTCGATCCGCGACAGCACGCTGGCGATGGCGGCCTCGCGCTCGCCCAGACGGTCCGCGAGGCGGCTCTCGGCGCCCTGGATCTGGCCGGCCGCGCCCTGCAGCTGCCCGGCGGCGCCTTCGAGGTGGCCGACGGCCTGCCGCAGGGTCCCCGCATGGGTGCGGCCGATCTCGTCGAGGGCACGACCGCGCTCGTCGAGGGAGGCCGCCAGCTCGGCGGCGTCCCGCAGGGCGCCCTCGGCCACGTTCCGGAGAAGGTGGACCTGCTCGGACACGCCCGCGCTGGCCCGATCCGTCTCGCTGGCCACGGCCGCCAGGCCGTCGCGGATGTCGGCGATCCGGTGCGAGAGGCCCGCCTCGATATGGCCGAGGTTCTGGCCGGTTCCCGCCAGGAGCTCGCGCAGGGCGTCGTTGGCCCCGTCGATCCGCTCGAGGATGGCTGCGAGTTCGCCGCGCATCTGGGCGTTGGCGTCGTTCAGGGAGGCGATGGCCCGGGTCGCACCGCCGTCGATGGCCGAGAGCAGCGTCTCGGCGGAGGCGCGGGACTGGGCGGCCAGGGCTTCGGTGCGCTCGCGGATGGCGGCGACCAGCGGCGCGCCGCTCTCCTGCAGGGCGCGCTCGATGGCGTCGCCGCGCAGCGCCAGGGCTTCCACGAGCTGGGCCGCCGGTCCGTCCACGATCTCGCGCAGGCGCTCGGACTGGTCCGTCAGTTGGGCGACCACCGCGTTCCCGCGTCCGTCGAGGGTCTCGACCAGGGCACCGCCCCCCGTCTCGATGGCGCGGGTGATGGTCTCGGCGCTCTCCGCCAGCCGGCGGGCGAGGGCTTGGCCACGGGCCTCCATGAGTCCGGCCAGGGCCGTCGAGCGACGGTCGAACGCCTCGGTCATGGCGCCGGTGCCGGTGTCGAGCAGGGCCGCCACGGCCTCGTTGCGCTGGTCGAGGGCCGCGGCCAGGGCCTGGCTGTGCGCCTCGGCGAGGGCCGCGTGGCGGTCGACCCGCGCGTCGAAGGCCGCCAGCATCGCCGCGGTGCGCTGGTCGACCAGGGACGCGTAGGCGTCCTGGCGGTCGTCGAAGGCCGTGGCCAGGGCGTCGCCGCGCGAGGCGACGAGGGTGGCGAACACCTTCATCCGGGTGTCGATGCGGCTCGTGAAGGCCTCCGACCGGCTGTCCACCGCCTCCGTCAGGGCCTGGCCCTGCGTGTCGATGGTGCGGGCGAACTCCGCCGCGCTGGCCTCCACGAGGCCGCCGAGGGCCGCGAGCCGCTCGTCGAACATCGCCGCGAGGGCGCTGCCGCGGTCCTCGGCCTGCTGGGCCAGGACGTTGGCGCGGTGATCCACGGTCTCGTCGAGGGTCCGGAGCTGGCTGTCGAAGACCGAGGCGAGGGTGTGGGTCCGCTCCGCGACGCGGTCGGCCAGGGCGCCGGCGCGTCCATCCACCAGGCTCTCGAGGGCGCGCAGGCGCTCGTCGAAGATCGCCGCGAGCGCGAGGCCGCGCTCCTCGGTCTGGCGGGAGAGGCTGTCGGCCCGGTGCTCGACCGTCTCGTCGAGGGTCCGGAGCTGGGTGTCGAACACCGAGGCGAGGGTGCGGGTCCGCTCCTCGACGCGGTCGGCCAGGGTGCCGGCGCGCCCGTCCACCAGGCCCTCCAGGGCCCCCAGGCGCTCGTCGAAGATCGCCACGAGGGCGCGGGTCCGGTCGTCCGCCTGTGCGGCGAGCCCGGTGGCGCGCTCCTCGAAGAGGGAGACCAGGGCCTGCGCCATGGCCTCGGCCTGCTGGCGCAGGGCGCCCGCCCGTTCATCCACCACCTGGTCGAGGGCACCGACCCGCGTGTCGATGAGCGAGACCAGTGCCTGGGCGCGGGCATCGACTTCGTCGGACAGGGTGCCGGTGCGGTGGTCGACGAGGCGGTCGAGGGCGCCGAGCCGCTCGTCGAACAGGGTGGTGAGGCCGCGCGTCTGGGTCTCGACCCGGTCGGTCAGGGCCTCGGCGCGGCCGTCGATCAGGCCGTCGAGGGCACTCAGGACTTCGTCGAACAGGCCGCGCAGGCCCTGGGCCCGGGCGTCGAGCGACTGGGTCAGGTGGTTGCCGCGGCCGTCGACGATCGCGTCGAGGGCGCCGATGCGCTGGTCGAGGAGGGCCGTCAGGGCCTCGGTCCGGCCCTCGAGGGTCTCGGTCAGCTGCGCGCCGCGATGGTCGACGAGCTGGCCGAGGATGTTGATGCGATGGTCGAACAGGTTGGCGAGCGCGCGGGTGCGCTCGTCCACGGCCTGGGCCATCTCGCCGCTCCGGCGCTCGACCACGTCGTCCAAGCTTCCGAGGCGCTGGTCGAACTGCTCGACCAGGCTCTGGGCCTGAGCCCCCAGCGTCTCTGTGAGGCGCCTGCCGCGGGTGTCCACGAGCTCGTCGAGCACACCGATGCGCTGGTCGAAGGTCTCCGCGAGGGCGCGGGTCCTGGCCTCGACCGAGTCCGCGAGGCTGCCGCCGCGACGGTCGACCACCTCGTCGAGGTGCTCGATGCGCTCGTCGAAGAGGGTGGCCAGGGCCTGCGTCCGCGCCTCGACCGCCTCGGCGGCACTGCCGAGGCTGGCCGCGATGGTGTCCACGAAGGCCCGGCCGCGCTGGTCGAGCGTGTCGTGCAGCGGCGCGATGCGGTCGCTGAAGTTGGAGCCCAGGGAGCTGGCGTGGTTGTCGAGCAGCGCGCGGATCTCCCCCGTGCGGTCGTCGAGCAGCTGGTGGACCGTGCGCACGCCCTCGTCGAGGAGCGAGCTGATGTCGGAGGTCCGGCGGTCGAGGGTGGTGCCGAGGCGGCCCTCGCCCTCGCTGAGCTGGCGATCGGCCTCCGTGACCATGTCGCGCAGGCGAGCGAGGATCGTCTCGCCGCGCTGCTCCAGCACCGCGCCGAGGGAATTGCTGCCGAGGTCGAACAGCCGGGCGAGCTCGGTGATGCGGCCGCCGAGGGCGCCGAACACGGCGCGCCCCTTCTCGTCGAGCTCGGTGCCCATCGCGGCGGTGCGGGCATCGATGAGGCGGACGAGCTCGTCGGCGCGCTGCGAGAACGCCTCGCGGATGGCCACGGCCTGGGTGTCGAGGGCCTGGTTGGCGCTCCCGGTGCGCTCGACGATCATGTCGACGAGCTCGCGGGTGCGGGTCGCCAGATCCTCGTCCACCGCGCGGGTGCGGCTCTCGATCAGGCGGATCGCCTCGAAGGCCTGGGCTCCGAACGACTCCTCGATGAGGCGGCTGCGCTCCTCGAGGGCGGTGCCGATCGCTTCCAGGCGACCGAGCACGCCGGCATCGAAGCGGCCGGCGCCCTCGTCGAGGCGGCGGGACAGCTCCAGGGTCTGCTCGTCGAGGCGGCGGGCGATGTCCGCCGAGCGCTCGCCGAGGACGTCGCCGAGGCTGGCGCCGCGCTGGGCGATGTCGAGGGCCATGGTGTCCGCCCGCGTGTCGAGGGCCTGGACCAGGTCGCGGCCGCCCTCGGCCATGACGCGGGCCATCTCGGCGGTCCGCACGATCAGGGCTTCGTTCAGGGCGGTGGCGCGGCCGCCGAGATGGCCGTCGATCTGGGCGACCAGGTTGGCGAAGGTTTCGCCGATCTCGGTCGAACGCCGGGCGGAGCGCTCCTCGAGGGCGCCGAGCTGGCTCTCGACGGTTTCCTGGGCCTCCCGGGTGCGGGCGGCGATGCTGTCGGCCACCACCTTGCCCTGCACCGTGATGACGCGGTCCATCTCCTCGAGGCGACCGGACACGGATTCCGTGAGGGCGGCCGTGTCGCGGGCGATGCGCTCGGCCAGGATGTCGCCGCGGGCGATGGTCTCCTGGAGGGTCGCGAGGCGGTCGTTGAGCACGCGGTCGATCGCCTGGACGCGGGTCTCGGTGGTGTCGGCGAAGCTGGCGCCGGTCTGGTTGAGGGCGTCGTTCACCCGCGCGCCCTGCGCGGTGACGGCCAGCACGATGTCGCGCCCGGTATTGGCGAGCTGGGTCTGGGCGTCCTGCGCCTGGGAGGCGATGAGGTTGCCCAGGGTCCGGCCGTGGTTGTCGAAGACCGTCTCGACGTCGCGGATGCGGGCGATGAGATCGCCGCCGAGGCCGTCGGCCGCACGGGCGATGGTGCCGGCGGCCTCCTCGGCGCGCCGGGCCAGCTCGTCGTTGACGGCATCCAGGGTGCTGCGCAGGGCCTCGATGGAGGCGCTGGCCCTGCTGCCCACCGTGCCGCCGAGGCCGTCGGCGGCGTTGCGCAGGAGCTCGGCCGCCTCGGCGGTCCGGGCCGCGAGATCGGCCGACGTGGCGGCCAGCCGGGTCTCGAAGATCTGCACCGCCTCGACGGTGCGGGCCTCCAGCTCGCCGGTGGCGCTGGCGGAGGCGCGGCGCAGGGACTGCGCGGCCTCGGTGGTGCTGGCGCCGAGGGCCACGGTGGTCTCCTCCGCGCTGCGGCGGAAGGTGTCGGCGGCCTCGGACGTCCGGTTGCCGATCTCGGATTCGAGGGTCGCGGCCGTGGCGCGCAGGCTGTCCACCGCCTCCAGGGCCCGGGTCTCGAAGGTGTAGCCGAGGGCCGACAGGGCGCCCTCGAGCGTCTGCGTGGCTTCCTGCGTCCGCAGGCGCACGAGTTCGCCGACGCGATCGCCGGTCGCCCCGAGGGTGGATTCCAGGGTCGCGCCCTCGACCGTGACGGTCCGATGCAGCTGGTTCGCCACCGTCTCGATGCGCTCGGCCAGGGCCGCGCCGTGCTGGTCCAGACCGTTGGCGAGGCCTTCCACCGAGCGGAGGAGGTCGTCGCGCACGCCGCCGGCCCGGTTGCCGAAGGTCTCCACGATGGCGCTGGCGGCAAGGGCCAGGGCGGCCTGGGCCTCGCGGCCCGACGCGTCGATGCGCTCGGAGACCGAACCGCCATGCACGTCGATCGTCTCCCGCAGGCGGGTGGCCGCGGCCTCGATGCGCTCGGCCAGGGTGCCGCCGCGCTCGTCGAGGCGGGTCGTCGCGTCCTCCACCGAGCCGATCAGGGTCTCCCGGAGGGCGTCCGCGCGGGCGCCGAAGCTCTCGATGATCGCGCTGGCGGCCAGCGCCAGGCCGGCCTGGGTGTCGCGGCCGCGGGTCTCGAACAGGTTCGAGACTTCCGAGCCGTGGACCGTGATGGTCTCGTGCAGACGGGCCGCGGCGGTCTCGATGCGATCGGCCAGGGCGCCGCCCTGGGTGTCGAGGCCGGAGGCGATGCCGTCGACGGAGCGGACGAGGTCCTCCCGCACGCCGTCGGCGCGGGCCGTGAAGGTCTCGATGATGCTGCCGGCGGCGGCGGCCAGACCCGTCTGGGCCTCGCGGGCCCGGGCCTCGATGAGGGCAGACACGCCGGTGCCGGCGGTCTCGATCTCGCTGCGCAGGGCATCGCCGCGCACGGAGATGTCGTGGGTGAGGGCGGCGCCGGTCTCGGCGATGTGGGCGCGCAGGGCATCGCCCGTCTCGGCGAAGCGCGCGGTGATCTCGCCGCCCGTCGAGGAGAACTGGGCCGTCAGCTCGGAGCCGCGGGCCAGGAAGGCCTCTTCGAGGCCGCGCGCGGACAGTTCGAAGGTCTGGCGGACTTCGCCGCCCTGGCGGTTCAGGGCCTCGATGACCTCGGAACCGGTCTGGGCCAGGGTCCGCGCCACCTGCCCGGCATTCTCCGCCAGGGTGGTGGTGAGGATGCCGCCGGTACGCTCGAAGGCCCGGGTGACCTCGTCGGCCCGGGTCTCCAGGGACAGGGTGAGGGCGCTACCGACCTCCGCGAGGCTGCCGCGCACCCCCTCGCTGGTGGAGGCGAGGCGCTGCACGAGGTCGTCGCCGCGGCCGGAGACCAGCTCGACCACCCGGTCGCCGGCCTCGCCGAGGGCGGCGGTGATGGCGTCGCCGCGGTCGCCGAGGGCCGAGGTGATGGCCTCGCCGCGGGCATCGAGGGCGCTGGTGACCCGGTCGCCGGCGCCGTTCACCGCGGAGACGATGCGCTCGGCGGCGCCGTCGAGCTCCGCCGTCAGGCTCTGGTGGGTGCCCGTGATGGCCCCGCGCACGCGCTCGGCATTGGCGATGATCGACTCGCGCTGGGCGACGAGCTCCTCGACGAGGGAGCGGATGCGGATCTCGTTGTCGGAATAGGCCCGCTCCAGGGTCGCGATCTCGCCGCGCACCAGGGTCTCGAGCTCGCCCGCCCGGGCCAGGGCCCGCTCGACGCCGTCGCCGACCGCCGCGACCTCGCGCCGGACGGTCTGCGACATGGTGAGCACCGCGTCGGTGGAGAAGTTCTCGGGCTCGGCCAGACGGATCGCCACCTCGCCCACGGCGCGGGCGACGAGGCGCATCTCCTGGGCGCGCACGGCGAGCATCCCCATGATGGCGAACAGCACCACGGGGCCCACGAGGGCGGTCGCCGCCACGGCGCCCTGAAGCGCGGTCAGGCCCTGGAAGAAGCCGCGCAGGTCGCCGGAGGACTGCACCCAGGCCAGGGCGAGGAGGCCGGCGATCCAGAGGGCGCCCGCCGCGGCGGCGATGAGGTAGGGGGTGCGCGAGGGGCGCACGCGCAGGGTCTGCTGCAGGATGCCGATGTTCTGGCGATCGTCGTTGGCCACCATGGAACGGTCGGGCGGCAGGAGGCCGCCCTCGCGGCGCGGCCGGTTGCGGTCCGGCGGCGGCAGGTCCGAGGCGAGGGGCTGGTCGAGGTCGAGGCGGGGCGGCGCGAGGCGACCGCTGGGATCGCGCAAGGGATCGCCGTCGCCGACATCCGGCAGGCGGGGTTCCACCCGGGATGCCTCGTCGCCCTGAGCGAAAGCGTCGAGGTTGAGAGCCTGCTCGATCGCCGACAGAGCCGCCTCGGCCGGGTCCTTGAGCTTCTTTTCCGTGGCCATTCAACGCCTCGTTACGCGTATCCCGATCGGCGGCCGCGCCCGTCGATCAAGGTTACTTTTACCAATTTACCAAGGAACTTTAGACTTCGGCACAGGGCTCGGATACCCGAGCCGGCCGCAGCGCCCAAAAAACCTTAACGGAATGGTTACCAAGCCGAGGGCCGGTACCGCGCCGTCGTCTTTCTGCATGATGCCTCAACGCGTAGACGGAAGCGAACGACGGCGGGGGTCAGCTGTGGATAGCCAGGATGGCCGCCGCCGCAGGCGCGCGAGGATGCAGTGCGAGAACCGGATTTCCCAGACCCGTCGGCGGCGGTGCTCCTCGATGCCGATCACCTGTCGCGCCAGACCTTCGGCGACGCCGCGCTGGCCGCGGAGCTCCTCGGGCTCTTCGCGGACCAGTGCCACCGCCTCCTGCCGGGAATCGTCGATCCGGACCGGGAGCCGGCCGAGCGGGCCGACCTCGCCCATACCCTGAAGGGCTCGGCTCTCGGGATCGGCGCGGTCCGCGTCGCCCGGATCTCGGGGGCGATCGAGGACGCGTTGCGCGCCGGTGGGACGGACGTCCCCGCCGAAACGCTCGCCGCCGCAATCGTCGAAACCCTCGCGACCTCGACGCGACCCCTCTGAAATACCGGGCCCGGACGTCGCGTCGCGGCTCGTCGATGGAACGGCGCGGCCGCTGCGGCGTAAGCGCAGGAAACATCGCCCGGTCGGCGAGCGCGCTTGCATTCGGAGGCCTGCCCCTTCAAGGCAGGCTCTGCGCCGCACAACCGGCCGTACTACGCGTTGTCCGAGCCCGGAGCCCCCGATGCCCAAGATCACCTACGTCGACCACGCCGGAACGGCCAGGACCGTGGAGGGCGACGTGGGATCGACCGTGATGGAAGCGGCGATCCGCAACAACGTGCCGGGGATCGATGCGGAATGCGGCGGCGCCTGCGCCTGCGCCACCTGTCACGTCTACGTCGATGCGGCCTGGGCCGCTGTCGTGGGGCCCGCCGAGGCGATGGAGCAGGACATGCTCGATTTCGCCTCCGACGTGCGTGCGACCTCGCGGCTGTGCTGCCAGATCCGCATCACCCCGGAGCTGGACGGTCTCAGCGTCACGACGCCGGCCCGTCAGGGCTGAGGGGGCGGCGTCCGAGGCTCTCGCTGAAGCGGAGGAGGTAGCCGTCGGGGTCCTGCACCAGGAACTGCCGGCAACCGACCTCTTCGCCGCCGGCGCGATACCAGGCGTCGTGTAACGGCCGGAACAGCGGCCAATCGATGCCACTGAGACGCGTGACGATTTCGGCCGCGGACCGCACCGTAATCTGAAGGTTGATGCCCCGGCCGAAAGGGGGCTTCAGGGGCGCGGTGGCCCAATTGCCATTGATCACGTTGAGCATCACCTGCGCGCCGTCACGTTCGAGGTAGGCGAACCCAGTCTCGGGTCTTCCGTAGGCACACGCGAAGCCGAGGACGTCGCACCAGAAGGCCACGCTTCGCGCCAAGTCGCGCACATTGAGTTCGGGGACGAGGGGGGCGAACCCGCCTGACGGCAGGGAATCCGACATCGAAACTCCGCGTTTTCCTGAGCCCAAGTTTCCCTAGCGAACCAAAGTCCGCATCGCCGCATCGATGCCTTCGAGGTTGAGTGGGAACATGCGCTCTCCCATCAGCCGGCGGATCATCCCGATCGACTGGGTGTAGGCCCAGTGTTCCGCCGGAACGGGGTTCAGCCAGACCGTCTTCGGAAACCGCTCGAGGATGCGGTTCAGCCAGACCTCGCCGGGTTCCTCGTTCCAGTGCTCCACCGATCCGCCCGCCATGGCGATCTCGTACGGGCTCATGGAGGCGTCGCCGACGAACACCACGCGATAGTCCGGCGGATAGGTCCGCAGCACGTCGAGGAGTGGCAGTGTCTCGTCGTGCCGGCGCCGGTTCTCGCGCCAGACGCGCTCGTAGGGGCAGTTGTGGAAGTAGAAGTGCTCGAAGTGCTTGAACTCCGAGCGGGCAGCGGAGAACAATTCCTCGGCCAAAGCCACGTGGAAGTCCATCGAGCCGCCCACGTCGAGGAACAGCAGCACCTTCACGGCATTGCGCCGTTCCGGCCGGAGCCTCACGTCGAGATAGCCCTTGGCGGCGGTCTCGCGGATCGTTCCGTCGAGGTCGAGTTCGTCCGCGGCGCCGCTGCGGGCGAAGCGGCGCAGGCGTCGCAGAGCCACCCGCATGTTGCGTGTGCCGAGCTCGACCGTGTCGTCCAGGTCCCGGAATTCTCGCTTGTCCCAGACCTTCACGGCGCGGAAGTTGCGGTTGCCGTCCTGGCCGATCCGGATGCCCTCCGGATTGTAGCCGTAGGCCCCGAACGGCGAGGTGCCGCCGGTGCCGATCCACTTGTTACCGCCCTGGTGGCGCTCGCGCTGTTCGGCGAGGCGCTGTTTCAGGGTCTCGAACAGATTGTCCCAGCCGAGCGCCTGCAGTTCCGCCTTCTCGGCATCGGTAAGGTACTTCTCGGCGAGCTTGCGCAGCCATTCCTCGGGGATCGGCGTCGGTTCGGATGCCGCGCCCAGGGTCTCGATGCCCTTGAACACGGTGCCGAACACGCGGTCGAAACGGTCGAGGTTGCGCTCGTCCTTCACCAGGGCCGTACGGGCCAGGAGGTAGAACTCCTCGATCCGCTTCTCGGCAAGGTCCCGGTCGAGCGCACCCAGGAGCGTCAGGAACTCCCGCAGCGTGACGGGGACCTTGGCGTCGCGCAGGGCGGTGAAGAACTGGAGCAGCATGGGGTGACAACGCGGGAAGCCGGTGTCGTGGTCAAGACCCGACCCGCGCCCGACGCCTGGCCGAGTCACATACGTTAAGCTGGGTATAACCCAGGATTTCTGTTGATAGTGCCAAGCGGACGTTATTCCAGCGAACAGGACTTGTCATCTGAATCGAACATCTTGGCCCCACGGTCTCGTGCAAGTCAGGGCAAGTCGTCAGGGCGCATGGTCTTCGGGTTGAGTTGGGAGTGACCGACATGGCGCTCGCGTTGCGCTCGTTGAGCGATTTCAAGCGGTTCCTTTCGGAGCCGGGCGCGACGATTCAGGTGGTGCGCAACACCTTCATCGACCGGCAACCCGCCTCCTTCGCGGACGCCTACCGGGCCAAGGGAATGTACGAGCCGCGCACCATCCGGGCGGTCTCCAAGAAGGCGGCGATCTTCTCGATCCAGGGGCATCCGACGACGATCTGGCTTTACTGGGACAAGGGCACGCGCAAATGGCGCTTCAACGACGATACGGTGACGATCCCGCTCGACACCGGCCTCGGTCCGCCGGACGAGATCGTCTATCGCTGCAGCTACGCTCCCGGCATGGATCCGGCAGCCCATTCGTCCGTCCGTCGGGCCAAGCCCCGAACGCCGAAGCCGCCCGATGCCCTCAAGCCGGCATCTCCGAAGCCGCCACCGGAGCTCAAGGCCGGGCGGGGCGGCACGGTCCCCGGTCCATCCAAACCACCCGCTTCGAACTCCCTGTCCGTGCCCGTGATGCCCCCCCGTGGCCAGGGCCGGCTGCTCTGAAGCGCTCGGGTTCGTTCCTCAGGCGGTCTTGCTGACCGGTTTGGCCTCGTCCGCAGGCGTCGCGTCCCGGACTTCCACGACCTTGCCGACGGTGCGGCGAGCCCGAAAGGCCGGCCGGACCTCGGTCTCCTTCCGCTTCAGCATCGCCCGATACTCGTCGCGTCGTTCGTGGATCGAAGCGATCACGAGCCCCATCGGCACGCCGACATCGACGAGGACGGCTTCAGAGAGCTGGAGCGATGCCTCGATGGTTTCGGGAACCGCATCATCGACGCCCATCTCGTAGAGCGCGGTGGCGTGTCGGGCATCGCGCGCCCGCGCCACGATGGTGATGTCGCGCCGCTCGGCCCGGGCTGCTTCCACCACCGCCTCGACGGCCCTGGGATTGTCCAGGGTAACGACGAGGGCCCGGGCATTGGCGATGTCGCAGCGGCGCAGCAGCTCGGGATTGGCCGAATCTCCGAAATAGACCGGATTGCCCAGACGGCGATGTTCCGAGACTCGGGCCGCATCCGCGTCGAGGGCGAGATACGGGATCTTGTGCCGGACCAGCATCTCGCCAACGAGCCGCCCGACGCGGCCGTATCCCGCGATGATGACCCGGTTCTGCTGACGATCCGGCACCGGCTCGGCCCGCGCCCGGCCGAGCTGCGCGGTCGAGAGTCGCTTGCCGACGCGGCGCGCCAGCACGGCGAGGGCCGGGATCGCGATCATGGTCACCGTGGTCACGACCAGGGCGGCCTGCCCGACCTCCTCGGGCACGAGCCCGCCCGCCAAGGCGCCACCGATCAGCACGAAGGCGAACTCGCCGCCGGGACCCAGCAGAAGGGCTGCTTCGACGGCCACTGCCCGGGACAGCTTCAGGAAACGCGCGGCGATGACGATGACGGCGCCCTTGATGAGGATCAGGGCTAGGGCGAGCCCCAGCACCGCGCCCGGGGCCGACATGAGGTGGGCTGGATCGAGATTCATGCCCACGGAGACGAAGAATACCCCCAGCAGCAGGCCCTTGAACGGGTCGATCGTCGCCTCGATCGCGCGGCGATACTCGGTCTCCGCCAGCAACAGCCCGGCCACGAAGGCGCCGAGGGTCATCGAGAGCCCGGCGGCGGCAGCCGTCACGGCGGTGCCGATGATGACCAGGAGGCAGGCCGCCATGAACAGCTCGGGCGAGCGCGTTCGGGCCACCAGCTGGAACAGCGGCCGCAGCGCCACACGTCCCACCACGACGATTACCACGATGGCGACAGCCGCCTGACCGAGCGCGAGGGCGAGGGCGCCCCCCACATCCGAGCCGTCGTTCCTGCCGAGCACCGCGATGGCAAACAGGACCGGGGCCACCGCGAGGTCCTGGAACAGCAAGACCGCGAAGCTTGCGCGGCCCGCCGGGGTATTCAGTCGCTTCTGGTCCGCAAGGACCGGCAGCACGATCGCGGTCGAGGACAGAGCGAGGGCCAGTCCGACGATGATCGCGGCGGCGAGCGGCACTGACAGGGACAGGAGGATCAGGCCGATCACGACCGAGGAGGCAAGGACCTGGATGGAGCCGAGGCCGAAGACGAGGCGGCGGAGCGTTCGCAGACGCTCCCACGAGAGCTCGACGCCGATCATGAACATGAGGAAGATCACGCCGAACTCGGCGAGGTGCGCGATCTCCGCCCGGTTGGCGATGGTGAAGGTCGAGACCCAGTGGTGCGTCTCGGCGAAGCGTCCGAGACCGAAGGGACCGAGGAGTGCGCCCGCCCCGATGAAGCCCAGCACCGGACTTATGCGCAGCCGATGGAACAACGGCACCACCACGCCCGCGGTGACGAGGAATAGGATCGCTTCCTTATAGGAGCCGGCGTGCACGTCCGTCATCAGTCGGGGATGTCTCCAGCGGCCGGAGCAATGGACGGGGGCGCCCCGGCCCAGTCCGTCGATGACCATGGGCACCGGGGCCATCCCGGCGCAACAGCGCACACACGCGGAAACAACAAAATGGTCGGCTGCGACCATTCGGATGGGGAGACCGTGCTGGTCAGCACCGCTGATGCGGCGCAAAAACGGCACAATATGCGCATAAGGCAAAGCCTTAACGGACGGTTAAGCGCGCAGCGTCGCGTTTCGAGACACGAGTGCCCCATGCGAAAGACGCCGCCCAACCGCGACGTGCAACGTGAAGCCCGAGACTGGCGCCGGGAGTCCGACCGCTGGACTCACGAACGACATATCGAGAGGGGCTACCGCATCAAGTGGGGCTACGTCGCGATCGCCTATCTCGTGGAGTTCATGGTCATCGGTGCCTCGCTCTGGGGAGCGTGGCTGTTCGCTGGCGTCTACAGCGACGGCGACTCGCAGGCGTTCTACTTCATGCTGCTCGCCCCGCTGGTCTACGCGGCGGTGGAGCTGTGCCGCGTCCCCCTCGGGATTCTGGCCCGCACGCAGCGCTCTTATTTCATCCGCGCGCTGGCGATCGTCGGCATCATCTTCGCGGCCGGCGTTACCACCAAGTCGGTGTCCCAGCTCGGCGAAATGATGTTTCATCCGCGCCTGATGGACGCCGCCAAGGCGAAGACCGCCCTGAAGGACGCACAGGCTGATCGCGGCACCATCGACAACCGCATCGCCACGGCGGATGCGCGGGTCGCGCAGTACACGACCGAGCTCGATCAGATCGAGAAGCGCGCTGCCGAGAACGCCAGCCAGCTCGCCGGCTTGCCGGCGCAGCGCTGCGAACGCGTCTACGGCACCAACAGCCGTGGTCAGCGCTACTCGAACATGAAGTGCGTCACCGATCCGCGCACGGCGACCCTCAATGCGAGCGTCGCGAAGGCCGGCTCCGACCGGGGCGCCGTGACGAAGATGCTCGAAGAGGCACGCAAGGCCCGCGGCGACCTCGATCGGGGCGCGGCGGAGCGCAAGGTCGCCGACGCCGAGCAGGCCTATCGCAACTCGGTCAACCGCTCGCAGCTGCACTCCTTCACCGCCATGGTCTACGGCGTCGACCCGATCGACGTGAGCGAGGCGCAGGTCCACGCCTTCCTGCGGATCTTCGTGTTCGTGCCGGCGGTCTGTGCCGCTTTCGCGTCGACGATCCTCGCCCTCTGCGCCGTGTCGGTGCGCAAGACCTTCATGGACGAGGATGACCTCGGTGCCACCGTCGACCCGGCCGCGACCCCCTACATGCTCGACTCGATCACCGACGCCCTGCGCCAGGAAATGGCCTTGAGCCAGCCTCGAGGCGTGCCGGATGAGCCTTCCGTCGCTGCCCAGGCCCCGGCCCCCGCGGCTCCTGCTCCGGCAACGGCCGCGGCCGGCGGCGCGGTAATCCCGATCGATCGACGTGGCTCGACACAGGCCGCAAGCGCAGGAGCCGGCGCGTGAGCATCCATACCTCCGGCACCCCCGAGAATGTCGTCCTCGCTCAGAGCGTGAACGGACGCCTTCGGGCCGAGGCGCGCATCATCGCCGCTCGCGCTTTCCTGTTCCGCTCCATCGGGGCAGGCGCCTTCCTGCTTCTCGCCGGCGCCGGACTTGGCGCGGCGTCCTACGGCTACGCCTACATGAACCAGTTCGATTCGGCGGCGGAGAAGATTGCGGCCGCGATGCAGGCGGCCCTGTCCGACGTGACCCTGAAGACCAAGGGCGAGGTCACACTGACGGATAACGTCCTCAAGCTCGAGGGCGGGGTGCCGAAGGCGGGTGGAGCGCCGATTCCGACGAAGGCGCAGCTCGGCAACGACGCCGCGCCGGCCTCGAAGGCCCCCGTGAACACCACCTTCACCGTGTTCAAGCAGGTGCCCTACATGGACGGCCAAATCGTCACCGGCTGGAACTTTCGTGCGAACGAAGACCAGCCGTTCCAGCAATACTGCTACTTCTCCCGGCGCCAGAACGAGGCGAAGGGGCAGGTCGAGATCAAGATCGATCTCGCTATGGACGGAAAGACGCTGCCCCAACCGCAGAAATCCGACGTTAACCTCGGCATCCTGGCATCGAACTGCGTCTGGCACGACGGAAAGACGCTCTAGCACGACCGGTCTTCGTCGGCCGCGGACGGTGCCTTGCGGGGATCCCGGCCGCGCTCTAACCCCGGATGTCTCAGCGTCCCCATCCCGCGAGTTCCGCCATGCGTTTCACCGGCACCGCCGACTACGTCGCGACCTCCGACCTGACCACGGCGGTGAACGCCGCCATCGTGCTGGAGCGACCGCTGCTGGTGAAGGGGGAACCCGGTACCGGCAAGACGGTGCTGGCCGAGGAAATCGCCAAGGGCCTCGGTGCGCCGCTCCTCACCTGGAACGTCAAGTCGACCACCAAGGCGCAGCAGGGCCTCTACGAATATGACGCGGTCTCGCGCCTGCGCGACAGCCAACTCGGCGACCCGCGCGTCTCGGACATCGGCAACTACATCCGGCGCGGCAAGCTGTGGGAGGCCTTCACCGCCCCCGAGCGCCCGGTGCTGCTCATCGACGAGATCGACAAGGCCGACATCGAATTTCCGAACGACCTCCTGACCGAGCTCGATCGGATGGAATTCCACGTCTACGAAACCGGCAAGACGGTTCGGGCCGAACGGCGCCCGATCGTCATCATTACCTCGAACAACGAGAAGGAGCTGCCGGACGCCTTCCTGCGGCGCTGCTTCTTCCACTACATCCAGTTCCCCGACGCCGAGACCCTGAAGGCCATCGTCGAGGTACACTATCCGGGCATCAAGCACCGTCTGGTCGAGGAGGCCCTGCGCGTCTTCCTCGAGACCCGCGAGGTCCCGGGTCTGAAGAAGAAGCCCTCGACCTCCGAGCTACTCGACTGGCTCAAGCTTCTCGTCTCCGAAGACGTGGCGCCCGAGACCCTGCGCGAGCGCGATGGCCGCAAGCTGATCCCGCCGCTGCACGGTGCGCTCCTGAAGAACGAGCAGGATGTCGGGCTGTTCGAGAAGCTCGCCTTCCTCATGCGGCGCGAGCAGCGCGGTAACTAAGCCGCACCATCGGGCGTCTGCCCCTGGCCCGGCGCATCGGCGGAACCCAGATAGATCGGGTGGCCCGAGCAAGGTTCGTCTCCAGTGGAACGCTTCCGATGAATCTGAAGAAGCTCGGTCGCACCGGCCTCGACGTCTCGCCTCTCTGCCTCGGCTGCATGACCTACGGGGTTCCCGAGCGCGGTCCCCATCCCTGGACGCTGCGCGAGGACGAGAGCCGGCCGATGATCAAGCGGGCGCTCGATCTCGGCATCAACTTCTTCGACACCGCCAATGCCTATTCGGACGGCACCAGCGAGGAGATCGTCGGGCGCGCCCTGCACGACTATGCCGACCGCGACGCCGTCGTGCTCGCCACCAAGTGTTTCTTTCCTCTCAAGAGCCAGCCCAATGCCGGTGGACTCTCGCGCAAGGCGATCTTCGCCTCCATCGATGCCAGTCTCAAGCGCCTCGGCACCGACTATGTCGACCTCTTCCAGATCCACCGCTGGGATTACGGGACGCCGATCGAGGTCACGCTGGAAGCGCTCCACGACGTGGTGAAGGCCGGAAAAGCCCGCTACATCGGCGCCTCATCGATGTACGCTTGGCAGTTCGCCAAGGCGCTCTTCACGGCCGACCGCCACGGCTGGACCCGCTTCGCCACGATGCAGGACCACTACAACCTGCTGCACCGGGAAGAGGAGCGCGAGATGCTGCCGCTCTGTCTGGATCAGGACATCGCGGTGCTGCCCTGGAGCCCTCTGGCCCGGGGTCGGCTGACCCGCGACTGGGATGTGCGCAGCGCGCGTCAGGATAGCGACGAGGTCGGCCGGCATCTCTACGCCTCCGCGGATGCGGCCGATCGGGCCATCGTCGCTCAGGTCTCGACCATCGCCACCACGCGGGGCGTGCCGCGCGCCCAAGTCGCCCTGGCCTGGTTGCTCCAGAAATCGGTGGTGACCGCGCCGATCATCGGCGCGTCAAAGCCGAGCCATCTCGCGGATGCCGTCGCGGCTCTCGATCTCGACCTTACGAGCGAGGAGGTGAGTGCCCTCGAAGCGCCCTATACCCCGCATCCCGTCGTCGGATTCACCTGAAAGTCCAAGCCCGCATGCGTCGCCTGATCCTCCTGCGTCACGCTAAATCCGACCGTCCGCCCGGCATCGCCGATCTCGATCGCCCGCTGAACAACCGCGGCAAGCGCGCCGCCCCGCAGATGGGGGCGTACCTTTCGGCCGAAGGCTTGATTCCCGAGGCGGTCGTCGTGTCTCCGGCACAGCGCACCCGCGAGACCTGGGATGCGATACAGAGCGCCCTGCAGGGGCCCGAGGCCGAGATCGTCCCATCGATTTACGAGGCGCCGGAAACGGCCTTGCTCGCCATCGTGCGGTCGACGCCGAATATCGTGGGGAGCCTCCTGATGATCGGTCACAATCCCGGCCTGCAGGATCTGGCGATGCGGCTGGCCGGCTCCGGCGACAAGGACGGGCGCAAGCGGCTGGCGCTGGAGTTTCCCACCGCTTCCGTGGTGGTCCTAGATTTCGACGGGGACGCCTGGAATGCGGTCGCTGCCGGGATGGGACGGCTGGAGCGGTTCGTCGCCCCGAGGGACATCGACATCGCGGATTGAACCCTTCTGGCCCGGACGCCGTTGCCCTGATCCCGAACAAGCTTCGCAGATCCCGTGCTCCTGACCACGCTCCTCGTCCTCTCGACGCTGCTGCCGCGCCTGGAGGGGACGATCGAAGATCTTCGACCGGACGCGACGCGCTGGCGGATGGCATCTGCGGCATCCGAAAGGAATTCTGCGCCCTTCCCGGTCTTCGAATCCGAGGGCCGGGCCGTCTCGAACTGGCGCTATGAGGCAGCCGAAAGCCTGCGCCCCGCCTCACTCGCTCTAGTGGCCCGCTACACGTCCGGCGCCCCGGCCTTCGTCGCCCGTTGCGTCAAGCTGAACAATTACTGGTGCATCAAGAAGGCCCGCTGGAACGGAGAGATCGGCGCGGACAGCGAGGGTCATACCGGATTCGCCACCGCGGCCGATGGCGCCGATGCGGCGGCGCAGCTGCTTCGGCGCTACTATCGCGAATTCGGCCGCCGGTCGGCCCTCGCCATCGTGCGGCGCTGGGCTCCCGCAGAGTGCCGGATCGGCGGGTCGGTCGCACCCCTCGCGAGCCGTCGAACAGGCACGAGGATTTCTCCGGAGATCGCGCCCCGCGGGATCGGCGGCACGCTCCGGGCCCGCTTCCTGGCTCGCCATTCACGCGGCGGCATCTCCCGCGCGGCCATTGTGGGACGGGGCGGCCCTCTGCGAATTCAGCCTT
Source organism: Methylobacterium sp. 001424705 (assembly GCF_059816145.1). NCBI lineage: Bacteria > Pseudomonadati > Pseudomonadota > Alphaproteobacteria > Hyphomicrobiales > Methylobacteriaceae > Methylobacterium > Methylobacterium sp. 001424705. Next base: position 93,564 of record NZ_JCBANU010000019.1, on the reverse strand, counting down.
GGTCGCCCCTGGCGCGCCTACGGGGGCGTCCGAGCCCGGTGCGCGAGACAGCCAAAGGTCCAGCTTCCACGAAGTTGGCAGCGGCGACGCCATCGAAATCGGCACTGCTGGTCCGCCCTTCCGAAATTTTAGTGAAGCCCTCGACGATGATCGCCAGGCCATCCGTGCTTCTCGTCGAGCCGAGCGCTGTTCTGAGCGCCGCATCGACGGCTCAACAGCGTGTGCCGCCTACGAAAGCCGGGTCGGTGGCGCGTCTGCAGGAGCGTTTCGTGGCGGAGTCCGCCGCTCTGCCGGCGATTGCGGCGGGCGCGTCGAGCCTGCCGCTTCTCGATCTGAGCGTGCCGGCGCCGGTCTGCGGCAACGATGAGACCCGCATCCGCAACTATGCCACGCGGATCGCCGCCAGCGTCGGCCTGAAAGTCGAAGACGACCTCGAGCTGTTCGGACCCGACGGACGTCCATTGCCGAACCTGCGCCCGGTCATGCAGGCGATGTCGAGCGTGGAGCTCGGGGCCCTGCGCGCTGCCCCGGCCCTGGTGGAGACCGCCATTGAGCGTCTCGATACCAACACCCTTGCCGCCGCCAACGCACCGGTCACGGCACCCTGAGCAGCGAGGCTTGACCCGCACGTCTTGCAGCGGCGTTGTGGTCGCGCCACCTCAGCGACATCGCTGCGGCGTCCAGCCTCGCCTTCCCCAACCCGCCCCATGAGAAGGTTGCCATGAACAGCTTCGCCGCGCGTGCGGGTTCCGCGGTCAAGGCTTTCGCCGAGGCATCGAGCGACCTGCTGATCCAGCCCACCCTGCGGCTCGGCGTCACCGGTCTCGCGCGATCGGGCAAGACCGTCTTCACGACGGCCCTGATCCATCACCTCGTCGAAGCCCATGCCCTTCCGGCCTTTGCGCCGGCCCACGAGGGCCGCCTGCGCCGGGCGCGCCTCGTGCCGCAGCCGGACGACGACATTCCGCGCTTTCCCTATGAGGACCACTACGCTGCCCTGACCGAGCAGCGACTCTGGCCACGCTCGACCGACCGGATCAGCCAGTTCCGCCTCGCCATCGAGTATGAGAGATCCGAAGGCTGGCGCTCCGGTCCGGGCATATTGATGCTCGATGTCGTGGACTATCCGGGTGAGTGGCTTCTCGACCTCGCACTGATCGATCAGAGTTACACCGCCTGGTCGCGCGCCACCATCGCGGGCACGCGCCGAAGTGGCCGCGGAGCGATGGCCGCGCCCTGGCTCGAGATGCTGAGGGGGCTCGACCCGCACGGCCCCCTTGATGAGGTGGTGGCCGAGCGCGCCAGCACCGGCTTCAAGACCTATCTCTCGGCCCTACGCGCCGGTCCCGAAGCCGTGGCGACCACACCGCCCGGACGCTTCCTGATGCCTGGCGATCTCGCCGGCTCGCCGGCCCTGACCTTCGCGCCTCTCGACAACCTGCCTGAGATCCTGGCGCCGGACAGTCTCGCCGGACTGATGGAACGCCGCTTCGAGGCCTACAAGGCGAAGGTCGTCGAGCCGTTCTTCCGCAACCACTTCCAGCGAGTCGATCGGCAGATCGTCCTCGTCGATGTCCTGGCGGCGGTGGATGCCGGACCGGCCGCGCTGGCCGAGCTCGAGGAGGCGCTCGATGCCGTGCTTCTCAGCTTCCGCATCGGGCGCAACACGATTCTGTCCCGGCTGTTTGCGCCACGCGCCGAGCGGATCCTGTTCGCCGCCACAAAGGCTGACCATTTGCACCAGACGAGCCACGATCGCCTCGACGCCCTGCTACGGCTGCTCGTTTCGCGGGCGATGCGGCGGACGGAAGCGGCAGGCGCACGGGTCGGCACCGTCGCCCTGGCCTCGGTCCGGGCAACGCGTGAGACCACCGTGCATGACGGAGACGAGATCCTCCGTGCCGTATCCGGTACGCCGGAAGCGGGCGAGCGCGTCGGGGACGAGATCTTCGACGGCTTAAGCGAGGCGGCGATCTTCCCCGGTGAGCTGCCGCAGCGCCCGGAATTGGTATTGGAAGGAGCCGTCCCTCCCGGGTCCTTACGGTTTCCCCGCTTCCGACCGCCCCTCGTGAAACCCGATGCCCTCGGCCGGCCTGGTAACCTGCCGCAGATCCGGCTCGACCGCGCCATGCAGTTCCTCATCGGCGACAAACTCGCCTAAGACCTCCGGGATGTCCCAGTCATGAGCTCGAGCAACCGCCCCCGTGCCTTTCGCATTCCGCCGAGCGGATCCGAGGAGATCACCGACGGCATTGCGCCGTCTCCCGCGGTGGCGGCCCATGTCCGAATCGTCGAAGAGCCCTTCGAGGTCGTCGATGCGGCCGACGGTGTTGCGGTGCCTGTCGCCCCCAAGGCGCGCGCTCCGTGGCTCAGCCTGCTTCTTATCGCTCTCGGAGGTCTCGTATCCCTCGGCGTCGGGTTGTCGGTGGAGCGCCTGATCGCAGACCTGTTCAGCGCCGCCCCCTGGCTCGGCACCGTCGCCCTGGTCCTGCTGGCCGTCGCGGCAGTCGCATTCCTAGCCCTCGTCGCCCGGGAGTTGTCGGGGATCTGGCGCGAGCGCCAGATCGAGCGGGTCCGCGCCAAGGCGATCGAGGCGATTGCCACCCGCGACCATTCCGCCGCGCAGGCCGTTGTGCGTGACCTGACGGGTCTCTACGCCGAGCGTACCGCGTTGGCGGCGGGCCGTGCTCGTCTCGCCACCCTCGGCGACGCGATCCTCGATGTGGACGACCGCATCGGCCTCGCCGAGCACGAGTTGCTCGCGCCCCTCGATCGCCAGGCTCGCAACGCCATCGCGGCCTCGGCCAAGCAGGTGTCGGCGGTGACCGCCCTGAGTCCACGTGCCATTGTCGACGTCGCCTTCGTGATCTTTGCCGCCGTGCGCCTGTTGCGCCGGATCGCCACGATCTATGGCGGACGCCCGGGCTTTTTCGGCTTCCTGCGCTTGGCGCGTGCCGCTTTCGCCCATCTCACCGTGACGGGGGGCATGGCGGTCGGCGAGAGTATGATCCAGCAGGTGCTCGGCCTCGGCCTTGCCGCCCGCGTCTCGGCGAAGCTGGGCGAGGGTGTCCTTAACGGCCTAATGACGGCTCGCTTCGGCCTTGCCGCGCTGGCGGTCTGCCGGCCGCTGCCGTTCGTGCGTGAGGCGCCGCCGCGACTTTCGGACGTGGCGGGCGAACTGCTCAAGCCGCTGACGGATGAGGCGAAGGGCTGATCGCTACAGGGTCTTCATGAAGCCGGCGAGGCGCATCAGGCCTTCCGGCCAGGGACCGTGCCCGCTCGCCACGTTGATGTGCCCGGCCTCCCCCGCATCGACCACGACAGCACCCCAGGCATAAGCGAAGTCCTCGGCACGGGCGTAGCTGCAATAGGGATCGTTGCGGCTGGCGACCACCAGGGACGGGAAGGGCAAGGGAGAGCGCGGCACCGGTGCGAAGGCGGTGACGCTGGCGGGCAGGTTCGGCGTCGTCTCCACGTCCGGGAAGGCGACGAGAAGCGCACCGCGCACAACGCCCGGCGCGAAGTCCGAGGCGGCCTGCACCGCGGCCACAACGCCGAGGCTGTGCGCGATCAGGATCACGGGGCGGGTCGCGCCGTTCACAGCCCCGACGATCCGCGCGCGCCAAGCTTGAGCATCAGGGTGATGCCAGTCGTCTTGTACAACGATTCGACCCGTGGAAAGCCGATCGGCCCAGCGAACCTGCCAATGCTCGTCTTCAGAGCCGGCATAGCCCGGCAAAATCAGGATCTCGCAGTCGGCAATCTTCATGGCTTTGCGATACCGGCTGGGCTCCGCGTCGTCGAGTCGTTCGAAATCCTCGATGTGGAAAGGGGCGGCACGATTTCGTGCCGCCCCTTTCATGCCTGACTCGAAAGATCCGCGTGATCGATCAATGCGCCTTAGGCGCGGAGGATGGTGACCGAGCTTGTGCCGGAGCGCCGGTCTCCGGCTGCTCGTTGCCGGCGGCCCGCTGAACGGCGGCGTTGAGGTTCTCTGGATCGAGGGCGCTCGCGACGAAGTCCCGTCCGCGATGGGTGACGTCGCGGGCGTAGCGAAGGCCCTGGTCACGCACTTCGTCCGCCCAGGGACCGACATTCTCGTCCTCGGTGCGGGTCCGCGGAAGCAGGGCGCCGATGAGGAGACCGGCCGCGAGTCCAACGACGCCAACGAGGAGTGGGTTTTCAGATACGAAGTCCTCGACGGCCGAGCGGCCATCCTGGAGGCGCGCACTGCTACGCTCGCTGAGATCGTTAATGCGGCGGCGCCCCTCCTGGCGGGTGTCCGATGCCCAGCCTCGGGCGTCGTCGTAAACATCCGAAGCCCGTTCACGCAGGTCCTGAACCGTGTCGGAAACGCGGTCGCGGACGTCGCCTGCGGTCTCAGCCGCGCGGTCGCGGAGGTCGCTGGCGCGGGCCTTCACCTCGTCGGTGGTCGAGGAACCATGGCTGCCCTCCGTCGTGTAGATGCTGTGTGCCTCGGTGCCGGAGTGGTGGGAGCCCGGGCTCGGCACATCGTGCAGGGAGCCTTCGGCCTGATGGCCGCGCGGCATTCCGGCGGCGAGAGCGATATCGTCGGGGAGCGAGCGGTGCTCGTCACCGGGTTTCTGGGTCGAACTCATGGGTTGCTCCTGAGAGTCGCCGAAGGCCGCATGGGCTGGATCGGGTCACGTGCGGTTGTCCGCGAGGGCCTAAATCTGGGTTTCGCTGGCGAGATGGTTGACGGGATGCTGCGTCGGAAGATCCGGATCGTAGACGCGGTCGGCGCCCGTCTTCGTCACCGGAAGGCCGTCGACCGCGAGGCGCGCGCGCCGGCGGATTCCCGGCGTCGTCTGGTTGGTCGACATGCGGTGGATAAGCCAGCCGAGTCCGGCGGCGATGAGGAGCACCGGAACCGGATTGCGCCGCACCGCCTCCAGAGCCCCGTCATAGGCGCCGCTGAGCGGCGTACGCCGAGCGTTGCCTAGCATCTCGTCGACGATGCTGGAGACTGAAAGCCGCTCTTGAATTTGGTCAATGGTCTGGTCGAGACGGGCACGGCTCGCCTCGATGTCCTTCTCCAGATCGTTCAACGATTCGGTCATCCCGAGACCCTCTCAGACAATGTACGGGCGTCCTCGCGGACTTGGCGGGTCGTACGCACGGGGGCGAGGGTCGAGAGCGACATGGCATTTCGCCCGATCAAGGCAAGCGCCACAGCGACGACGAGGAGGACGCCGCCGACGATCAAGGCGGCGAGGGCCTCCGAGTGAACCATGGTGGCAAGCCATTTCACCAAGGCGTCGACGAGGACAAAGAGAGCGACGACGCCGAAGACGGCGGCGCCGACGAGGAGCCCAAGGCCGATGAACAGCGCTCGGACGTTGCTGGTCATCTCATTGCGGAAGAGGGCAATCTCCTTCCGCGCAAGTTCGTTGGTTTCCCGCAGGGCGTCGCCGATCAGGCCCTGGATACTGGATTGCGGACCGGTGGTCATCGAACGGTCCTCAGAGGCGATGGGAGGTCGGATGGGTACTGTTCAGAGGTGCGGCACTCGTCGACTTGATGAAGCGGGCCACCACGAAGCCGGTAAGGAAAGTCGCGACCGCGACCGCCACGGGAGCGCGCCGTGCGAACGCTTCTGCATCCTCGTAGAATTCCGAGAAGCTGCGTTCCTCGATCGAAGTGCCGAGATGCTCGAGACCATCGGCGGCACTGTCGAAGAAGGCCCTGATGTTAGGCTGCGCCTCGAAGGTCTTGCTGGACTCCCGGACGGACGTCGCGAGGTCGGTCACGGAGCGCGCGGCGTCGCCCTTGCGCTGGTCGATGTAGTCGGTTGCGTGCGAACGAGCCGCTTCGACGAAGCTGCGGCCACGCTCCGCCGCAACATCTGCGATCCCCTCGACATCGCCGCGCAGAGCCTTCCAATCGGCCGCCTGGTTCGCCGGCTCCGCGCCCATGGGGCCTGGGGGTTGGTTTGCGGTCACGGTGAGACTCCTCGGCACGAGTTGAAAAGAAACGGCATTTGCGACGGTTAAACAGCAGCGGAAGAGACAGGGTTCCGCCTTGGGGTACCGCGTCTCGGACGAGGCCTGGGACGACCGGCGTCAGGCTCCGTTCAGCCGCGGTCTGGCAAGGCGCGAAAGCTTGAGCGTTGCGGTGTTCGGTAGGGTGTTCGGCGATGTCTGCGAGATGCAACGCCGGGCGCCGGAATGAGACAGGACGGGTTTTGAAGTGGGTTTATTTGCCGTGAACCCCACGCATTCAGGTCTTGACCCGGGTCCATCGAACGCGCTTGGCTGCACCGACGGATCGCGCTCGGCTTCCGCGCGTTCACCCAATGTATCAGTCTGGTCGCGCGCAATTCTGCGCGGGACCCGTGAGGACCGGAGCCGGCTTCGTGGCACGTCTCGTCATCGTATCGAACCGCGTTGCAATCCCCGAGGAAGGGGGAAAAGCCGTTGCGGCAGGTGGCCTCGCGGTGGCCGTCAAAGAGGCGTTCACCGCCTATGAAGGCCTCTGGTTCGGCTGGAGCGGCAATGTCGTCGAGAATCCATCCAGCGAACCGACCCTGATCGATCGGGGGCATATCAGTTACGCCGTGGTCGATCTGTCACCGCAGGACCATCGGGAGTATTATAGCGGCTTCGCCAACCGCGCCCTCTGGCCGATCATGCATTACCGGCTCGGCCTTGGAGCCTTCTCGCGCTCCGATTATGCCGGTTATCAGCGTGTGAACCGCATCTTCGCCCGAGCTCTCGCGAACCTCGTCGAACCCGACGACATCATTTGGGTGCACGACTACCACCTGTTGCCCCTGGCTTCCGAGCTTCGCGGGCTCGGGATCGCCAATCCGATCGGATACTTCCATCACATCCCGTGGCCGGCGGCAGACGTGTTCAACACGCTCCCCGCCAGTGGCGATCTTCTGCGCGGCATCGCGGATTACGATCTGATCGGTCTGCAGACCGATCCGGACGTCCACAACCTGACACGCAATCTCATCGACGAGCTTCGAGCGATTCCCCTCGGCGGTGGCTCCCTCATGGTGGACGGCCGCCGCACGCGCATCCGCAGCTTCCCGATCGGGATCGATGTGGCCGGCTTCAAGGAAGCGGCCGAGAATGCCGGGTCCAACCGTACCGTTCGCGAGACGATGGCGGGCCTGCGGACGCGCAAGCTGCTGATCGGCGTCGACCGCCTGGATTATTCCAAGGGTGTGCCGGAGCGGATGGAGGCGGTGGACCGTTTCTTCGCCTCCAACCCGGACCAGCGCGGGAACGTGGTCTATCTTCAGATCACCCCGAAATCCCGGACCGAAGTTCCGGAATACGAGGACCTTAGCCGCGAGGTGAACGAGACCGTCGGACACATTAACGGAACACTGGGCGAGCCGAACTGGACGCCGATCCAGTACGTCACCAAGGCCTATCCCCGTCCTGTCCTCGCCGGCCTCTATCGGGCTGCACGCGTCGGTCTCGTTACGCCGATGCGCGACGGGATGAACCTTGTCGCCAAGGAGTACGTCGTCGCGCAGACAGAAGAGGATCCCGGTGTTCTTGTGCTGTCGAAATTCGCTGGCTCGGCCCGACAGTTGCCCGAGGCGCTTCTCGTCAATCCCTATGACCGCTTCGAAGTCGCGGAGGCGATTCGTACCGCGCTCTACATGCCACGCGGTGAGCGCCTCGATCGCTGGAAGCCCATGGTCGAGCGTATGACGCGCGAGGATGTTGACTGGTGGGCGCGTAATTTCATGGCGGAACTCGAGAACTTTCGAACGATCGAGCGTGAGCCGCCCCGTACCGCCGCCGCTGCGGAATGATCTGTCGGCGTCGTCCGGCGACGCCTAAACCCGGGACGACACCAGATTCTTGATCGCAACTGACCACATGATCGGCGTCGATGACGGCGTGCCGGCGCCGCTCGGCGCGCATTTCGACGGGCGCGGTGTCAACTTCGCTTTGTTTTCGCAGAATGCCACGGCCGTCGACCTGTGCCTATTCGATCCTGGCGAGCGCCACGAAACTCGTCGAATTCGGCTACCCTGTCGCACCGACGACGTCTGGCACGGTTACCTGCGCGGCGTATTCCCGGGCCAGCTCTATGGCTACCGCGTCCACGGTCCCTGGGATCCGGCTCAGGGCCACCGCTTCAATCCAGCCAAACTGCTGCTCGACCCCTATGCCCGAGACATTCAAGGCCGCATCCGTTGGCATGATTCGCTCTACGGTCACCGCCGCGGACTCCAGCGCGCGGACCAGATCGACCGGCGCGACAGTGCCGCATTCATGCCACGTGGCATCGTGGCGCCGCCGGAGGTGCCCGACCTCGCGGTGAGCCCGGTTCGACGACCGCTGTCGCAGACGGTGATCTATGAGGCGCACGTCAAGGCACTCACGCAGACCCATCCGGACGTGCCGGAGGCGGCACGCGGGACCTATGCGGCACTCGCCCATCCGGCGATCATCGAGCATCTTCTGAAACTCGGCGTCACCGCCATCGAGCTCCTTCCGATTCAATCCTTCGCCGACGACCGTTTCCTCGTCGAGAAGAACCTCGTGAATTTCTGGGGCTACTCGCCCCTGAACTACTTCGCCGCCGATCCACGCTACCGCGGCCCGGCCGGCATCGGTGGCCTGAGGGCGGCTATCCGCGAGCTCGCCGCCGCCGAGATCGAAGTGATCCTCGACGTCGTCTACAATCATACGGCGGAGGCCGATCACACCGGCCCAACCCTGTCGTTCCGCGGCATCGACAACGCCAGTTATTACAAGCTGAAACCGGACAATCGCCGCGAGGAAATCGACTGTACCGGCTGTGGCAACACCCTCGACCTCGACCATCCGCGCGTCATGCAGATGGTGCTCGACTCCCTGCGGCACTGGGTGACCGCCTACGGCGTCGCTGGTTTCCGCTTCGATCTGGCGACGAGTCTCGGTCGCAACCCGTATGATTTCAGCCCCAAGGCGGCCTTCTTTCAGGCCGTCGCGCAGGATCCCGTCCTCGCCCAGGTGAAGATGATCGCCGAACCCTGGGACATCGGCGCAGGGGGGTATCAGCTCGGCGGCTATCCCCGCGGCTGGAGCGAGTGGAACGATCAGTTCCGCGACAGCATCCGGGGCTTCTGGCGCGGCGATCGCGGCACCCTGGCCAAGGTCACGCAGGGTCTCTCCGGCTCACGCGAAATCTTCGCGGCCTCCGGGCGGTGGCCGCTGTCGAGCATCAACTTCGCCGCCTCTCATGATGGCTTCACCCTGGCCGACGTCGTAGCCTACGAGGAGAAGCACAACCTCGCGAATGGTGAGGACAATCGCGACGGCCATGGACACAATCTCTCGCGTAATTACGGCGTCGAGGGCGAGACCAGCGATCCAGTCATCCTTAACCTGCGGGCCCGTCAGAAGCGCAATCTCCTGGCGACAGTGTTCCTCGCGCAGGGCGTGCCGATGCTGCTCATGGGCGATGAGCGCTCGCGCAGCCAACGCGGCAACAACAATGCCTACGCGCAGGACAATCAAACCAGCTGGATGGACTGGGAGAACGATCCCGATCTCAGCCTCACGACCTTCGTCGGCAACCTGACACGCCTTCGCCGCGAGCAGCCCGCCCTTCGTCGGCGCGACTATCTCACTGGAGCACTGGTCGATGACGGGCCGCTACGGGACGTTCACTGGCTTGCCCCGGGCGGGACTGAGATGGCGGATTGCGATTGGGCGGATTCCGAGCGGCAAGCCTTCGGCATGCAGATCGGGAACGACCTACCGCAGGCGGATCGCCTGCTGATCCTCGTCAACGCGGCTGAGGAGCCCTGCGACTTCACCCTGGCGCCGATCATCGGCGGCCCCTGGACGCTCGTTTTCGACACCACCAAACAGACCGGTGCGGTACCGGCCGGACAGGCTCTGTTTCCGCCAGGGGCCGGGATCCGCCTCGATTCGCAGGCAATTTACGTCCTGCGCGCGAGGCCGGCTTCGGCCTATCGGGGATAAGCGCAGGCGGATCGAAATCGTCGCCGGGGCTCGGACGAGGGCTCATCCCGCCGATCCCTCATGGCACAGCTCATGACGCGCTTGTTCGAGGAACTCTTCGCGTTCGGAATCGGAAAGCGGCAGCAAAGCGCATTCGGAGGTCGGGTGGGCGTCGGCGCCGTCGGCGTCCCAGCATCGCTCTGCCTGACCCTTCCGGGCGAAATTGAGCTTGGCCCTCCCCAGGACCAGGACTGCAACAGTCTCTTTCATTTCGGATCTCAGAGCAGGGGCGAGCGTGTCCGTCGCGCATGACGCAAATGTCGGACCGTGCCCGTATCGACGCCGAGAAGCCGGTGCGGTGCACAAAACTCTTTCGGCCGGTGGTTGTCGCTGCCGAGCCACGCCTTACCTCGACGGTGATCCCGCAGGGAACAACACGGTGCGCGCCGGCTTCTGCAAGGTGCGACGGACGCTCATGTCCCCCCGAAGCGTGCGAGAGACGGAAGATGGTGGCTTGATGCGGCGCGCCCACAGCATGGCTTTCGGCAGCGAAGTGACGAAGGACGGGGTTCGCTTCGCCTTCTGGGCGCCGACGGCTCAGGAAGTGAGCCTGGTGCTCGACGGGGCCGACCATACGATGCCGGAAGCCGGTGCAGGCTGGCGCCGGCTCACGGTTCCGAACGCCGGCGGTGGTGCGCGCTACGGCTATCGCATCGACGGCGATCTCGTCGTACCGGATCCGGCATCGCGGTTTCAGCCCGACGACGTCTCCGGCTTCAGCGAGGTGATCGATCCGCGCGCCTACGATTGGACCGACGGCGCCTGGACCGGACGCCCCTGGGAGGAGGTCGTGCTCTACGAACTCCATGTCGGGACGGCAACGCCGCAAGGCACCTACGCGGCGCTGGAGGGCAAGCTCGAGGATCTGCGCGACCTCGGCATCACGGCAATCGAACTATTGCCGCTGGCCGACTTCAAGGGCACCCGCAACTGGGGCTACGACGGGGTGCTGCCCTACGCGCCGGACAGCGTCTACGGCCGACCGGACGACCTGAAGCGCCTCATCGACAAGGCGCACGCCCTCGGGTTGATGGTTTTCCTCGACGCCGTCTACAACCATTTCGGCCCGGCTGGGAATTACCTCAACGCTTACGCCAAGACCTTCTTCACCGAACGACACCAGACGCCCTGGGGCGCCGGAATCAATTTCGACGGCGAGACCAGCGGACGCGTTGTCCGCGACTTTTTCATCGAGAATTCCCTGTACTGGCTCGAGGAGTTTCATTTCGACGGTCTGCGCTTCGACGCGGTCCATGCGATTCTCGACGATTCCGAGAAGCACTTCATCGGAGAACTCGCTGAGACGATCCGCGCAAGGCTGCCCGGCCGCCACATTCACCTTGTTCTCGAAAACGAAGCGAACCAAGCCCGCTGGCTCGAGCGCGATCCGCGGGGTGAGGCGATCCAGCACAACGCACAATGGGCCGACGATCTGCATCATTGCTGGCATGTGCTGCTGACCGGCGAGGATGCCGGATACTATGCTAGCTTCGCCGACAAGCCGGTTGAGCATCTGGCTCGCTGCCTGTCGGAAGGCTTCGCCTATCAGGGCGAGCCGTTCCCGACCCTCGACAACCATCCGCGCGGCGAGCCTTCAGCCCACCTGCCGCCCTCGGCCTTCGTCACCTTCCTGCAGAACCACGATCAGGTCGGAAACCGGGCGTTGGGTGAGCGACTAAGCGACCTCTGCGATCCGCAGAAGCTTGCGCTTGCCCGGGCCGGGCTGATCCTGAGCCCGCAGATACCGATGCTGTGGATGGGCGAGGAGTGGTCGGCGACCGCGCCGTTCCTGTTTTTCGTCGATTTCGCGCCGGACGGGGAATTGAGCAAGGCCGTTCGTGAGGGCCGCCGCCGGGAGTTCAAGAGCTTCGCCGCCTTCGCCGACGACACGTCGGTGATCCCGGACCCCACCGAAGCGAAGACGTTTACGGATTCGCGGATCGACTGGTCCGAGCGCTCGGATGCGCCGCACCGCGCGGTGCTCGCCGATACGCGCAACCTGCTTCAGATCCGTCATCAGAGCGTGGTGCCGCTGACGAAGACCCGCTACCTCGGCGCGAAGACGACCCTCCCGCGGCCCGACATCGTCGACTGCACCTGGACCTACGCGGGCGGCTGGCTTCGGTTCGTGGCCAATGTCGGCAGCGAGGATTTTACCGTCGAGCGTGGGAGCGGTCAGGTCATCTGGTCGAGCGGGTCGGGCAACGGATCGATCGTACTTCCGTCTTGGACGGGTGTTTTCCTGACGGGTGTGAACTGATGAGCCGCGACCTCGAACGCCTCGCCGACCTCCTTGGCGTCGCCGCCGGCTACACCGACGCCTTCGGGCAGCCGGTGGAGACCGCTCTTGACGTCCGGCGCGGGATGATCACCGCCCTCGGCTATCCCGCCGAGACCGATGCGGATATCGCCGCGAGCCTCTCCGAAGTCTCGGCCGTGCGGAGCGGGTTGATCCCGCCGGTGCTGCCAGCCGAAGCCCGCCGCGCCACGAGTGTCCCGATCCAGGTGGCAGGCGCCGGCAGGACCTTGTCCTGGCGTCTGGTCGACGAGCGTGGACATCACCGCGAGGGTCGTGTCGCGGTCACGGGCTCCAGCTTCGAGTTGCCGCCACTCACTCCCGGCTATCACCGCCTCTCCGTCGCGCTTGGTGAGCATCGCTCGGATGCTTGGGTGATCTCGGCGCCGCAGCGCTGTTGGCGCCCGCGGGCCTACGCCGATGAGGGAGCCCGCGATTGGGGGCTCGCGGCACAACTCTATGGCCTGCGCTCACCCGACAACCTCGGGATCGGCTCTTACGCCGATGCGGGGCGGGCAGCGCGGGCTGCGGGCCTGCGCGGTGCGTCCTTCCTGGGCCTCAGCCCCGTCCACGCGCTGTTCGCCACCGACCGCACCAAGATCTCGCCCTACTCGCCGTCGTCACGGCTCTTTCTCGAGACCCTGTTCATCGAGCCCGGTGTCCTGCCGGGCTTCGTCGGCTCGAAGGCGGCCGCTCTCCTCGCCTCCATGGCGGATCGCGTGGAGAGCCTGCGCGAGGCCAAGCTCGTCGAGCATGCTGGCATCTGGGCCGTGCTCTCGCCGGTGCTTCAGGCCCTCTGGCAGGAATCCGCGGCGCGCGACGGGATGGACGCGGGCTTTACCGCCTTCCGGGCCGCCGGCGGCCCGGATCTCGAAGCCCACGGCACCTTCGAGGCGCTCGCCGAGCATTATCAGGCACAGGGCGCCCAGTGGCTCGGTGACTGGCCGGAGGAGATGCGCCGCAACGGGACGCCCGCCGTGCGCGCCTTCGCCGAGGCCCACGCCGAGACCGTGACCTACCACATCTGGCTGCAGTACCTTGCGGATCGCCAACTGGAGGACGCATCCAACACCGCGCTCGCCACCGGCATGCGTCTCGGGCTCTACCGCGATCTCGCCGTCGGCGCCGACCGCGGCGGCTCGGAGATCTGGTCGCATCCCGAGCGGTTCGCGAACGGCGTCTCCATCGGGGCACCGCCGGATCTTCTGGCGCCGAAGGGTCAGGATTGGGGCCTGCCAGCCTTCCATCCCCTGGAGATGGAGCGCGACGGGCTCGCGGCCTTCCGCGCCCTGGTGGTGGCGAACATGCGCCACGCCGGCGCGATCCGGATCGACCACGCCTTCCAGCTCGCGCGCCTGTTCCTGATCCCGGTCGGACGCTCGGCCAAGGAGGGGGCTTACGTCGCGATGCCTTTCGAGCCGATGCTCGCGGTCCTGCGCCTGGAAAGCCACCGCGCCAAGTGCCTCGTGATCGCGGAAGATCTTGGTACTGCGCCGGAGGGCTTTTCAGACGCCCTGATGCAGGCAGGCATCCTGAGCTACCGGATCCTCGCCTTCGAGCGCGAGCAGGGCGCCCGCTTCAAGCCCCCGGCAGCCTATCCCCGCGATGCCCTTACGGCCATCACCACGCACGACCTGCCGACGTTCGTCGGATGGTGGCGGGGCGTCGACACCGACACGCGTCAGGCGCTGGGCCTCTACGATTCCGAGCGGGCCGATGCGGAGCGACGCGAGCGCGTCGAGGAGCGCGCCCGCCTCACCGAGGCGCTCGCTGCTGAACAGCTGCTGCCGAGCTATGATCCGCCCGAGGCCGCGCCGTTCGAGGCTGCTGCCCGTTATCTTGGGCGCGCGCCGTCCATGCTGACGGCGGTCCAGTACGAAGACGTCGTGTCCGAGCTGTCCCAAGCCAACGTCCCCGGCTCGACGGAAGGCTATCCGAACTGGCGGCGTAAGCTCGATCGCACCCTGGAGAGTATCGCCGCCCCAGGGGGGCCCCTCGCCAAGCTCGCCGCCTCCCTTGCCGCGGAGGATCGCGGGCCGCGCTCGGGCGCCGCGCGCCTCGCATCGGCTCCCCCCCGATCGACCTATCGCCTTCAGTTCCACAAGGATTTCACCTTCGCGGATGCGGAGAAGATCGTCCCCTACCTTGCCAAGCTCGGCATCAGCCACGTTTACGCCTCGCCGATCCAGAAGGCCCGGCCTGGCTCGACGCACGGCTACGACATCGTCGACCACTCCACCATCAACCCGGAGCTCGGCGGCGAGGAGGACTTCGTCCGCTTCTCGGACGCGCTGCACGGTGCCGGACTCAAGCTCCTCCTCGACATCGTCCCGAACCATATGGGCGTGGGCGGCGCCGACAATCCCTGGTGGCTCTCCGTGCTTGAATGGGGTGGCCTCTCCCCCTCGGCCGAGGCCTTCGACATCGACTGGTCACGGCTCGGCGCCAAGAACAAGCTCGTGGTGCCCTTCCTCGGCGACCGCTACGGCGAGGCCCTGGAGAAGGGGACTCTGGCGCTGAAGTTCGACCCGGAGAAGGGGGCCTTTAGCATCTGGCACTACGAGCACGAATTCCCGATCTGCCCGTTGCAGTATCCGACGATCCTGAACCGCTCGCTCGCGGCCCTCGGCGACATCGAGGACGCAGCTGCCCTGGAAGTCTTGGGCATCTCCGAGCGTCTGCGCCTCATGGGCGAGGAAACGACCGACGAGCGCCGTCGCGCCTTCCCGGCTGAGGCCGAGGAATTGAAGGATCGCCTCGTGGAGGCCGTCGAGGCCTCGCCAGCCATCGCGGCCGCGATCGGCCGCACGCTGAAGCTTCTCAACGGCGCCAAGGGGCACCCCGACAGCTTCGGCCCGCTGCACCGCCTGCTGGAGCAGCAATCCTATCGCCTCGCCCATTGGCGGATCGCCGCGAGCGACATCAACTATCGCCGGTTCTTCGACGTGAACGGCCTCGCCGGCCTGCGCGTCGAGCAGTCCGACGTGTTCCGGCGATCGCACGAGACGATCTTCCACCACATCGCGGCCGGGCGGATCGATGGGCTGCGCATCGACCACATCGACGGGCTCGCCGATCCCCTTGGCTACGCGCGCGCTCTTCAGGCCGCCATCGGCCCGGGCTTCTACGTGGTGGTGGAGAAGATCCTCGAACCCGGCGAGCGCCTGCGGCCCTGGCCCGTGGCGGGCACCACCGGCTACGACGTCCTGAACCAGCTCGACGGTATTCTCGTCGATAAGGGCAAGCGCGCCGAGATCCGCCGGCTCTACGAGAGCCGGACGCAGTTCGACGAGCCCTACAAGTTCATGCTCCGGGCCGCCAAGGCCGAGATCCTGGAGATCAGCTTCGCCTCCGAGCTCGAAGTGATGACCTCCGACCTCAAGGCGGTGGCCGATGCCGACCGGCGGACGCGTGACTTCTCGGTGAACGCCATCCGGCGGGCGCTCATCGAGACCATCGCCCGCTTCCCGACCTATCGCAGCTACCTGCCGGGCGACCTCGACGAGAGCGATGTCGAGGACGAGGATATCCACCTCATCAAGACGGCGGTGAAGAAGGCCAAGCGCTGGAGCGCGCTGCCGGACCGCTCCGTGCACGACTTCGCCGCCGACGCCATGCTCGGCCGCATCGACGTGATGGGCCCGGGCAGGCCGGACCCGGAGGTGATCCTGCGTTTCCGCCGCCGCTTCCAGCAGCTCACTGGCCCGGTGATGGCCAAGAGCCTTGAGGATACGCTGTTCTACCGTTTCGCGGAGCTCCTCGCCCTCAACGAGGTCGGTGGCGATCCGGGCGAGTACGGCCTTGACGCGGAGCACTTCCATGCGCTCCAGGCGGCGCGGGCGCGCGACTGGCCGAACGCGATGATCACAACCGCGACCCACGACACCAAGCGCGGTGAGGATGCCCGCTCCCGCCTGCTCGCCCTGTCGGAAATCCCGCAGGATTGGGCCGCCGCGTGGGAGGCCTGGACGAACCTCGCCCAGCCTCACCTGACGGTAATCGACAAGGAGCCGGTGCCGGACGCCAACGACCAGTGGATGTTCTTCCAGGCCATCCTCGGTGCGTGGCCGCTGGAGCTTCTGGACACGGACGATCCCGTGGCGATCGAGGATTTCCGTCATCGCCTCGACGCCTATGCCGAGAAGGCCCTGCGTGAATCGAAGCGCCGGTCGAGCTGGGTCAACGTCGACGAGGACTACGAGGGCGCGGTCCACGCCCTCTTCGCTCAGCTCATCGCGCCGGGGTCGGCGTTCCTGGCTCAGCTGCGCCCCTTCGCGAAGCGCCTTGCGCATCTCGGCATGATTGCCGGTCTTGGCCGAACCGTGCTGAAGGCGACCCTACCGGGCCTGCCCGACACGTACCAGGGGACCGAGTTCTGGGATTTCTCGTTCGTCGATCCCGACAACCGGCGCCCCGTGAACTATCCGGCCCTGGCCCGTGCGCTCGAGGAGGGCCTGCCCGCCGCCGACCTGCTGGCACACTGGACGGACGGGCGCGTCAAGCAGGCGACTCTTGCCAGACTTCTGGCCGATCGCGCCGCTCGCCCGAGCTTCTACGCCGACGCCGATTATCAAGCACTTCCGGCGTCCGGTCCGCAGGCGGAGCATGTCATCGCATTCACACGGTCCGATGCGACGACGGGCGAGGGCGATCTCGTCGTGGCGGTCCCGCGCCTTGTCTCGGGCCTCGTTGGCGAGGAACTCTGGTCAAGTGAGGCTTTTGCGGGCACGGGCGTGGCGGTGACGCCGGCCTCGGCCTGGATCGATCTCGTCACCGGCGACGAGATTGCTGCCGAGGATGGCCGGATCGAACTCGGACGGGCCTTCGCACGTCTGCCCTATGCCGTCTTGAAGCGGATCCGCTGACGGCGCGTCGAACGCGTCCCGCATGGCGAGGGCGCACCGACACGATCGACACGGGGGAGGGATCGGCCTTCCCCGTCACGGCTTCGCCTTCTCGGGACAGCCGCTCTCCGGTTCAAGCGGTCCCTGCCGGGGTCCAGAGCCGGGCACGCAGAGACGAAATGGAGCACGCATGAACGCACCCAGTCCCGCAACGACCGCCGCCCAGCGGACCGCCGCCGGTCAGGTGCCGCTTCCCGCCGCCCTCGCGCCCCGGGCCGAGGGGCCCCGCATCTACAACCTCTTCCCGCTTCTCGTCGGCCGGGTGTCCGCCTGGACCGCCGAGCTGCCTCGGATCGCCGCCCTCGGTTTCAACTGGGTCTATCTCAATCCCTTCCACCAGACCGGTGGGTCGCGCAGCCTCTACGCCGTGGCCGATCCGGACCGTCTGGACGAGCGTTTCCGCGACCAGGACGGAACTTCGGACGACGAGCAGATCCGTCGGTTCTGCGCCGCTGCTGCGGCGCACGGTCTCAGCGTGATGACGGACCTCGTCATCAACCACACCGCCATGGATGGCCCCCTTGCCAGCCAGCGTCCGGACCTGTTCGTGCGGGATGCCGAAGGCCAGATCGAGAGCCCCTACGCGGTCGACCCCGACGATCCGTCGATTCGCACGGTCTGGGGCGATCTTGCCGAACTCGACTATCATTCGGACGGTGCGCGTCGGGAACTCACCTCCCTCTGGTCGGGCTACGTCAATCGGCTGCAGGATCTCGGCGTCCAGGGCTTCCGCTGCGATGCCGCCTACAAGGTCCCGGCTACGGTGTGGCGCGACCTCATCGGTGCTGCCAAGGCGCTGGAGCCGGATTGCCTGTTCGCGGCCGAAACACTCGGCTGCACCTTCGAGGAGGCGCAATCCACCGCCGGCGCCGGGTTCGATTACCTCTTCAACAGTTTCGCCTGGTGGGACTTGAAGGCATCCTGGGCGCTGGACCAGTACGAGCGCCTGCGCGTCATCGCGCCCTCGATCGCTTTCCCCGAGAACCACGACATGGCCCGCTTGGCGGCTGACCTCGACGGCGACGCGGCGGCCATCGCCCGTCATCTCACGGCGCGCTATGCGCTGTCGGCGTTCTTCTCGGCCGGTGTGCTGATGCCGATCGGGTACGAATGGGGCTACCAGCGTGCCTTGCACGTGGTCGACACGACGCCGGAAGCGCGGGAATCGAACACCGGAATCGACATCTCGGCTTGGATCGCAGCGATCAACGCACTGCGGGCCGAACTTCCGGCTGCCAACGTTGAGGGCGCCCAAGCGCGCATCTCCTCGCCGGACGCGCCCTACGCGGCTCTGCTGCGCTTCGACACCGGACATGGCGCCTCCGCGCGCAGCGCCACGCTGGTCCTGTACAATCCGACGGAGGCTCCGGTGCCGGTGGAGCCCGGTGTCCTTCTGGCCCGGACCGGTGGCATGCTCGGCGATTTCGTCGATCGGACCCCTGAGGCGGAGCCCATCGATTTTCGCCCGGGCGTCGCCCTGACTCTGGCGTCGGGAGAAGTCCGCATTCTCGCCGCGGAGCGCGCGGACGTACAGGTTGAGCCGAAGCCGAGCACGCCCACCGGTGAGGGACGGGTGGTGATCGAGGCGGTGATGCCGGAACTCGACGGCGGTCGGTCGGCGGTCAAACGCGTCGTCGGCGAGAGCGTCCACGTCACCGCCGACATCTTCAGCGACGGCCACGAGATCATCGACGCCGAGATTCTCTCGCGGGTGGTCGGCGAGACCGAATGGCGGGCCGATCGCATGGTCTTCGTGGACAACGATCGCTGGGGCGGTCACTTCCCGCTCCTTCGCAACGCCCGCTACGAGTTCACGATCCAGGCCTGGCGCGATGGCTATTCGTCCTGGGTCCGCGACACCCTGAAGAAGCGCGACGCCGGGGTCGACGTCCGTCTGGAGACCATCGAGGGCGTGGACTTCGTGATGGGCGCGGTGGAGAACGCCGAGGGCCCGGACGGCGACCGACTGAAGGCGCTCGTGCGCGAACTCGCGGCGCAGCCGACTGGCTCGTCGGCGCAGCTCGACCTCATGCTTGCGCCCGCCAACGCGCACCTGATCCGTCGGCATGCCCCGCGCAACAACCTCTCGCGCTATCCGGTGAAGGTGCCGGTGATCGCCGACCGTCTCGCCGCCCGATTCTCGGCTTGGTACGAAATTTTCCCGCGCTCCCAGTCGATGGACGTCGACCGCCATGGCACTTTCGACGACGTGATCCGACGCTTGCCGGAGATCCGCGAACTCGGCTTCGACGTGCTGTACTTCACGCCGATCCACCCCGTCGGAAAGACCAACCGCAAGGGCAAGAACAACACCCTCAAGGCCCTGCCCGGGGATGTGGGCTCGGTCTACGCGGTCGGCTCCGAAGAGGGCGGGCACGAGGCCGTGCACCCGGATCTCGGCACCCTCGACGACTTCCGCCGCCTCGTGGCGGCGAGCCACGCCTACGGGATGGAGATCGCCCTCGACTTTGCGATCCAGTGCTCGCCCGACCATCCCTGGATCAAGAACCACCCCGAATGGTTCGAGTGGCGCCCCGACGGCACGCTGAAGTTCGCCGAGAATCCGCCCAAGAAGTACGAGGACATCTCCAACGTCCACTTCTACGGCGGCGCGCTGCCGTCCCTTTGGATCGAGCTGCGCGACATCGTCATGGGCTGGGCCGAGCTCGGCGCCCGGATCTTCCGCGTCGACAACCCGCATACGAAGCCGATCCCGTTCTGGGAGTGGATGATCGCCGAGGTGAATGCCCGCTACCCGGACGTGATTTTCCTCGCGGAGGCCTTCACCCGGCCGAAGATGATGAAGAAGCTTGCCAAGGCCGGCTATCAGCAGAGCTACACTTACTTCACCTGGCGCGACACCAAGCAGGATCTGATTGCTTATTCGACCGAGCTAGCCGGAGAGATGGGCGAATATTATCGCCCTAACTTCTTTGCCAACACGCCGGACATCAATCCGATCTACCTGCAGACCAGTGGACGGGCGGGCTTCGTCGTGCGTGCGACCCTCGCCGCCACGCTGTCGAGCGTCTGGGGCATCTACAACGGCTTCGAGATGTGCGAGGCCGAGCCCTACCCAGGCAAGGAGGAATACCTCAACTCCGAGAAGTACGAGCTGAAGGCCTGGGACTACCACCGCCCCGGCAACATCCGCGACCACATCATCAAGCTGAATCAGATCCGGCGCGACAACCCGGCCCTATGGGACTTCCGCAACGTCGTCTTCACCGGCGCCTACAACGAGCAGATCATCGGCTACGCCAAGGTGACGCCGGACGGGGACAACTGCATCTTCGTGCTGGTCAACCTCGACCCGCGCAACCGTCAGGAATGCACCTACGAGGTGCCGCTCTGGCTGCTCGGACAGCCCGATGACGGCGCGGTCGAGGTCGAGGATCTGCTCCTCGGCTACAAGTTCGCGCTGCGTGGGAAATCGCACCGGATCGCTCTCGATCCCGCAGAGCGCTCGGCGGTGATCTGGCGCCTTCGCGCCCCGAGCCGGGTTGCGTAAGCCGCGTGCCCGTGTCAGCAAAAAACCCGGCGGCCCAGGCGGGCCGTCGTCGTGTCGCCCGATTGTCGGCGCCTACCCCGCCGATGGACGCCGCGCTCGCCAGTCTCACCGCTGAGAGTGGTGCGGATGCCCCGGACACGCCCTTGAACTCGACGCATGAGGCAACGACGCGATGATCGATCGCAGCGATCCGCAATGGTACCGTGACGCCATCATCTACCAGATCCACGTCAAGTCGTTCTTCGACTCCAACAACGACGGGATCGGCGATTTCGAGGGCCTGACGCAGAAGCTCGACTATGTCCGCGACCTCGGTGTCACGGCCATCTGGCTGATGCCGTTCTATCCGTCGCCCCTGCGCGATGACGGTTACGACATTGGCGACTATCGCGAGGTGAATCCCTCCTACGGGACGATGGAGGAGTTCCGGAAGTTCGTGGACGCCGCGCACGAGCGCGGCCTGCGGGTGATCACCGAGCTCGTCATCAACCACACCTCGGACCAGCACCCCTGGTTCCAGCGGGCCCGCGAGGCGCCGGCCGGTTCGCCGGAGCGCGACTTCTACGTCTGGTCGGACACCGACACGCCGTACTCGGACACGCGCATCATCTTCCTCGACACCGAGGTCTCGAACTGGACCTGGGACCCGGTCGCGAAGCAGTACTTCTGGCACCGCTTCTACAGCCACCAGCCGGACCTGAACTTCGACAACCCGGCTGTGCTCGAGGCGGTCATCGAGGTCATGCGCTACTGGCTGGACATGGGCGTGGACGGCCTGCGCCTCGACGCGATCCCCTACCTGATCGAGCGGGATGGCACGAACTGCGAGAACCTTCCCGAGACCCACACGGTCATCAAGGCCATCCGCACCGCGCTCGACGCGAGCTATCCCGACCGCATGCTGCTCGCCGAGGCCAACCAGTGGCCCGAGGAGACCGCGCAGTATTTCGGCGACGGCGACGAGTGCCACATGGCATTCCACTTTCCGCTGATGCCGCGCATGTACATGGCGATCGCCCGGGAGGACCGGCATCCGATCACAGACATCATGCGCCAGACGCCGGAGATCCCCGAGGGCTGTCAGTGGGCGATCTTCCTGCGAAACCACGACGAGCTGACCCTCGAAATGGTCACGGCCGAGGAGCGCGACTACCTCTGGTCGTTCTACGCCGCCGAGCGCCGCGCCCGCATCAACCTCGGCATCCGGCGCCGCCTTGCACCCTTGCTGGAGAACGACCGCCGCAAGATCGAGCTGATGAAGTCCCTCGTCCTGTCGATGCCCGGTACGCCGGTGCTCTATTACGGCGACGAGATCGGCATGGGCGACAACATCTACCTCGGTGACCGCGACGGCGTGCGCACGCCCATGCAGTGGTCGCCGGACCGCAACGGCGGCTTCTCGCGGGCGAACCCTCAGAAGCTGTTCCTGCCTTCCGTGCAGGACCCGATCTACGGTTTTGACGCGATCAACGTCGAGGCACAGACCCAGTCGCAGACCAGCCTGCTGAACTGGACGCGTCGGATGATCGCGATCCGCAACAATTCGGTGGCTTTGGGCCGCGGCGGCATGCAGTTCCTGTATCCTTCGAACCGCAAGGTCCTGGCCTGGATTCGCGAGTTCGAGGGCGAGCGCGTCCTCTGCGTCGCCAACCTGTCGCGGGCGCCGCAGGCGGTGCAGCTCGACCTGTCGGAACTCCGCAGCGCCGTGCCGATCGAGCTGACCGGCGGTTCGGAGTTCCCGGCCATCGGCGAACTACCCTACCTGCTCACCCTGCCGTCCTACGGCTTCTACTGGTTCTCCCTCAGCGCGGCGAACGCCGGGAGCATCGGCCCGCAGCCGGAACTGCCGGAACTCTTCACCCTCGTTCTCACCGGCGGCATCGAGACCCTGATGGCCGGGCGCGAGCGCACGGCGTTCGAACGGACCGTCGCTCCGCGCTTCATCGCCACCCGCCGTTGGTTCGCCGCCAAGGGCTCGCGCATCAAGTCGGTGCAGGTCACCGACAGCGCGGCGCTGAAGGACAGCACCGGCGAGGCGAAGTTTCTTCTGCCCCGCGTCGCGGTCCACCTCTCCACCGGCGAGCGGCAGGACTACTTCGTACCGGTGGCCGTCGATGAGGGCCGCGAGGACGAGGCGATGCTTCAGCACGCCGTGGCCCGCGTACGCCGCGGTCCGCGCACCGGCCTGCTGCTAGGCGCGGCGGCGTCGCCGAGCTTCGCGGTCGCGATGATCGAGAGCATGCGCGAGGGTCGCGAGATCCCCACCGAGACCGGGCGCCTCGTGTTCTCGACCACCTCCGCCTTCGAGAGCGACGTCACCGTCGAGGCCGGCGAAGTCCGGTCGCTCAACGCCGAGCAGAGCAACACCTCGATCGCCATCGGATCGAAGATGATGCTCAAGCTGCTGCGCCGCCTGCAGACCGGAATCCATCCGGAGATCGAGGTCGGTCGCTTCCTCACCGAGACCGCGCATTTCCATAACACGCCGGCGCTCCTCGGCGTTCTCGAGCACGTCGACGCAAGGGGTACCCGTACGGCGCTCGCAGTGCTGCAGAAATTCGTGCCGAACCAGGGCGACGCCTGGACGCTCATGCTGGAAGGCCTGCGCCGCGACTTCGATACCGTAGTGCTGGCTCCGGAGAGCGAAGCTCCGTCCCCGGCCGAGGCCTTCGAGACACATCTGCGCTGGGCAATCCTGCTCGGTCGCCGCACGGCCGAGATGCACAACGCGTTCGCGGTCGAGACCGACGACCCGGCCTTCGCGGCCGAGCCCTTCGACCACGCCGACCTCTACGCCCTCGGCGACGACACCCGCCGCCAGGCGGAGCGGGCCTTCCGCGGTCTCGACGGCCTCGCGGGCCGCGCCTCCAATGCGGCGAGCACCGAGTTGGCGGGTCGCCGCCATGAGGTCGAGGCGGCGATCGAGACCCTCACCGCCAAGGCACCTCAGGGGGCCATGAAAACCCGCATCCACGGTGACTATCACCTCGGACAGGTGCTGGCGGCCGAGGCCGATCTCATCATCGTCGACTTCGAGGGCGAACCTTCGCGGCCGGCCGACGAGCGCCGGATCAAATCGACGCCCCTGCGCGACGTCGCCGGCATGCTGCGCTCCTTCGCGTACGGCGCCGAGACCGTGACTCGCGGAATCGCAGCCCGCTTCTCGGATTCCGAGGAGCGGGCCCGTCGGGCCTCGATCGCCTGGCGCGGCATGATCGATGCCGCCTTCCTCGACGGTTACCGCGAGGTCGTCTCGGTGAGCCGGGCCGCCGTGACCGATCCCGAGACCGAGAGCCGCCTCCTCAAACTCTCCCTCCTGACGAAGGCGCTCTACGAGGTCGATTACGAAGCCAACAACCGTCCGGATTGGATCGAAATCCCCGCCCGTGGGGTTCTCAACATTCTGGACGAGATCAAGAAAGGCGTTTGAATGATGGGCATCGACGAGACGTTCGCGAGCAGGACGGGCCAAGCGTCCGGCACCTCAAAATCGGCGGACGTTGCGCCCGTTGCCACCCGGGCGCCGCAGGCGGCGGCGCCCGAGACCGGTTCTCTCCACCCGGACGCGATCGCCGCCATCATGGCGGCGAACCATGGCGATCCGTTCTCGGTGCTGGGCCCCCATCAGGTCGGTCCGGGTCAGTGGGAGATCCGTGCCGTCCTGCCCGAGGCAAAATCCGCCAGCCTCCTCGTGGGCGGCCGGCGCATCCCATTCGAGCGCAAGCACCCGGACGGCTTCTTCATCGCACACCTGCCGAGCGAGGGGCGCCCACTCTACGAACTGTCCGTCGAGACCTGGGATGGCGTCGAGCGCTCTCGCCATGACCCCTATGGATTCGGCTCTTCCCTGCGCCAGGAGGACATCGACAACCTGCGCGAGGTCGGCAGCAACGTCACCTACCGCATCCTCGGTGCGCAGCATCGCCCCGTCGACGGCATCGACGGTTTCCGCTTCGCGGTCTGGGCACCGAATGCCCGCCGTGTGAGCGTCGTTGGCGACTTCAACAACTGGGATGGCCGTCGGCATCCCATGCGGCTCTGGCAGAATGGCGGGATCTGGGAGCTGTTCATCCCCGGCCTGAAGGCCGGCGCGCACTACAAGTACGAGATCCGTGGCGCCGATGGATCGCTCCTGCCCCTCAAGGCCGATCCCGTCGCCTTCGCGGCCCAGAAGCCGCCCGAGACCGCCTCGGTTCTCCAGGGTACGAACGATCCTGCGTGGCACGACGAGAAGTGGATGGCGACGCGTGGGGTCAAGGACCCGCGCCATATCCCCATCTCGATCTACGAGGTTCATCTCGGTTCCTGGGCGCGCGTCGCCGAGGAGGGTAACCGCTACCTGACCTACCAGGAGCTGGGTGAACGCCTGATTCCCTACGTGAAGGAAATGGGCTTCACCCATATCGAGATGCTGCCGATCACGGAGTACCCCTTCGACGGATCATGGGGTTACCAGCCCGTGTCGTTGTTCGCGCCGACGAGTCGCTTCGGTACGCCAGACGACTTCGCCGCCTTCGTGGATGCGGCCCACGCGGCTGGGATCGGCGTCATGCTCGACTGGGTCCCGGGCCACTTCCCCCTCGATGCACACGGCCTGGGCCAGTTCGACGGTACGCACCTCTACGAGCACGCCGACCCAAGGCAGGGCTTCCACCAGGATTGGGGCACCTACATCTACAATTTCGGGCGGACGGAAGTATCCAGCTTCCTGGCCGGCAATGCACGGTTCTGGCTCGAGCATTACCACCTCGATGGCCTGCGCGTGGATGCCGTCGCATCGATGCTTTACCTCGACTACTCCCGTCGTCAGGGCGAGTGGATTCCGAACCGCTACGGTGGCAACGAGAATCTCGACGCCATCGAGTTCCTGCGCAAAACCAACGAGGCAACCTACGCCCATGCACCCGGCACTCTGACGGTGGCTGAGGAGTCCACCTCCTGGCCGGGCGTCTCGCACCCGACCTATACGGGGGGCCTCGGCTTCGGGTTCAAGTGGAACATGGGGTGGATGCACGACACCCTGAACTTCGTCTCGAAGGAGACGATCCACCGGCGCTACCACCACCACGACCTGACCTTCGGTCTTCTCTATGCCTTCTCGGAAAACTTCATCCTACCGCTGTCCCACGACGAGGTGGTGCATGGGAAGGGTTCGCTCCTCGGCAAGATGCCGGGCGACCGCTGGCAGAAATTCGCGAACCTTCGCGCCTACTACGGCTTCATGTGGGGCCATCCTGGAAAGAAGTTGCTCTTCATGGGCTGCGAGTTCGGCCAGGAGAAGGAGTGGAACCACAACCAGAGCCTCGACTGGCACCTTCTGAAAGACGGGCTGCATCAGGGCGTCAAGGATCTGATCCGCGACTTGAACCATCTCTACACGGCGACGCCAGCCCTCCATAGCCGGGACACCGAGGCCGGTGGCTTCCAGTGGCTGGTGTCTGACGATCAGGACAACAGCGTCATCGCTTGGGCCCGGAAAGGTCGCGAGCCCAATGAGATTGCGGTCGTGGTGTCCAACTTCACGCCAGTGCCGCGCGAGGGATACCGGGTCGGCGTTCCCGCTGAGGGCTTCTATCGAGAAGCGATCAACTCGGATGCGGAGCGTTACGGCGGTTCGAACGTCGGCAACATGGGCGGCGTTCAGGCCGAAGCCGTGCCGAGCCACGGCCAGCCCTATTCCGTGTCCCTGACGATTCCGCCCCTCGCGACGACGATCTTTATCCGAGAGGGATAAGAGCGTATGCCGCGCGTCCCGCCCTTCGGGATGGGACGTGGCACCCCCAGACACGAACACAGCCGGCGGGTGTCCCCGCCGGCTGTGTTCGTCTCATTGATGTGGACGTACCGAGATCAGGCGGCGCGCAGGCGCAGACCGGCCGTATTGCCGAAGGCACGAGCGTAGAGAGAGGCGTAGTTCATCGCGGCCTGGTCCCAACCGAACGAACGCGACATGGCGTGGCGACGCATCGCGTTCAGCCGCTTCTTTTGCGCGAAGGTGTCGAAAGCGCGCCGGATGGCGCCGGAGAAGCCCCGCGCGGAAGCCTCACCGAAAGTGAAGCCGGTGACGCCGTCCTCGACCGTGTCGGCGAGGCCGCCGGTGCGGTGAACGATCGGCAGGGACCCGAAACGCTGGGCGTACATCTGGGCGAGGCCGCAGGGCTCGAAGCGGGACGGCATCAGCAGAAAGTCGCTCCCCGCGAACATGCGGCGGGCATCGCGCTCCTCGAAGCCAACATGCACGCCGACGGAGGAGGGGTAACGGCGGGCAAGGTCGCGCAGCGCGCCCTCGAACCGACCCTCGCCCTGACCGATCACCACCAACTGGCCGCCCTCGGCGACGATCGACTCGGCCGCGCCGATGCTGAGATCGATGCCCTTCTGGTGCACGAGGCGGGAGACAACGGCAAAGAGGGGGCCGCGCGACACGGCCAGACCGAACTGTCGGCGGACGGTCTCGGCGTTGGCGCGCTTACCCTTCCAGTCGTCGATCTCGAAGCGGGCGGCGAGATGCGGGTCAGTGCGGGAGTCCCAGCTCTCGTCAATGCCATTAAGGATGCCGGCGAGACGACCTTGCGCGGCTCGAGTTCGCAGAAGGCCGTCGAGGCCGCAGCCCGATTCCTGCGTGATGATTTCCCGGGCGTAGGTCTCGCTGACGGTCGTGACGTGCGAGGCGTAATAGAGCCCGGCCTTGAGAAAGGAGAGCTGCCCGTAGAACTCGACGCCATCCATCCGGAAGGCATCCTCGGGGATGCCTAGACGCCCGAGGGCCTCACGCGGGAAGACGCCCTGATAGGCGAGATTGTGCACCGTGAGGATGCTCGGCACCCGCAACCCGCTCCATGCGAGGTAGGCGGGGGCAAGGGCTGCTTGCCAGTCGTTCAGGTGTAGCAGATCCGCGGCCCAAGTCGGGTCGATGCCGCGCGCGATTTCCGCGGCCGCGAGGCTCAGGCGGGCGAAACGGATGTCGTTGTCCCCGAAGTCGCCCTGAGCGTTGCCGTAGGGCGTCCCATCCCGCTGATAGAGGTCTGCGTTGAGGATGACGTAGACTTTGAGCCCGTCGGTGGTCTCCACGAGTCCGAGATCGCTGGGCGGAATGCCGGCCTGGGCCGGCAACTGTGCGACGACCGGAATGTTATCGAACTGCTCGATGACCTGTCGATATCCCGGAATCACGACGCGGACATCGTAATGCCTGCGCAGGGCCCGCGGAAGGGAGCCTGCGACTTCCCCGAGGCCGCCCGTCTTCACGAAGTCGGCCATCTCCGGCGTAGCGAAGAGGATACGGGGCTGGAGTTGATGACGGGATCTGGGGCTGTGGTGGAGGTCGATGGGGTCTTGCTGGTCCGCCACGCTCATGAATACGTTCCCGCGTCGAGCGGTGGGCGGGAATGGAGAGCGAGAGCCCAGCATCGACGTCGACCTCGTGAACGCAGCGTGATGGCTATTGTTCCGTTGCGTTGCACAATTCAAGCCACGTCCAGGAACTTTCTCGTTTTGCGACGAATGTGCCCGCTTTTTACACGGTGACGTGATGTCGGGGGTAAGCCCCGGCAGGGTCCCGGAGCAGGATCAAACCCTCATCGGCTTCGAGGACCATAGCGTCATCGGACCGGCTAATGGGCCGGTCCGGGCGCGTCGAAAGGAGAATGGCCCAGGTACTACCGTCTTCGGCGGTATCGATGATGGTTTGCCGCGATGCACTGAAGTTCAGCAATATGCGGAGCGTCGCATCACCGTCGTGCCGCTCATAGGCAAAGACGAACGCCGTTGAGGAGGGAAGGCTGCGAAATCCTCCGGTCGAGAGGGCGGTATGATCCCGGCGCAGGCGCAGGAGGCGGCGATAGAGGGTGAGAAGCGATCGGGCATCATCGCACTGGCACTCGACGTTCCGGGTTGCCGCATCCGGGCTCAACGGGAGCCAGGGCTCTCCTGCACTGAAACCAGCGTGGAACGAGTCGTCCCACTGCATCGGCGTGCGTTCCGGGTCGCGGCCATGGCCCGGCTCGTTGCGCTCCCAGGGATCCTGGACGCGGTCCGGTGGAATGGTCACGTGGGCGAGACCGATCTCGTCGCCGTAATAAAGGGTGGGCGTGCCGCGCAGGGTCAGCAGAAGCATCGCCGCGATGCCGGCCTGCGCGGCGCCGACCCGTGCCGCGATCCTGGACTGGTCATGGTTGCCGAGCACCCAGTTTGGCCAACCGCCAGGGGGGAGGGCGTTCTCGTAGGCGATTACGAGCTCGGCCACCGAGTGGGCGTTCCAGGGCGTCTGGATAAGCTGGAAGTTGAAGGGCAGATCGACGCCTGCCAGATCGGCACCGTAATAGGCTACGAGGCGCTCGACGGGCAGGTAGATCTCGCCGATCAGAACGCGCTCCCCGTAGGGCGCCAGCACGGCCCGCATCTCGGCGATGACATCGAAGATCTCCGGACGATCGGCGGAGTAGACCTGGGCGAATCGATTGATCTCAGCCTGTCCGGCGCTGAACCCCGGATTCTCGGGATTGTCGCGGAATCCCTCATCCTTCATCAGGTGCCAGATCACATCGACGCGGAAGCCGTCCACGCCGCGGTCAAGCCAGAAGCGAAGTACGTCATGCATCGCCGCGCGAACGCTCGGGTTGCGCCAGTTCAGGTCCGGCTGCTCGCGCAGGAAGGCATGGTAGTAGTATTGCCCGGTCGCTTCGTCGAGGGTCCAGGCAGGGCCGCCGAAATTGCTGATCCAGTTGTTCGGCGGGCCTCCATCGGGAGCGGGATCGCGCCAAATATACCAGTCCCGCTTGGCGCTTGTGCGTGCGCTGCGGCTGTCCGCGAACCACGGATGGGCGATCGAGGTGTGGTTCGGGACGAAATCGAGGATCACCTTGAGCCGCCTGAAATGGGCTTCCGCCACCAAGGCGTCGAAATCCTCCAGTGTTCCGAACAGCGGGTCGACGCCGCAGTAATCCGCGACGTCGTAACCGAAATCCGCCATCGGAGAGGGATAGAACGGCGAGATCCAGACGGCGTCGACTCCGAGCCAGGCTAGGTAGTCGAGGCGGCGGGTGATGCCGCGCAGGTCCCCGATTCCATCCCCGTCGCTATCCTGGAAGGAGCGCGGGTAGACCTGATAGACGGTGCCGCTCTTCCACCAGACCGTATCCGCCATGCAATCCTCCGGCGACGCGTCCCGATCGCGTCCGGGCCGGACCCTAGCCGCAGACGGGACCCTGCGCGACCCGTTCGATCCGAAGGGCGTTCAGACAATATTCGAACGTGGTGTGGTCTCATTCCCGCACGGTTTGGCTGGGACTGTCGGACACCGTGACGCAGGTTTGAACGCTGGTGCAGGACTGTGGTCTCGACGGCGGCCCCACAGGGCACGTTCGCACAAGCAATGCTCCGCATCCTAAAGGGGTACCGAATTCTCAGGATGGGTGGAGTGCGGGAAAACGGCTCCGGCGCGACGATCGGACACCAGACCAGAGGACGATCGCGGGTCCGGTGCAGCCCATACGGCACCGGTCCGTGAGACGAGACGAGGGGACGAGGCCGAACGCAGAACAGGAATGCCCGAGCGCATGATAGCCCCAGGGTTGTCATCCCGTCAGCGGCGTCCAAGTTTCACGGCCGAGAGGGGGACTGACACGTGCTGAAAGACAAACTCATCGGACGAGACAATTCCGACGCCACCGTTTCCTCGGAGGCCTCGGACGTGGCTCAGCGATCGCCTTCGCCGATGGCGCAAGAACGCACCCGACCGGTGCGCAAGTCATCCGGCGATGCGGTGGCGGACCTGCGGGAGGCCATCCTGGCCAAGCTGGTCTACGCCATCGGAAAAACGCCTTCGACCGCACGTGAGCGCGACTGGTTCGCTGCGACGGCACTCGCCCTGCGCGACCGGGTCGTCGATGCTTGCCACGATGCCGACGGGTCGATCCCGAACAAGCGGGTCTATTACCTGTCGTTGGAATTCCTCATCGGTCGTCTCCTCTCCGATGCCATGAACAATCTTGGCCTCGTCGAGACCACCCGCGCGGCCCTGCGCGAACTTGGCGTGCGGCTCGGCGACGTGGAAGCGGCGGAGCCGGATGCTGCGCTGGGCAATGGCGGCCTCGGGCGCCTCGCCGCCTGCTTTATGGAAAGCATGGCGAGCCTATCGATTCCCGCTATCGGCTATGGCATTCGCTACGATCACGGCCTCTTCCGGCAGTCCCTGGAGGACGGTTGGCAAAAGGAAGCCCCGGAGACCTGGCTCGCGGAGGGTAACCCGTGGGAATTTCCGCGGCCCGACGCGACCTACACCATCGGCTTCGGTGGCCATGTCACGATGTCGGCGGTCTCTGACGGCGTGATCCGCCGCCATTGGCATCCGGCCGAAACGGTTCGGGCGGTGGCTCATGACGTGCCGGTGGTCGGTTGGCGGGGACGCCATGTGAATACGCTGCGCCTCTGGAAGGCCGAGGCCCAGGTGCCTGTCGATCTGGCCCGGTTCAATGGCGGTGATCATGTGGGCGCCGTCGCGGGGCGTGCCCGTGCCGAGGCGATCTCCCGCGTACTCTACCCGAGCGATTCGTCCGCCGAGGGCCAGGAGTTGCGCCTTAGGCAGGAATACTTCTTCACCTCGGCGTCGCTGCAGGATCTGGTGCGCCGGCATGCGGCCGAGCGTGGCGATTTGCGCTCGCTCCCCGACCATGCCGCGATCCAGCTCAACGATACGCATCCCGCTATCGCGGTGCCGGAACTCATGCGCCTTCTCCTCGAGGATCACGGGTTCAACTGGGAGGATGCCTGGCACGTCACCACGCATACCCTCGGCTACACGAACCATACGCTCCTGCCGGAGGCGCTGGAGACCTGGCCGGTCGAGCTGATGGAGCGCGTGCTGCCGCGGCACATGCAGATCATCTACCTGATCAACTGGATGCACCTCGAAGAGCAGGGCAAGCAGGGCCGGGGTTCCGCCGAGAAGCTCGCCGCCGTGTCGCTCATCGACGAAACCCACGGCAAGCGGGTCCGCATGGGCCATCTCGCTTTCCTGGGGGCGCGCAGGGTCAACGGCGTTTCCGCCCTGCATACCGATCTGATGCGCTCGACGGTGTTCAAGGAGCTCCACGCCCTCGACACCGACAAGATCGTGAACAAGACCAATGGCATCACCTTCCGGCGCTGGCTCCACAACGCCAATCCGGAGCTCACCGCCCTTGCCGTCGAGGCGGTCGGACCGGAAGTGCTCGATACGCCGGAACGGCTCGCCGGCTTGGCCGACGTCGCGTCCGACGCGAACTTCCAGTCCCGCTACGCGGCCATGCGCCGTGCGCGGAAGGCGGCTCTCGCGCAGGTGGTGGCCGATCGCACCGGTATCACGGTCGATCCGTCTGCCCTGTTCGACGTCCAGATCAAGCGCATCCACGAATACAAACGCCAGCTCCTCAACGTGATCGAGACCGTTGCCCTGTATCAGGCAATCAAGGCTGATCCGAAGGCCGCTTGGACGCCACGCGTGAAGATTTTTGGCGGCAAGGCTGCGCCAAGCTACGTCCAGGCCAAGCTCATCATCAAACTCGCCTGTGACGTAGCCAAGGTGGTCAACGCCGATCCGGACGTGGCGGGCCGCCTGAAGGTGGTCTTCTTGCCGAACTACTCGGTCAGCTTGGCGGAAGCGATCATCCCCGCCGCTGACCTCTCCGAGCAGATCTCTACGGCCGGCATGGAGGCCTCCGGCACCGGGAACATGAAGCTCGCCCTCAACGGTGCGCTGACCATCGGCACTCTTGATGGTGCCAATATTGAGATCCGTGACCATGTCGGCGCGGACAACATCTTCATCTTCGGCCTGGATGCGGCCGGAGTGCAGGCGCGGATGGCCGTGCCGAACTACGCCGAGGTCGCCATCGCCGCTTCGCCCCGCCTGAAAGCCGCTCTCGACCTCATCGAGGCTGGAGGCTTTTCGCCCGAGGAGCCGGACCGCTTCCGACCGATCGTCGACGACCTGCGCCACAACGACCGTTATCTTCTCACCGTCGACTTCGACGATTACTGGCGCGTGCAGCGCTCGGTGGATCGGGCTTGGAGCGATCCGAAGACCTGGTGGCGGACGGCCATCCTCAACACAGCCCGGATGGCGTGGTTCTCCTCCGATCGTTCCATGCGGGAATATGCCGAGGAAATCTGGCGGGTTCGGCTCGGCTGATCCGCCCGGTCTGCCCGGTTCTCAAGATGGGAACCGGGCAGGTCACGGCCGCAATCTTGGAAAACAAATGAGCTGCATTCCCGGGGTATGCAGCTCATTTCGTTCGATCGCCTCAGCGTGGACGAATACCGGGTCAGATGCCGGCGTCGATCAGGATCGGATGGCACCGGGCACCGGTCGTCGCAGCGAGCACCTCGACGGCCCCGACCGTCGAGGCGTCCCCGGCAACGTGAACCACATCTGTGCTGCGCAGCGACGGCAGGTGAGCGGTGAGGGGACCGGGACGAACTTCGGGCGGGCGCTGGCGGGCACGATCCGATACGGTGACGATTCGGGTCACGCCGGTCGCGCGCAGCCAATCCAGGGCCGGTCGCATGTAGAGATCGAGGGGATTGCGCGCACCCACCACCAGGATGATTTCGCGGGCCGGTTCGATGTAGCGCGCTGCATGGGCGATGGACCAGATTGGTGCGAAGCCGGTCTCTGACGCAACGAGAACGAGGCGTCCGCCCCCGGCGCGGTAGTAGCCGCGGCCGACAGGGCCTTTCACCTTCACCGGGTGGTCGCAAGCGAGAGCGTCTACCAATTCGTGCCCAAGACCGAATCCGTCGCGATCCTGCCGCAGATGGAACACCAGTTCGTTGAGCTCGGCCGATCCGTCGACACGCAGCGTTGGGCTCAAGGTGACGGGCGCGAAATTCTCGAAGGTGACGTCGACCCCGTGACCCGGCTCCAGGGCGAGCCGACGGGTGATCGTGACGACGACCTGAAAGGTATGCGAACCGAGGGCGGTGATCTCGGTGACCGTACCGGTCCGCTTCTGTACGGCGGTAGGCCGGCTCGGCAGCACGAGGCGAGCGGGCGGCTCTATGGCAGCCGCGCGAGGTAGTGAGAGCTTGATGGCCTCACCGCGATGCGCGCGAGTTTGAGCCCGACGTGGGGCAGGGCCGATGCCCTGGCCACCGGCTCCGGGGGTGGCAGCGATCATCCCATCGGCGAGAGCGGCTTCCAGCGGGGTGTCGCCGGTGGAAACGCGCACGGACTTGCCGTTGACGACGAGCGAGCAGCGGGCGCTCATGGTCGTCCTTCAGGTGTGGGGAATGGGGTGGGCGCGTCGCATAAGGCTCGCCGGGCGAACCCTCGCCTCAGCGCGGTTCGTTGAGCAGATGATCGACGAGGGCGGCCCAACGGTCACGGACCGCCTGTGCCTCGGGTGACAGCGGCTCGGCGCCGTCGATCCGGCTGATGCAGGCGCGGAGCCGTTCGGCCTCGCGACGCTCGGCCCCAAGCACAGCTTTCATAACCATGACCTCGGCCTTGAGCCGCGATACCTCACCTGTCGCGGCCGTAACCGTCGTCGCGATCGCGACCGGTGCGGAAGCCGGGGCCTCGGGGGGTGCCGCGACGTCGGGCACCGCGCGAAGTGGGCGCGCCATCAAGCGTCGGACGAGGCCGGTGTCGATCTCGTCGTCCACGATTCGCAACGCAGCCTGCGCCATGACCCCATCTCCCTCGGCCGGCGCGTCGCACCTTGCCGCCCGCACATCAACTCGAAGCTGAGGATGCCGGATCATGGTTAAGGGAGGTTTAACCCGATGCGTTGGTTTGCCCGCATCTGCCTGATTTCACTCAGGCAGCTTCAGGCGCCGCACCAAGCAACTGCCGAGCTTGAAGCATCGACATCGGTTCGCCGAAGGCGAAACCCTGAGCATATTCACAGCCCAATTCGAACAGAATTTGGGTGTCAACCTCCGACTCGGCGCCTTCGGCGATGATCGACAGGCCGAGTTCCTGTGCCATCTTGACGATCGATCGCAGAATGGCGGTCTGGCCCGTCGCGATCTGGCGTACGAAGGACTGATCGATCTTGATCGTGTCGAAGGGGAAGCGCTGAAGGTAGGAGAGGGCCGAGTAGCCGGTCCCGAAATCGTCCAGGGACAGGCCCGCGCCAAGGTCGTGGATGCGGTGAAGCATCTGCGCTGCGTATTCCGGATTCTCCATGACCAGGCTCTCGGTCATCTCCAGCTTCAGTGAGCCGGGGATGACGCCGGATCGGGCCAGGATCGTCTTCACGTCATGCAGGAGATCGTGGCGCAGGAGCTGCCGCGAGGAGATGTTGACGGAAGCGAAGATCGGCGGTTCCACGTCGAGGGAGCGCTGCCAGGCCGCCAGCTCGAGGGCGGTCCGCTCCAGGGCAAAGATACCCAGATTGACGATGAAGCCGCTCTCTTCCGCGATAGGCAGGAAGGTTGCGGGACCGATACGGCCGAGCTTCGGATGGTCCCAGCGCAGGAGGGTCTCGAAGCCGGCGACGGTGCGGTCCTCCAGGCGGACGATCGGCTGGAACAACACCTTCATCTCGTTGCGATCCAGCGCCCTGCGCAGATCAGCCTCCAGCATCATGCGGTCGCCACGCTCGTTGCGCATGGTGGCACGGAACACCTCCGTGCGATCCCCACCGCCGCGCTTGGCCTGGATCATCGCCATTTCGGCGTTCTTGAACACCTCTTCCCGTTTCAGGTTCGCCCCACCCTCGTAGAGGGCGAGACCAACAGAGACCGTCAGGAAGATTTCGCGATCCGCATAGGTGATCGGCGTCGCGATCGCTTTGCGGATCATTTCCGCGAAGGCGAGGATGCGGTCCGGCTCCCGCTCCGAGATCAGGATCAGGGCGAACTCATCGCCGGCCACGCGCGCCAGGGTATCCTGCGGTCGGAGGAGGCGTCCGAGCCTGCGCGACAGCGTCAGCAGGATCGAGTCACCGGCCGACAGACCGATGGCGTCGTTGATGGCCTTGAACCGGTCGATGTCGAGGACGATCGTCGTCGGCCGAAGTCGGGGATCCTGGCTGGCGAACGCCAGTCCCGCATCGAGGCGGTCGTAGAAGAGTTCGCGGTTCGGCAGGCCTGTCAGACTGTCATGCACTGCATCGTGAAGGAGGCGTTCCTCCGCCGTCTTCACCTCGGTGACGTCGCTGATCGTGCCGACGACCCGGATCACCTCTCCGTCGGAACCGATCACAGGTCGCGCCTTCAGGCGATACCAATAGTACGGGCCGGCAGTGGAGCGCAGGCGAAAATCGTGCACGATGCGGCCACGGCGCTCCTCGATGACCGTGTCGAGGGCCGCCGAGTAGCGCTCGACGTCGAAGGGGTGGACCAGGCTGAGCCAGTTGGCCGCCGGGCCTTCGAGGGCACCGCGTTTCAGACCGAGCTGTCCCTCGATCTCCTGACCAGCGAAGACCCGGTCACCCGGTACGTCCCAGTCGAACACCACGTCCCCTGCGCCCGTGAGGGCCAATGCGCGCCGCTCTGTGTCGGAGACGAGAGCATGGGTCAGGCCACCGCCCGCGAAGGCGTGCTGCATCACGGTAAAACCGATCAGCATGACGATCAGCACGAGCCCGCCGATGAGGGCGGGCTGCACCAGATCGCTGCTGATCTGCCCCGTGATCGCGAACCCGGCAGCCACCACCCAGACGAGAAGCAGGCACCAGGTGGGCACCAGCAGGATGGCGCGGTCATAACCGTTATGCGCCGCGAGATAGACGATCAGCAGCAGGCCGACGCCGGCCACCGCCGCGATGGAGATGCGGGCGACGCCGGCCGCCACGGGCGGATCGAACACCGCGAGGCCCACTAGGCACGCCAGGAACAGGAGCCAGATGATCGCCACGTGGCTATAGCGCACGTGCCACCGGCTGAGGTTGAGATAGGCAAACAGGAAGACCAGGAGCGTCGCGCCGAGAACCGCCTCCGTCGAGGCGCGATAGACACGCTCGGCAACTTCGGTGATGGGAAACACACGCTGCAGGAAGCCGAAATCAATCGAGGCATAGGCCAGCACGGCCCATGCCAGGGACGCGGCGGCGGGAAAGATGATCGCGCCCTTCACGACGAAGATGATCGTCAAGAACAGGGCGAGGAGACCCGCAATGCCGATGATGATACCCTTGTACAGGGTCAGGCCGTTGGCCTTCTTGCGGTAAGCTTCCTGATCCCAGAGGTACACTTGCGGGATGTTCGGCCCTCGCAACTCGGCCACATAGGTTACGGTCGCCCCGGGATCGAGGGTGATGACGAACTGATCGGCTTCCGGGTTTTCGTCGCGCTCCGGTCGAATACCCTGGCTCGCGGTGATGGCGGCGATGCGCGAGCCTCCGAGATCCGGCCAGACAACACCCGAGCCCACGAGGCGGAAATGCGGGGCGACGAGGACCCGGTCCACCTGCTCGTCGGTGTCGTTGGTGAGGGCGAACACCATCCAGTCTGGACGGGCGCCGGTCTCACGGGCCTTAACCACGATGCGGCGGACGATCCCGTCCTTCCCCGGGGCGGTGGAGATCTGGATCAGGTCGCCATCGGAGCGATAGCGTTCGATCATCGGCGTCAGATCGATGACGGGCGCGTCGAGAGTGACGCGGACCGCCTCGACGGCCTGCGCCGGTCCTCCGACGATCAGGGCACTGAGCAGTGCCGCAGCGAGGGCGGCCAGGACGGGGGCGAATCTACGCAACGGGCGAGTGTTCCGGCCGGGCGAGGCATGATCGATGGAAACAGGCGACGGGAGACGGCTCAGCTGTGCATCCAGTCGTATCGGTGGGGGCCTCGACGAGCAAGGCGAACGGTCGCCTTGCGCGACGGCGTTCACCGTTTGTGAACCGTGGCGCCGATGAATTTCGATCGCCTGCCTTTGCGGCCAAAACAAGCCGCGTCGGCCAAGCTCATGCCGCCTGCAGCGCCGCCGCGATGCGATCGAGGGTCGGAAGCTTCTTGATCGGACCGATGGCGGCCAGGGTCGGAGCGCCCTTCAGCAGGCGGCGACCAGCCTGGCGGACGTCCTCGACCGTCACCGCATCCACCTTGGCGATCACCTCGCTGGCCGGGATGACGCGGCCCCAGGCCAGGATCTGTCGGGCATTGCGCTCGATCCGGCCGCCGGGCGTCTCCAGGGCGGAGAGCAGCGCGACCTTGAGCTGCGCCTTTGCCCGAGCGACTTCGATCGTGTCGGCATCCGCCGCGGCGCGGATCGTTGCGTCCAGCGTCACGTCCATCAGCTCGGCGAGGTCACCCCCCGATGTGCCGGCACCGATGCCGAACAGGCCGCAATCGTAGAATGCCCAATGGAAGGACT
This sequence comes from Methylobacterium sp. 001424705, assembly GCF_059816145.1. Taxonomy (NCBI): domain Bacteria; kingdom Pseudomonadati; phylum Pseudomonadota; class Alphaproteobacteria; order Hyphomicrobiales; family Methylobacteriaceae; genus Methylobacterium; species Methylobacterium sp. 001424705. The sequence continues at coordinate 55,547 of NZ_JCBANU010000019.1, read as the reverse complement.
GGATTTCGTAGGCAAGGCCACGCGTCTCGCGCACCTCGTGCCACAGCCGCGAGGTCAGGCCGCCGCCCAGCACCTGCGCGAAGATGTGGAGCGCGTAGTAATCGTCGTCGCGAAACGACAGGCCCGGCAGGCCGAGGACGACGTTGGCCTGCTCGAGTTTCTTCGGCAGCCGCTTCTCGCCGCCGCCATAGATCCCCGGCACCGTCTCGGGCGCCTGCATCGGCTTCAAGTCGCCGAAATAGCGCGATGCCGATTCGACGATCTGGTCATGTCCGATGGCGCCCGCCGCAGCCAGGACGATGCGATCGGGCGTGTATTCCCGGGCGATGTAGGCTTCGATCGCGTCTCGGTCGAAGCTGTTGATCGTCTCGGGCGTGCCGATGATCGGACGGCCCATTGGCTGGTTCGGAAATGCCGCCTCGGTGAAGGCCTCGTAGACGACGTCGTCTGGTGTATCCTCGATCGCCGCATATTCCTGCAAGATCACGCTCTTCTCGCGGGCAAGCTCGCCGGCATCGAAGACCGAACCCGTGAGGATGTCTCCGATCACGTCGAGGGCGACGCTCGCATCCTCGCCAAGCACGCGTGCGGTGTAACTCGTTCCCTCGGCACTCGTCGCGGCGTTGATGTCGCCGCCCACATTCTCGATATCCTCGGCGATGCGGCGAGCGGACCGGGTCTTGGTGCCCTTGAAAGCCATATGTTCGATGAGGTGGCTTAGACCGCCCTCGTCGGTGCGCTCATGACGCGAGCCGGCACCGACCCAGACGCCGAGCGTCGCCGTCGCGACGCCCGGCATCGCCTCGGTGACGACGGTGACCCCATTGTCGAGCTTGGTGATCTTGAGATCGGGCGATGCACCGTGCGTGGCGAAATGCTGGTTCATGAGCCGTTACGCTCCCTTGGTGATGCGGGCGCGCTCGCGGATGAAGGTCTCGACCGCCGCCTGATCGTTGGCAACGCGCGAGAAGGTCTCCTTACGGTCCATCAAGTCGGCGAGGTGCGGCGGAAGCTCAGGACGCCGCCCGCCGATCGCCTTCGCGACGGCGTCGGGGAACTTGGCGGCGTGCGCGGTGGCGAGCGCGACGACCGGCGTGCGCGGATCCTGGCGCAAGAGCTTGCGTGCCGCATGCACACCGATGGCGCTGTGGGGATCGATGACGTGTCCGGTCTCCGCATGGGTGCGGGCGATCTCAGCCATGACTTCCGGCTCGGCGACGGCGGTGGCGTCGAACTCGCTGCGCACGGTCTTCAGAACCGACGGATCGAGGTGAAAGCCGCCCGACTGCTTCAGCCCGGCCATCAGCCGGCCGAGGCTCGTGGAATCGCGCCCCAGAGCTTCGAACAGCAGGCGCTCGAAGTTCGACGAGATCTGGATGTCCATCGAGGGCGAGGTGGTCGGCTGCACGCCGCGGACCTCGTAAGCACCATGCTCGAGTGTCCGGGCCAGGATGTCGTTGGCATTGGTTCCGATCATCAGGCGCTCGATCGGCAGTCCCATGCGCTTGGCGACCCAGCCGGCGAGAATGTCTCCGAAATTTCCGGTTGGAACTGCGAAGGAGATCGGCCGATGGGGGGCGCCCAGGGCCACGGCCGAGGTGAAGTAGTAGACCGCCTGCGCGGCGACCCGGGCCCAATTGATTGAATTGACGCCCGAGAGCCGAACGTCGTCGGCGAAATCAGCGTGCTGAAACAGGGCTTTGACGATGTTCTGACAATCGTCGAAGTTGCCGTCGATGGCGATGGCGTGAACGTTGTGTGCCCCCACCGACGTCATCTGCCGGCGCTGGACTTCGGACACGCGCCCTTCTGGGAACAGGATGAAGATGTCGACCTGATCGAGACCGCGAAAGGCCTCCACCGCGGCGCTGCCGGTATCGCCCGACGTCGCGCCCACGATGGTAGCCCTTGCATCGCGGGCGCGCAGGACATGGTCCATCAGGCGCCCAAGGAGTTGCATCGCCACGTCCTTGAACGCGAGCGTCGGGCCGTGGAAGAGTTCCAGCAGGAACAGGTTGTCGTCGAGCTGGGTAAGGGGGCAGACCGCCGGGTGACGGAAGGTGGCGTAGGCCTCCTCGATCATGCGATCGAGGTCCACGTCCGCGATCTCCCCGTCGATGAGCGGGCGTAGAACGGTCTTGGCGGCATCGGCATAGCGCAGGCCTGCTAGACCGGCGATCGCCGGTCTGGTGATCTGCGGCCAGCTTTCGGGCACGTAGAGCCCGCCGTCGCGCGCAAGGCCGGCGAGAAGGGCGTCGGAAAAGCTGAGGGGCGCCGCGGCGCCGCGGGTCGAGACGTGAAGCAAGGGGGCCTCCAGGAAGGCGCTCCGTCTACACGATGTCGGCGGGCGTGTCGAAAGTCTTGGACGTCGTCAGGCGTTGCTGCCCGGGGCCCTCGTCAGGCGGCATCCCGTGATCCGCCAAGCGCCGTCCGGCTGCTTCTCCAGGCTGTAGAGAGCAGCCCAATCGGCCCCGTCCTCATCCTGCAAGGTGACGCCGAGGGCCACGCCGTCGTCCCCGGCATCCTCGATGCGATCCACGCTGTAGCGCCGATTTCGGTAGACGGCGCCGTAGCCCTGTCGGACCATTGCGATGAAGGTCTCGGGAGAGGGAAAGAGTCCCTGGATCGCGGGCGCGGCCTGGGCGTAGGCCGTAGCCGCATCGTCTCGACGGAATGCTTCGATCTGGCGTTCCACCGTGGCCTTCGCGGCATCCCGGGCGGCTGCGTCCACCGCGAAGGCTGTCGAAGGAATCCACATCGTTATCAGGATCAGGAGGATGGTGCGCATGGGGCCCACTCCGTAACGTAACCGCTCGTTCGAAGATAAGCTGGAACACATGCGCGGACGAAGCAAGTTTTCGGCCGCACGCGTCACTATTGCGCGGGGGGCTGATCCTCGTGGAGCCGGCGCCAAGCGAAGACCCCGAACACGCCGACGAGGCACGCCGCGATCCCGAACCACGTGAAGGCGTATTGCAAGTGGTTGTTCGGCAGATCGACCCGGAGCTGACCACCCTTCGGCCAGCCGCCCGGGTTCGGCGTCGCATCCGCCTCGACGAGGTAGGGCCGGGGATCGGGGAGGCCGCGTGAAGCGCTGATGCCGGCGATGTCGCGGTTAAACCATTCGTTCCGTGCCGGGTCCGGCGCTGGCACGAACATCGTTCGTGGTTCGGACCCCCGGAGTATGCCGGTAACGGTGGTGACGCCCTCGACCTGCCCGGCCGCGCGGTTTGCGGGCGCCTTCAACTCGGTGGGCACGAAGCCGCGGTTGATAAGGATGGTGCCACCATCCTTGAGCAGGAAGGGCGTTAGGAGGTAATAGCCCTGAAGGGCTCGCCCCGGAACCTCGCCCGCGGCGAGACCGTGGACCAGCGTCTCGGCTTCGTGCCGAAACCGGCCGGTGATGCGGACACGCCGGAACTCGTCCCGGGCTGGATCCCAACCCTGCGGCAATGGAAGCGCGGCTGGCGGCTCGACCTTCGATCGCGCCAGGATGCGCGTGATTAGGGCTTCCTTCTCGCCCTTGCGCGCGAGCTGCCAGACTCCGAGGCCGAGAAGAATCGCGAGGCAGATCAGTGAAACGAGGCTGGGCATCAAAATGCTGCGCCAAGCGCCGGGACGGAGGGGCGAAGCCATGGTTAACGGAAGCGTCCTTGCTCGGCCTTGTTGGTGAATTGCAGGGCCGCGAGGACGCCCTTCAGCGGCCGCACCAGGAGAAGGCTGAGGCCGATCGACAGGGTGCCGGCCACCAGGGCATGAACCCAGATCGGCGGCTCGTAGGTGATCTCCATCCAGAGAGCCAGCCCGACGACGATGATGCCGACGATCGACATGACGAAGAAAGCAGGGCCGTCTCCGGAATTGAAACTGCCATAGTCGAGGTCGCAGACCTCGCAGGAGGGGCGGAATGTGAGGAATCCGTCGAACATATGCCCCTCGCCACAACGGGGACAACGGCCGCGCAAGCCGGCGGAGACGGGGGAAGGCTTCGGCCGCGATGCGTCCAAGATGGAGAACTCCTCGTACGGCGCTGCGCCGTATCAATTCATATGGGCATGGAAGGTGCGCGCTTCAGGCACGAGCATGAAAAAGGGCGGCTCGCGCCGCCCTCTTCAACACTGGCATGCGGTGCAAGCCGGGCTCAATGAGCCGCGTGACCGACGCCGGCGCCCCAGACGTAGATCGAGGCGAACAGGAACAGCCAGACCACATCGACGAAGTGCCAGTACCAGGCAGCGAATTCGAAGCCGAGATGCTGTCGGGTGGTGAACTGACCGAGATAGGCGCGGTAGAGGCAGATCGCGAGGAAGATCGTGCCGATGATGACGTGGAAGCCGTGGAAGCCCGTCGCCATGAAGAAGGTTGACGAGTAAATGCTGCCGGAGAAGCCGAAATGGGCGTGTGCGTACTCGTAGGCTTGGCAAGCGGAGAACAGAACGCCCAGGATGATCGTCAGCCAGAGGCCGTACTTCAGGCCCTTCCGATCATCGTGCAGCAATGCGTGGTGCGCCCAGGTGATCGTCGTACCGGAGGTGAGCAGGATCAGGGTATTGAGAAGGGGCAGATGCCACGGGTCGAACGCCTCGATGCCCTTCGGCGGCCAGGTGCCGCCCGTGAAGTCGACGCGCGAGGCCTGGATCGGATCGGCGGTGTAGAGCGCCGCTTCGAAATAGGCCCAGAACCACGCGACGAAGAACATCACCTCGGAGGCGATGAACATGATCATACCGTAGCGGTGGTGCAGCTGCACGACACGGGTGTGATCGCCCGTGTTGGCCTCGTGCACGACGTCCTTCCACCAGGCAAACATGGTGTAGAGAACGCCGAGCGTTCCTGCGCCGAAGATGTAGGGGCCCGGGGTCAGGGTGCCAATCTGAAGGCTCTTCATCCAGAACACGGCGCCGAACGCCATCAGGAAGCCCGAGAACGCGCCGATCAGCGGCCAGGGACTCGGGGCCAGAATGTGGAAGTCGTGATTTTTGGCGTGCGCCTCGGCCATTGAACTCTTCTCCTACCCCCGACCTCCGGACCGTCGCCGGCCCTCGATCCACTGAATGCATCGTCCTGACCGGGTTGCCCCGGATTGTTGTGGCAAACCCTTACCCAGGGTCGCGCACTGTTGTCACGCTTGCGCCGTCAAAAATTCGACTTCGTCCCCGTGCCGCCCGTTGTCGCAAGCGCGGCCGTGGGCTGCCCGTTCTTCGAAGCGAAGTAGGTATAGGAGAGCGTCATCTCCGACAGATGTGCGGTGTTCGAGTCCTTGCGGACCTCGGGGTCGATGTAGAACACCACCGGGAAATCCATCGTCTCGCCTGGCTGCAGGGTCTGCTCGTTGAAGCAGAAGCACTGCACCTTGACGAAGAAGCTGCCCATCAGACCCGGCTGAACGTTGAAGGTCGCTATGCCGGTGGAAGGCGTGCTGCCGGTGTTCTTCACGCGGAAAAAGACGGTCTTGGTCTCGCCGAGCCGGGCCTCAACCTTCGGCGACTCGGCCTGGAAGCGCCAGGGCAGGGCCGACGACACATTGGTGTCGAAGTGGACCACCATGCTGTCGTCGATCGCCGCAGCGGTCGGGGCTAGGCCCGTACGCGGCGTCCCGTCGTAGCCGGTCGCCTTGCAGAACATGTCGTAGAGCGGCACCGACGCGAAGGCGAGGCCGATCATCCCGAAGGCGAGGCCTGCGCAGGCCAAGGCCGTCACACCGGCCTTGCGGCCGGTTCCACGCGGTGGCGCATGTCTGGGGTCGGCCATCAGAAGCGTACTCCGTTGTCCGGCGCGATCAGATCGGACGGTTGAGGACCTGCGGCCCGAGCTTCGCGATTGTGAGCACGTAAAAGATGGTCACCAGGGCGAACAGGACCGCCGCGATGGCGATGGAGCGCTTGCGCCGGCGCCGCGACTCCTCGGGCGTCAGCGGGCGGGGCGTCCCCGGCGGCCCGGTGCGATCGCTCACAGGTTCACCGCGCGGAAAAGGCCGAGGCTCTGCTCGGCGAGCAAGGCCGCAAACATCAGGAAGAGGTGCAGAATCGAGAACCCGAACATGCCCATCGCCGCCTTGCGCTCCGGCTCGCCCTCACGATTGCGAAACACGTGGACGCTGAAGGCCAGCATCCCGAGACCGCCCAGCAACGCAGTGACCGCGTAGAGCCACCCACCGAAACCAAGGGCGACGGGCGCGAGGCCCAGGGGGAAAAGCAGGATCGAGTAGGCGATGATCTGGCGACGAGTTGAATCCGGCCCGGCAACGTTCGGCATCATCGGGATGCCCGCCTTGGCATAGTCGGCGGACTTGATGAGGGCCAGGGCCCAGAAATGCGGGGGCGTCCAGATGAAGATGATCATGAACAACACCAACGACTCGACGCCGACGGTTCCGGTGACGGCCGCCTGGCCGACCATCGGGGGGAGGGCGCCGGCGGCGCCGCCGATGACGATGTTCTGCGGCGTCGCGCGCTTGAGCCACATCGAATAGACGACGGCGTAGAAGACGATCGTGAAGGCGAGGAGTCCGGCGGCCAGCCAGTTGGAGGCAAGGCCAAGGACAAGCACCGAGCCCACCGACAGGACGATGCCGAAGGCCAGCGCCTCATCCGGGCGGATACGACCATCCGGGATCGGACGCTTGGCGGTCCGGGTCATCACGGCGTCGATGTCGGCATCCCACCACATGTTCAGGCAGCCTGAGGCGCCTGCGCCTACGGCGATCATCAGTAGCGAGATGGAGCCGACGACCGGTTGGATATGGACGTTCGAGACCAGCATGCCGACTAGGGCGGTGAAGATGACCAGCACCATCACCCGCGGCTTCAGCAGGGCGAAGAAGTCCGACACCTCGCCGCCGACCGGCGACAGAACTTGCGGCTCGGCGCCAGCGGATAGGCTGTTCGACAGGCTCGTCATGGGGTCCCGATACGGTTTTGTGTTTGGTGGGGCTTCGGATCGCGCCGCGCGGCGCCGCCCTTTGCGGGAGGCCTCGGGCAAACACGCAGAGTGAACTCCGAGAGCTTGACCGGGGCCTCCTGGAAAGAGCGAGGACCGCTCGCGCGGTCCTCGCAATCCTCGAAGCTTAAAGCAGCTTCAGTGGTGGCCCGGCTCGTCGATGATCCGAGGCAGGGTCTCGAACTGGTGGAAGGGCGGGGGAGAGGACAGGGTCCACTCCAGTGTCGTCGCACCCTCACCCCACGGATTGTCGGCGGCGCGCCGGCTGGAGCGGAAGGCCAGGACGACGCCGATGAAGAACACCACCATGCCGAGGGCGAAGATGTGTCCACCCCAGGTGGAGACCTTGTGCCAGCCCGCGAAGGCCTCCGGGTAGTCGGCGTAGCGGCGCGGCATGCCGGCGAGGCCGAGGAAGTGCATCGGGAAGAACAGGACGTTCGCCCCGATGAAGGCGAGCCAGAAGTGCAGCTTGCCGGCCCATTCGGGGATGATGTGACCGGTCATCTTCGGGAACCAGTAGTAGACGCCGGCGAAGATGATGAACACCGCACCGAGCGAGAGCACGTAATGGAAGTGCGCCACGACGTAGTAGGTGTCGTGCAGGTACTTATCGACCGCTGAGTTCGCGAGGACGACGCCGGTGACGCCGCCGACCGTGAACAGGAAGATGAAGCCGACCGCCCAGTGCATGGCAGCGGTGAAGCGGATCGAACCACCCCACATCGTCGCGATCCAGGAGAAGATTTTCACCCCCGTGGGCACCGCGATGACCATCGTGGCGAAGACGAAGTAGGACTGCGTCTGAAGCGACAGGCCGACGGTGTACATGTGGTGCGCCCACACGACGAAGCCGACGACGCCGATGGCAACCATGGCGTAGGCCATGGCAAGGTAGCCGAAGACGGGCTTGCGCGAGAAGGTCGAGATGATGTGCGAGACGATGCCGAAGGCCGGCAGGATCATGATGTAGACTTCGGGGTGACCGAAGAACCAGAACAGGTGCTGGTAGAGCACCGGATCGCCGCCGCCGGCCGGGTCGAAGAAGGTCGTGCCGAAGTTGCGGTCGGTAAGGAGCATCGTGATCGCACCGGCGAGCACCGGCAGCGACAGGAGGAGTAGGAACGCGGTCACGAGCATCGACCAGGCGAACAGTGGCATCTTGTGCAGGGTCATGCCCGGCGCGCGCATGTTCAGGATGGTGGTGATGAAGTTGATCGCGCCAAGGATCGAGCCGGCGCCGGAAAGGTGAAGGGCGAAGATCGCGAAATCCACGGCCGGTCCCGGGTGGCCGGAGCTCGACAGGGGCGGGTAGACGGTCCAGCCGGTGCCGGCGCCGGAGGAGCCGGGGGCGCCTTCCACGAACAGCGAACAGACGAGGCTGAGGAAGCCTGCGACCGTGAGCCAGAACGAGACATTGTTCATGCGCGGGAACGCCATGTCGGGCGCGCCGATCATGAGGGGCACGAACCAGTTGCCGAAGCCGCCGATCAGGGCGGGCATCACCATGAAGAACACCATGATGAGGCCGTGGCCGGTCACGAACACGTTGTAGGTGCCGGGATTGGCGAAGTACTGGAGGCCGGGCTCTTCCATCTCCATGCGGATGCCGAAGGAGAGGAACGCACCCATGATGCCCGCGCAGAATGCGAACAACAGGTAGAGGGTGCCGATGTCCTTATGGTTCGTGGACAGGAACCAGCGGGAGAAGAAGGAGGGCATGTGGTGGTCGTGGGCGTCGTGATGCCCCGTATGTGCAGCGGCGTTCGCCATGGATGCAGACCTTAGTCCAGGTTTCTCGTGATCATCTCGATGGGTGGATCCGGGCGCCGCTCGAGGGCCCGGGTCCGGGATCCGCGCCCCTACCGGGCGTCGGCGAACTTCGACGGGTCGTTGATGCGGGCGAACTTGGTCTTACCCTCGGCGAGCCACTTGGCGTAGGCCTCCTCGCTCACGACCTGAACCGTGATCGGCATATAGGCATGTCGGGCGCCGCAGAGCTCGGAGCACTGGCCGTGGTAGGTGCCCTCACGCTCCGCCTTGAACCAGAACTGGTTCAGGCGGCCCGGAACGGCGTCGATCTTGAAGCCGAAGGACGGCATCGCCCAGGAGTGCATCACGTCGGCGGCGGTGACCTGGATCTTCACGATCTTGTTCACCGGTACGACCATGTCGTTGTCGGTGCCCAGCAGCTTGGGCTGCTTGTCCTCGTCGAGGTTGGCATCGAAGGTGAAGCCGCCCCCGTTTTCCACAGCCGGGTACTCGTAGGACCAGTACCACGCATGGCCGATGACCTTCACGAGGACGTCGGCCTTGGGATCGGAGAGCTGCGTGCGCAGCAGGCGGAACGACGGGATCGCGACGGCGACCAGGATCAGCACCGGGACGATGGTCCAGGCCACCTCGATCATGGTGTTGTGCGTGGTCTTCGAAGGCGTCGGGTTCGCCTTCTCGCTGAAGCGGAAGACGCAATAGAGGATCAGGCCGAGCACGAACAGCGAGATGCCAAACGACAGCCAATGCATCCCGTGCTCGAACGAGTGGATATCCCGGGCGTTCTCCGTGACGGCGACCTGACGGTCCATCTGCCACGGCACGGGCTGGCCGATGCCGGCCGCGAGAGCCGATGACGAAGAAACGAGGAACGCGCCGAGCGCGGCAAGCCCCCATGATGACCGGTGTTGCGCCTGCGTCGTCCGCATGTGCCTCTCGTGGCTCCCCGTGATTGTGATCGTCGATGCCGCGCGTCTTGCTGGGTTTGTTCTAAATCGCAAGTGCATTTCGCGGATCGCGGGCCGTTTGCGGGTAAGAACCCACGTCGGGCCGATTGGCGTGTCAGACCACAAGGGCGTGAGGCGCGCAACCGCAACAGCGTCGCATCAGACCGCTCGAAGGTCTCGACTCAGGCTGTTCACCGTCTATCGAAATGTCGCAGCCTCGGTAACGTGTCCTCCGGTATTCATCATGCCAGGTGAGGAAGCGTCGCCCGGCTTCGAGGCCGGCTGTGGGGTCGCGCGTGATCGATCGACTGGAATTCATCCTGGCTCTCGCCCGCGAGCGTCACTTCGGCCGGGCTGCCCAGGTCTGCAACGTCTCTCAGCAGACCCTCTCAGCGGGCGTGAAGCAGTTGGAAGAACGGCTCGGTGTGCTTCTCGTGCAACGGGGCTCGCGTTTCCAGGGGTTCACTCCGGAAGGCGAGCGCGTTCTCGAATGGGCGCGCCGCATCGTCGGAGATGCGCGGGCGCTGCGAGAGGAGGTTGCGAGTCTGCGGCGCGGTCTTTCGGGAACGCTTCGACTCGCGGCAATCCCGACGGCGACTCCGATCGTCGCCGCGCTCACGACGCCGTTCCGGGCGCGCCACCCGAACGTCCGCTTTTCTGTCCAATCGACGACCTCCGGGGAAATCGGGCGCCTGATCGCCGATCTCGAGATCGATGCCGGCATCACCTATCTCGAGAACGAGCCCCTCGGCCGTTTGACCGCCGTGCCGCTCTATCGGGAGCGCTACCGCCTGCTGACCGCGATCGACGGGGTGTTCGGCGAACGGGAATCGGTGACGTGGGACGAGGTGGCGAGCCTGCCTCTGTGTCTGTTGACCCCGGATATGCAGAACCGGCGGATCATCGACCGGCAGCTTCTCAACGCGGGAACGGAATCCGCACCGCTTCTCGAGTCCAACTCGATGATCGTTCTCCTGACCCACGTTCGCACAGCCAAATGGGCGAGCATCATGCCGGCGGTTCTCGCCGACACGTTCCGTCTGAATGACCGCGTCAGAGCCGTGCCGATCATCGATCCGGATCTCAGCCACGTTGTCGGTCTCGTGGTGCCGGAACGCGAACCGATGACGCCCCTCTGCGCGGGGCTGATCGTGGAAGCGCGGGCCGTTGCTTCGTCCATTACCCAAATGATCGACGCGCTGTGAGAAAAGCTTGACGACTCGGCATGAGGGACCGGGGTTGCGATGCCTTTTCGCGTCGCAGAATTCGTTTCCGACAAAAATCCGTTGTCGATCCACCGATCAGTGCGATTGATCGGGGGTTGGCGATATACCACCTTGGAACGAGAACAATCTCAGTCCGGGTAGGAATAATGGTGCCGAACGAACCCTGGAACGAGCCGCGGGCCGCCAGGATCATCGCCGAACATATCCACCTGGAGGGGGCGACGCTCCCGATCCTCCATGCGCTGCAGGAGACCTTTGGCTACGTCGACGAAGGTGCTGTGCCGCTGATTGCCGACGCGCTGAACCTATCGCGTGCCGAGGTGCATGGATGCATCACCTTCTATCACGATTTCCGGCGCGCGCCGGTGGGGCGCCACCAGGTGAAACTCTGCCGCGCCGAGGCCTGTCAGGCCATGGGCTCGGACGCGCTGCACGCCCAGATTCTGTCGCGTTTCGGGGTCGACTGGCACGGGACGACCGCCGACGGCCAGGTCACGGTCGAGCCTGTCTACTGCCTCGGTCTCTGCGCAAACGGTCCCGGAGCCCTCGTGGACGACGAGCCTTTGGCCCGGCTCACCGCCGATTCCCTCGAAGCCGCCCTGACGGAGATGACATCGTGAGCATCACGATCACCGTTCCGCGCGATGCCGTGGCCCTCGGGCTCGGCGCCAATCGCGTGGCCCGCGCGCTGTTCGCCGGCGCTGAGCGCCGTGGCCTCGACATCACGATCGTCCGCACCGGGTCCCGGGGCCTCTTGTGGCTCGAGCCGATGATCGAGGTCGCAACGCCGGGGGGCCGTATCGCTTATGGACCGGTGACACCTGCCGACATCGACAGCCTCCTCGATGCGGGCCTCGTCGAGGGCGGTGCCCATCCCCTCCGCCTCGGGCGACCGGAGGAGATCCCCTATCTCGCGCGTCAGCATCGGCTCACCTTTCAACGCTGCGGCGTGGTCGATCCGGTCTCGGTCGAGGATTACCGAGCGCATGGCGGCTACCGGGGCCTCGAAGCTGCCTTGAAGCTCGACGCGGCCGGCATCGTCGCGGAAGTGCGTGAATCCGGTCTTCGTGGCCGCGGTGGCGCCGGGTTCCCTGCCGGGATTAAGTGGAACACGGTGATGCTCGCTCAGGCAGAGCAGAAATACGTAATTTGCAATGCCGATGAGGGGGATTCTGGAACCTTCGCCGATCGCATGATGATGGAGGGCGACCCCTTCAACCTTATCGAGGGTATGACCATCGCGGGTCTCGCCACGGATGCAACCCGCGGCTACATTTACCTGCGCTCCGAGTATCCTCAGGCCTTCGCGACCCTCAAGGAGGCGATCGCCAACGGCATCAGGGCCGGCGTCCTCGGCGAGAACGTACTGAACTCCGGCAAGGCCTTTCATCTGGAAGTTCGCCTCGGCGCCGGCGCCTACATCTGCGGCGAGGAAACGTCCCTGCTCGAGAGCCTGGAGGGCCGCCGCGGCATCGTGCGCGCCAAGCCGCCGATTCCGGCCCTGAAGGGCTTTCTCGGCCAGCCGACGCTCGTCAATAACGTGATGACCTTCACGGCCGTGCCCTACATCCTACAGCATGGCGCCAAGGCCTATGCCGAGTACGGCATGGATCGCTCGCTCGGTACCCTCGCGATCCAGCTCGCCGGCAACATCAAGCACGGCGGACTGATCGAGTACGCCTTCGGCATCACATTGCGCGAGATCATCGAGGATTTTGGCGGCGGCACGCAGAGCGGGCGTCCGGTTCGCGCGGTCCAGGTGGGTGGCCCTCTGGGCGCCTACTTCCCCGACCACCTCCTCGACACGCCGCTCGATTACGAAGCGATGGCGGCCAACAAGGGTCTCGTCGGCCACGGCGGTATCGTCGTCTTCGACGACACCGTCGACATGGCCAAGCAGGCGCGCTTCGCGTTCGAGTTCTGCGCCGTGGAATCCTGTGGCAAGTGCACACCCTGTCGCATTGGCGCAACCCGCGGCGTCGAGACCATGGACAAGGTCATCGCCGGGATCCGGCCGACCGAAAATCTCGCCGTGGTCGCCGACCTCTGCGACGTGATGACCGACGGTTCGCTGTGCGCCATGGGCGGTCTGACGCCGATGCCCGTCATGAGCGCCATCACCCACTTCCCCGAAGATTTCCAGCAGCGCGGACCGATGTCCGTCGCAGCTGAATAAGGAGGCGCGATCCATGGCCCTCATCAAAGAGATCGACTACGGCACCCCGATCCGCGTGAACGAGCAGACGGTCACGCTTACCATCGACGGCATGAACGTGACGGTGCCCGCGGGCACGTCGGTGATGGCCGCCGCCATGCATGCCGGCACGCAGATCCCCAAGCTCTGCGCCACAGACTCGCTGGAGGCTTTCGGTTCCTGCCGTCTCTGCCTCGTTGAGATCGAGGGACGTCGCGGCACGCCCGCTTCCTGCACGACGCCTGCCGAGAACGGCATGGTCGTCTCGACCCAGACGGACAAGCTCGCGAAGCTCCGCAAGGGCGTGATGGAGCTCTACATCTCCGATCACCCCCTCGACTGCCTGACCTGCGCCGCCAACGGCGACTGCGAGTTGCAGGACATGGCGGGCGCGGTGGGCCTGCGCGACGTACGCTACGGCTATGACGGCGCCAATCACGTCAAGCCGACCTCCGAGCAGTACCTGCCGAAGGACGCGTCGAACCCGTACTTCACCTACGATCCGTCGAAGTGCATCGTCTGCAATCGCTGCGTCCGCGCCTGCGAGGAGACGCAGGGGACCTTCGCGCTGACCATCTCCGGTCGAGGGTTCGACAGCCGCGTCGCTGCCGGCCCGACCGACTTCTTCAACTCCGAGTGCGTGTCGTGCGGCGCCTGCGTCCAGGCCTGCCCGACCGCGACCCTGCAGGAAAAGTCGATCATCGAGCACGGTCAGCCGGACCATTCGGCGATCACCACCTGTGCCTATTGTGGCGTCGGCTGCTCGTTCAAGGCCGAGATGCAAGGCACCCGGATCGTCCGCATGGTGCCCTACAAGGGTGGCAAGGCGAATGAGGGCCATTCCTGCGTGAAGGGCCGGTTCGCTTACGGCTACGCCACCCACAAGGACCGCATCACCAAACCGATGATCCGCGACAAGATCACGGACCCCTGGCAGGAAGTCTCCTGGGAGGTCGCGATCGACCGCGCCGCGTCAGAATTCAAGCGCATCCAGGCCAAGTATGGCAAGGATTCGGTCGGCGGCATCACGTCGTCCCGGTGCACCAACGAAGAGGCTTACCTAGTCCAGAAGCTCGTGCGCGCCGCCTTCGGCAACAACAACGTCGACACCTGCGCCCGCGTCTGCCACTCGCCGACCGGCTACGGGCTGATGTCGACGCTCGGCACCTCGGCCGGCACGCAGGACTTCGCGTCCGTGGCGCATTCCGACGTGATCCTGGTCATCGGCGCGAACCCAACGGATGGCCACCCCGTCTTCGCGTCCCGCATGAAGAAGCGCCTGCGCGAAGGCGCGAAGCTCATCGTCGCCGATCCGCGCAAGATCGACCTCGTGAAGTCGCCCCACATCCAGGCCGACCATCATCTGCCGTTGAAGCCGGGTTCGAACGTCGCCTTCATCAATTCGATGGCGCATGTCATCGTCACGGAAGGCCTCGTCGACGAAGCTTATGTCCGCGAGCGTTGTGACCTCGGCGACTTCGAAGCCTGGGCGCGCTTCGTTGCCGACGAGCGCCATTCTCCCGAGGCGCAGGCGACCTACACGGGCATCGACCCGACCGAGCTGCGTGCCGCTGCACGGCTCTACGCCAAGGGCGGTGCCGCCGGCATCTATTACGGCCTCGGTGTTACCGAGCACAGCCAGGGCTCGACCATGGTCATGGGCATGGCCAACCTCGCTATGGTCACCGGCAACATTGGCATGCTGGGCGCTGGCGTGAACCCGCTGCGCGGTCAGAACAACGTCCAGGGCTCCTGCGACATGGGCTCGTTCCCGCACGAGTTGCCTGGCTACCGCCACGTCTCCGACGACGCCACCCGCGAGACCTTCGAGTCGCTCTGGGGCGTGTCGTTGGACCAGAACCCGGGCCTGCGCATCACCAATATGCTCGACGAGGCCGTCGATGGTGCTTTCAAGGGCATGTACATCCAGGGCGAGGACATCGCCCAATCGGATCCTGATACGCACCACGTGACCGCCGGGCTGATGGCGATGGAATGCATCGTCATCCAGGACATCTTCCTCAACGAGACAGCGAAGTACGCTCACGTCTTCCTGCCCGGCGCTTCTTTCCTCGAGAAAGACGGCACCTTCACCAATGCCGAGCGCCGCATCTCCCGCGTGCGCAAGGTGATGCCGCCGCTCTCCGGCGTCGGCGACTGGGAGGGCACGATGCTGCTGTCCAACGCCCTCGGCTATCCCATGCACTACAGCCATCCCAGCGAGATCATGGACGAGATCGCATCCCTGACGCCAAGTTTCTCCGGCGTGAGCTTCGCCAAGCTCGACGAACTCGGCTCGATCCAGTGGCCGTGCAACGAGGCCGCCCCGAAGGGCACGCCGATGATGCACGTGGACCGCTTCGTGCGCGGTCTCGGAAAGTTCATGATCACCGAGTACGTGCCCACCGAGGAGCGTACGGGCCCGCGCTTCCCGCTCATCCTGACCACGGGCCGCATCCTGTCGCAGTACAACGTCGGCGCGCAGACCCGTCGTACGGAGAACTCGCGCTGGCACGAGGAAGACGTGCTCGAGATCCACCCCTTCGACGCGGAGGTGCGCGGGATCGTCGACGGAGACCTCGTTGCGCTGGAAAGTCGCTCCGGCGACATTGCCCTGAAGGCCATCGTGTCCGAGCGCATGCAGCCCGGCGTGGTGTATACGACCTTCCACCACGCCAAGACCGGCGCCAACGTGATCACCACCGACTACTCGGACTGGGCCACCAACTGCCCCGAGTACAAGGTCACGGCGGTGCAGATCCGGCGAACGAACCGCCCCTCCGACTGGCAGGCGCGGTTCTTCGAGGAGGATTTCTCGTTGACCCGGATTGCGACACAGTTGAATGCGGCCGAGTGACCAGACCAGCCTGACGGCGAACGAGGATCATCCGGCGGTCGAGACCGCTCGGCGCGTCCCGACCCTGGTCGTCGCCTACGATGACCAGGAGCCACGGAGCGGCACCCGGCCCCTTGCGGTCGAGATGCCGGTCAACCTGATCTACGGCGCGGTGCCTTACGCCGTGATGATGACGACGCCGGCAGATCTCGTGGACTTCGCCTACGGGTTCAGCTTGACGGAGGGCATCATCGCCACCGCCGACGAGATCCGGTCGGTTCAGGTCGAGGCGGATACGACGGCGGGCGGCATGCGCCTTCTCGTCGATCTCGTGCCGGGGCGCCTGCGGGAACACCTCTCGCGCAAGCGCGCCATGTCGGGGCGTACCGGCTGCGGCGTCTGCGGAATCGACGATCTCGCGTCACTGCCGAAGACCGACGCGCCTCTGCACGGCGCCAGCCGGGTCACCATCGCGGCGATCCAGCGGGCTCTGATGGCCATGGGCGACGCGCAAGTGTTGAACGCCGAGACGCGGGCGGTCCATGCCGCGGCCTGGGCGAATCTCGATGGAAGCTTAGGGGCGCTGCGCGAGGATGTCGGGCGGCACAACGGCCTCGACAAGCTGATCGGCGCCTTGATCCAGCGCAAGACCGACCCGGCCGATGGATTCGTCGTCATCACCAGCCGCTGCTCCTTCGAGATGGTCGAGAAGGCGGCGAGCCTCGGCGCGACGGTGCTGGTGGCAATCTCTGCCCCGACTTCGCTGGCGATCGACCGGGCGCGTCTTCACGGTATGACGCTCTGCGCCATCGCCCGCTCAGATACCCTGACGGTCTTCACTGGACGCGAACGTCTCGACTTGCCCGCGCAGCCCTGACGCCACGCGATTCCCGTTCCCTCGACAGAGTTTTCGTACCGATGAGCGCCCTGACGTCCGACGAAAAACTGGTCCGCATGGCCAATCAGATCGCCACCTTCTTCCGGTCCTATCCGGACGAGGAGGCCGTGGCCGGCATTCACAAACACATCGTGGCGTTCTGGACGCCGAAGATGCGCAGAGCCCTCGAGGCCCGTGGACTCGATCCGGACAGTGGCCTCGATCCCCTCGCGCTCAGGGCCCTTCAGGACACCCCGGCTGCCGATAGCCCCGTTCGTGCCGCCACCCGCGACCCGCATTTGCAGGGTGCAGGGGCCAGCGACGCCGGCTGATCCAATTCCGGAATCGTCAAACCCGAAGGACCACGCGGTCCTTCGCATCTCATTACCTGCAGCGCTGACTTCAGTCCTTCTCCGGTTCCTTCGTGGTACCTGGCACGATCGTCGCGCCACCGATCACCCGGACCGGTCGCTTGGCGTCCGCCGGCACGTCCTTCCAGTTCTGTGCCGCCGGCTTCGGCACCGGAGGCGGCTGCACCGAGGCCGGCGTCATGGCGGCGGCCGGTCCATCGACCTTCGGAGATGAGACCGCGGCGTTTACGGCGGCGGGGGCAGCGTCGGCCTTTGATCCGGCAGGGGGCACATCGGACAGCTTCGGTGCCCCGGGTGTGACAACAGGCGAACCCGCTTTGATCGTTGGGGTGAGGCGGACGACTTTTCGAGGTGTCTCGGACTTCGGCTTTGCGTCTGCCCCGCGAGCATCGGGGTTCAGGCCCATGGGATTCCGATCGGCAGGTCCGGGCGGCGCCGGCTGAACGGTCCGCGATCCGGTTTCCGATCGATTCGCAAGGTCCGTAAGGCCCGCCGGAGCGGGGCGCGCACGGCGAGCCTGATCCTGCGGGAAGGGGATGTCCGCGGGCGGTATGATTCTTTCGGCTTGCCGGATCGGCTGACGGATCGCCTCGTCGTCTTCGGTCCAGCCATAGCCGGGTGAACGGCGCATGATCCGCGGAGGTGCGTAGGGCGCTACGTCCAGCCGATGGCGTCCAATGATTCGACCGTCGCGCGCATCGACGAAGAGCCGGAGGCGATCACCATAAGGATTCGATGCCTCTAGGATATACGCCTGCCCATCGAAGCGTGGACGCGTGACGTCGGTGAATCCGCGGTCATTCAGCCGCCACACGACGGCACGGGGCGGTAGAAGGAGGTCAGGCTCGTAGGCGTATTGCGCCTGGGCAGCAGGCACGGCTGAAAGCGTCATGACACCGGCCAGGATGCCGGCCGACAAGGCGCGGGATGAGGGGGATGCACGCATGGGCTTCCTGCGAGACGAAAACATCGCTGTGAGATCCAGAGAGATGTCGGTGCGGAGGCCTGCTGTTGTCGCAGGTCCTCCGCTCCAAGGTCCGCCGGGATTCGAGACAATCCCCGCACGCCGCTTGTGCTCGGCACACCGTGTAAACAGGCCGAATGGGGCGAGATTGCGAGGCTGCCACCGTGGGTTCGGGGTCAACGGATCTGGCTCGTTCCGATCACCCGTGGGCCTGCGGCGAGAAAGCTCGCGGCGGGAGGGAACCATGCGCCGGAAAACCGCAGTGAGTCACCGGACACGCCCTTGCTGGAGCGGTTAAAATCTGTCACTTTCCACCGGTAGGACAGTAACGCTGTCCCATTCCCGGCAGGGTATCTGTCCGGATGGCTGTGAGGATCTCGCTCAGGTGACGTTGCCGGCGACCAAACGAGATTCGAAGCCGGTCGCCATCGCGGCGATCCGGGCCCGCACGGCTTGAAACCAAGCCGGCGTCGAGCCCGCGAGTTGCGGGCGCTTCCTGACCGAAGAACCCGCCCAGAGCCGACGCTGTCGAGAGACAAACCCGGAAGCCCCTCGGGCTCTGGGCATGAAACATGCTCGCTTGCGGGCAGGTCGGAGGCGAGAGATGGTGGACGTGGTCGCATCTTCTGAGTTCGGGGCGCTGCAGGCGTCGGTTCCCGCCACCCGCGACGGGACCGCGCCGCTGATCGTGCGCGACCGGGCTCTGCCGAAAGCTCAGGGGCTTTACGACCCGGCTCGCGAGAGCGACGCCTGCGGCGTGGGCTTCGTCGCCGACATGCACGACCGGCGGACGCATGCCATCGTCCAGCAAGGCCTCCAAATCCTGAAGAACCTTGATCATCGGGGTGCCGTAGGCGCCGATCCGAAGATGGGCGACGGGTGCGGTATACTGGTTCAGATTCCGCACGCATTCTTCAAGGCTGAGTGCGAGGCACTCGGTATCACCCTACCCGAGCCCGGACATTACGGGGTCGGCCAGTTCTTCATGCCGAAGGATTCCGACGCCCGTCGCCTCGTCGAGGAGATCGTCGAGAAGGCCCTGGCCGATGAGGGACTGCCCTTCCTCGGATGGCGCGATGTGCCGGTCGATCCGAGCGACCTCGGCGTGACGGTCAAGGAGACAGAGCCCTGCCACCGGCAGATCTTCATCGGCCGTCCTGCCACGGTGTCCGACGAGGACGCTTTCGAGCGTCGACTGTTCACCGCTCGCAAGGTGATTTCGAACAAGGTCTATGGCCTGAAGGACGAGCGTGCGAGCACCTACTATCCCGTGTCCCTCTCGACCCGTACCATTGTCTACAAGGGCATGGTTCTGGTCGATCAGCTCGGCGAATACTATCGCGACCTGCAGGACGAGCGCTTCGTTTCTGGCCTCGCTCTGGTGCACCAGCGGTTCGCCACCAACACATTTCCGACTTGGCGCCTGTCGCACCCCTACCGGATGGTCGCCCATAACGGCGAGATCAACACACTGCGCGGCAACGTCAATTGGATGGCGGCGCGCCAAGCGAGCGTCGATTCGGAGCTGTTCGGCAACGACATCTCGAAGCTCTGGCCGATCTCCTATGAGGGCCAGTCCGACACCGCGTGCTTCGACAACGCTCTCGAATTCCTCGTCCAGGGTGGGTATTCGCTGGCCCACGCGATGATGATGCTCATCCCGGAAGCCTGGGCCGGCAATCCGCTGATGAGCGAGGAACGCCGTGCATTCTACGAGTATCACGCCGCCCTGATGGAGCCGTGGGACGGTCCGGCTGCCGTCTGCTTCACCGATGGCCGCCAGATCGGCGCGACCCTCGATCGCAATGGCCTTCGACCCGCGCGCTACCTCGTCACCGACGACGGCCTCGTGGTGCTAGCGTCTGAGATGGGCGTGCTCCCGATCCCGGATGAGAAGATCGTCGAATCCTGGCGCCTGCAGCCCGGGCGGATGCTACTCATCGACCTGGAGAAGGGCCGCATCGTCTCCGATGAGGAGATCAAGAGCGAGCTCGCCGCCGCGCATCCCTACGCCGAGTGGGTCAAGAACACCCAAATCGTCCTTGAGGACCTGAAGCCCGTGATCCCGCGGGCTTCGCGTTCGGACGTGTCGCTCCTCGATCGCCAGCAGGCCTTCGGCTACAGCCAGGAAGACCTCAAGCTTCTCATGGCGCCCATGGCTGTCACCGGCCAGGAGGCCGTCGGCTCCATGGGCACCGATACGCCGCTCTCGGCGCTGTCCGACAAGCCGAAGTCGCTCTATTCCTATTTTAAGCAAAACTTCGCGCAGGTGACGAACCCGCCGATCGACCCGATCCGCGAGGAAGCGGTGATGAGCCTCGTCTCGTTCATCGGCCCGCGCCCGAACCTGCTCGACATGGAGGGCGCCTCCCGCAAGAAGCGTCTTGAGGTTCGTCAGCCGATCCTGACCAACGGCGACCTCGAGAAGATCCGCTCGATCTCCCATTTCGAGGACCGGTTCGACACCAAGACCCTGGACATGACCTTCCCGGCCGAAACCGGTGCGGCGGCCATGGAGGGCGCGGTCGATCGCCTTTGCGATCGGGCCGAGGTCGCGGTGCGCGGCGGCTACAACATCATCATCCTGTCGGACCGGGGCGTCGGGCCGGATCGCATCGCGATTCCGGCACTCCTCGCGACTGCCGCCGTGCACAATTACTTGATCCGCAAGGGACTGCGTACTTCTGTCGGCCTCGTGGTCGAGTCGGGGGAGCCACGCGAGGTACATCACTTTGCTTGCCTCGCCGGTTACGGCGCCGAGGCGATCAACCCCTATCTCGCCTTCGAGACGTTGATCGCGATGAAGGACGAGTTCCCGCCGGACCTGACGCCGGACGAGATCGTCTACCGCTACATCAAGTCGATCGATAAGGGCCTGCTCAAGGTCATGTCCAAGATGGGCATCTCGACCTATCAGTCCTATTGCGGTGCGCAGATCTTTGACGCGATCGGTCTGAATTCCGCTTTCGTCGAGCGGGACTTCTTCGGAACCGCGACGACGATCGAGGGCATCGGTATGGCCGAGGTTGCACAGGAGACCGCGCGGCGTCACGCCGATGCTTTCGGCGACTCCCCGATCTATCGGACTACCCTCGATGTCGGTGGTGAATACGCCTATCGCCTGCGCGGTGAGAGCCACACCTGGACGCCCGATTCGGTCGCGACGCTGCAGCATGCCGTGCGCCTCGGCCTGCCGGAGCGCTACCGGGAATATGCGCGGCTGGTGAACGAGCAGGAGAACCATCTCAAGACGATCCGCGGGCTGTTCCGCATCAAGCAGGCGGCCGAGATCGGCCGGGCGCCGGTCGACATCGATCAGGTCGAGCCCGCGGCCGATATCGTCAAGCGGTTCGCGACAGGCGCCATGTCCTACGGCTCGATCTCGAAGGAGGCGCATGAGACATTGGCAATCGCGGTGAACTCGTTCGGCGGTCGCTCGAATTCGGGCGAGGGCGGCGAGGAGGTCGAGCGCTTCAAGCCGATGGCGGACGGGCGCTCGCGCCGCTCGGCCATCAAGCAGGTCGCTTCCGGGCGCTTTGGCGTCACGACGGAATATCTCGTCAATTCCGACATGATGCAGATCAAGGTTGCACAGGGTGCCAAGCCGGGCGAGGGCGGCCAGCTGCCCGGCCACAAGGTCGATGCCAAGATTGCCAAGGTCCGCTACGCCACCCCCGGCGTCGGCCTGATCTCGCCGCCTCCGCATCACGACATCTATTCGATCGAAGATCTGGCGCAGTTGATCTTCGACCTGAAGAACGTGAATCCCGAGGCCGACGTCTCGGTGAAGCTCGTCTCCGAGGTCGGCGTCGGAACAGTCGCGACCGGCGTTGCCAAGGCGCGCGCCGATCACATCACGATCTCGGGCTTCGACGGCGGCACTGGTGCGGCCCCGCTGACCTCGATCAAGCACGCGGGCGGCCCCTGGGAAACGGGTCTGGCCGAGACCCAGCAGACCCTGGTGCTGAGCCACCTGCGCGGGCGCGTCGTCCTTCAGGCCGACGGTGGCATCCGCACGGGCCGCGACGTCTTGGTCGCGGCCCTGCTCGGGGCCGACCAGTTCGGTTTCTCGACCGCGCCGCTGATCGCGGCCGGCTGCATCATGATGCGCAAGTGCCACCTGAACACCTGCCCGGTGGGAGTGGCAACGCAGGATCCCGTTCTGCGCAAGCGCTTCAAGGGGACACCCGAACACGTGATCAACTACTTCTTCTTCGTGGCCGAGGAGTTGCGGGAGTTGATGGCGTCCATGGGCTTCACCAAGATCGAGGACTTGATCGGCCGGGCCGACCTCCTCGACACGCTGGAGGTGATCAATCACTGGAAGGCGCGCGGTCTCGACTTCTCGAAGCTGTTCCACCGCCCGGAAGTGCCCGAGCACGTCGCGATCCGGCACACGGAGAAGCAGAAGCATCCGATCGATACGGTGCTCGACCGACGCCTGATCGCCGGCGCGCAATCGGCCCTTGACGGCGGCGAGCCTGTAGTGGTGCGGGAGGAGATCAAAAACTCGGATCGTACGGCCGGCGCCATGCTTTCCGGAGTCGTGGCCAAGCGGTACGGCCACGAGGGTCTGCCCGACGACACCATCCGGTTGGAGCTGTCCGGAACAGCCGGCCAGAGCTTCGGCGCCTGGCTCGCGGCGGGTGTCACGTTGGTACTCACCGGCCACGCGAACGACTACGTCGGCAAGGGCCTGTCCGGTGGCAAGCTGATCATCCGCCCCTCCGACGCCCTGCGGGCGCCGGGCTCGCACACCATCATGGCCGGCAACACGGTCCTTTACGGGGCGATCGCGGGCGAGGCCTACATTCGCGGTTCGGCCGGTGAGCGCTTCGCCGTCCGCAATTCGGGCGCCATCGCGGTGGTCGAGGGCATGGGCGACCACGGCTGCGAGTACATGACCGGCGGCGTGGTGGTGTCGATCGGCGAAACCGGACGCAACTTCGCGGCGGGCATGTCGGGTGGCATTGCCTACGTCCTTGACGAGGACGGCTCGTTCTCGGCCCGTTGCAACCTGTCTATGGTCGATCTCGAACCCGTCGAGGAGGAGGACGACCTCATGCGTCGATTCCACCAGGACGGCGACTTGGAAACGAAGGGCCGTGTCGACATCCTGGCCGATATGTCGGGCCACGACGAGGAACGCCTGTCTCAACTCATCACCAATCACCTGAAGTACACGGGCTCCCCGCGTGCCAAGGCGATCCTCGATGACTGGGCCGGCTACCGCACCAAGTTCGTCAAGGTGATGCCGGTGGAGTACCGGCGAGCCCTGCGCGAAATGGAAATGGCGCGGATGCCGGTGGCGGCCGAGTAGGCGCTGCACGACCGAAATTCTATCGAGACGGTTCCCAGTTCGTGACGAACTGGGAACCGCACGGGTCAGCACCTTGAGATGGCTGACGCATGAGGCAGGGCGGTGAGAGGCCGATCTGCCGGGTGAAAGCGGAATAGGCCGTCGAGGCCGCCTTCCGCGCGACGGATTAGACAGACTCGCGAAAGACGGTCAGACGATGGGCAAGGTCACGGGTTTCCTCGAATTCGACCGGCAGGAGCAGAAGTATCAGCTCGCCGCCGATCGCGTGCGCCACTTCCGCGAGTTCACGCTGCCGCTCGACGAGCACGATCTCAAGAAGCAGGCGGCTCGTTGCATGGATTGCGGCATCCCGTTCTGCCACGGGCCGACGGGTTGCCCGGTTCATAATCAGATCCCGGACTGGAACGAGCTCGTCTACCAGTCCGACTGGGAAGAAGCGGCACGCAACCTCCATTCAACCAACAACTTTCCAGAATTTACCGGCAGGATCTGCCCAGCGCCCTGCGAGGAGGCGTGCACGCTGAACCTCGAGAATCAGCCGGTGGCGATCAAGACCATCGAGCAGGCGATCGCGGACCGCGCCTGGAACAACGGATGGGTCAAGCCTGAGCCCGCCGATCATCAGACCGGAAAGAAAGTCGCGATCATCGGCTCCGGCCCTGCAGGGCTCGCAGCTGCGCAGCAACTCGCCCGTGTCGGGCACGAGGTCCACGTCTTCGAGCGCGAGCCCAAGGCCGGTGGCCTGCTCCGCTACGGCATCCCCGACTTCAAGATGGAGAAGCGCCACATCGACCGGCGCGTGAAGCAGATGGAGGGTGAGGGCGTTCACTTCCATTACGGCGTCAATGTTGGAATCAACAAGCAGCTCGATGAACTCACCGCTGAATTCGACGCAGTGCTGTTCGCCGCTGGTGCCGAGAACCCGCGTGATCCGCAATTGCCCGGCCAGGATTTGGAGGGCGTCCACTACGCCATGCCATTCCTGGTGCAGTCCAACCGCCGCGTCGGTGCCGAGCCGATGCCGGGGAACGGCGAGGCTCCCATCCTCGCCACCGCCAAGAACGTCGTCGTCATCGGTGGTGGCGACACCGCTTCGGATTGCGTCGGCACCTCGTTCCGTCAGGGCGCCTTGTCGGTGACGCAGCTCGATATCCGGCCTCGCCCACCGGAGCGCGAGGACAAGCTCTCGGTCTGGCCGTACTGGCCGACCAAGATGCGGACCTCTTCCAGCCAGGCCGAGGGCGCCGAGCGCGAGTTCCAGGCCGCGACGCTCCGGTTGGAGGGCAAGAAGGGCAAGCTCACCGGCGTCGTCTGCACCCGCGTTGATGAGAAGCGTCAGCCGATCCCGGGCGGTGAGTTCACGCTACCCGCCGACCTCGTGTTCCTGGCGATCGGCTTTGCCGGCTCGGTCCGGAAGGGCTTGCTGGAAGAGTCCGGCGTCGTCATGGACAAGCGTGGGAACGTGACGGCGAACGAGCTCGACTACCGGACGTCGAACGAGAAGATCTACACAGCGGGCGATATGCGCCGCGGTCAGTCCCTCGTGGTCTGGGCCATCCGCGAGGGGCGTCAGGCGGCGCGTTCCATCGACGAGGCCCTGATGGGCGCGAGCATCCTGCCGCGCTAAAGATGATGTCGGACTGGATTGCGACGTCTCGCCGTCGCAGTCCGGAACACGCCGGGTCTACGCATCATTGCTGTCCTGACACCCAAGATGTCGGGATACGCGCATGACCGAACCGATGGCCGAACCCAAGATCGAACCGTATGACGGGCCTGCGGGAGGCTGGGGTTCTGCGGGCTCCCTCGCGGAGATCCTGACGCGGGAACAGATCCCAGTCTCCGGCGCGGCGCTGCTGATGAAGCAGAACAAGCCGGACGGCTTCATGTGCGTCTCGTGTGCCTGGTCGAAGCCGGCCAAGCCCAACACCTTCGAGTACTGTGAGAACGGGGCAAAGGCCACGGTCTGGGAGCAGACCGCCAAGCGGATCGGACCCGACTTCTTCCAGCGCCACACCGTGAAGGAACTGCTGAG
Source organism: Methylobacterium sp. 001424705 (assembly GCF_059816145.1). NCBI lineage: Bacteria > Pseudomonadati > Pseudomonadota > Alphaproteobacteria > Hyphomicrobiales > Methylobacteriaceae > Methylobacterium > Methylobacterium sp. 001424705. Next base: position 30,068 of record NZ_JCBANU010000019.1, on the reverse strand, counting down.
CTGGACGGACTACGCCCTCGAGGAAAAGGGACGCCTGACCCATCCGCTCCGCTATGACCCCGGCAGCGACCGGTACGTGACGGTGTCGTGGGAAGAGGCTTTCGCGGAGATCGGACGCGAGCTGCGCGCCCTCGATCCGAACGCCGCGGTCTACTACACCTCTGGCCGCGCTTCGCTAGAGACCTCATACATGTACGCGCTGATGGCGCGGATGCATGGCACCAACAACCTGCCCGACTCTTCGAATATGTGCCATGAGCCGACCTCGGTCGGACTCAAATCATCGATCGGATCTCCTGTCGGGACCACGATCCTGGAAGATTTCGAATCGACCGATCTGATCCTGTTCTTCGGACAGAACGTCGGTTCGAATGCCCCCCGCATGCTCCACCCTCTCCAAGAGGCACGAAAGCGGCGCGTTCCGATCGTCACATTTAACCCACTGCGGGAGCGCGGCCTGGAGCGCTTCACGAACCCGCAATCGCCGACCGAGATGCTGACGCGCAGCTCCACCGAAATCTCGACGCAGTACCATCAGGTGAGGGCGGGCGGAGACCTCGCGGCGATCACCGGCATGTGCAAGGTCTTGATTGCCGCCGACCGCGAGGCGATGGAGGTCGGCCGCCCGCGTATCCTCGACGTCGATTTCATCGCTGAGCACACCCACGGCTTCCGGGAGTTCGTCGCATTCTGCGATTCGCAGTCATGGGCGGACATCGAGACGCGCTCAGGGCTCGCCCGCGAGGCGCTGGAGGCGGCGGCGACGGTCTATGGGCGGGCCCGTTCGGTCGTTGCGGTCTACGGCATGGGCCTTACCCAGCACCGCCGTGGGACCGAGGGCGTACAGATGCTCGTGAATCTCATGCTTCTGCGCGGCAATGTCGGTCGCCCCGGGGCCGGGCTCTGTCCGGTCCGTGGGCATTCCAACGTCCAGGGTCAGCGAACCGTCGGCATCACGGAGAAGCCGGAGCTGGCACCCCTCGACAAACTCAAGGAACTCTACGACTTCGAGCCGCCGCGGGAAAAGGGTTGCAACACCGTCGAGGCGTGCGAGGGTATCATTGCCGGTGAGGTGAAGGCCTTCATCGGCCTTGGCGGCAACTTCATCCGCGCCGTGCCCGATACCGTCCGGATGGAGAAAGCTTGGCGCGCGCTGCGCCTGTCGGTGCAGATCTCGACCAAACTGAATCGCTCGCACCTGGTTCATGGTGCCGTGTCCTACATCTTGCCCTGCCTCGGCCGCATCGAGGTCGACGAGCAGGCCAGCGGCCAACAGGCGGTCTCGATGGAGGATTCGACCTCCTGCTTCCATGGTTCCCGCGGACAAACCAAGCCGGTCAGCGATCAGGTGCGCTCCGAGCCGTGGATCGTTGCTGAGATGGCGAAGGCATTGCTGCCGCCGAACCCGAGGGTTGATTGGGACGGTTGGGTCGGTGACTACGCCAGGGTTCGGGATGCGATCGAAGCGACTTATCCGGATGTCTTCCACGACCTGAACGGCCGGATGTTTCAGCCCGGAGGCCTCCACAAGCCCGTCGCGGCGCGTGATCGCAAGTGGGAGACCGAAACCGGCAAGGCCAACTTCACCGTTCCGGGCGGCCTGGAGGCCGACCCTGACATGCGCAGCAACCGCCGCGACGTGCTCGATCTGATCACCCTTCGCTCGAACGATCAGTTCAACACGACGATCTACGGCTATGACGACCGCTTCCGTGGTGTGAAGGGCACTCGGATGGTGCTGTTCATGAACGACAAAGACATCGAGCGCCTCGGACTCGCCGACGGCGAAATGGTGGATCTTTCGGCTGACGCCGATGATGAGTTCCTGCGCGAGGTCAACGGCCTGCGGGTGATCAAGTACGGCATCCCGGAGGGTAACGTCGGTGGCTATTACCCGGAGCTCAACGCCCTCATTCCACTCTGGCACTACGACCAGCAGGCGAAAACGCCGGCCGCGAAGGCGATCCCGGTGCGGATTCGGAAAGGGGCGCCGATCGCCGTCGCGGATTGACGCAAAGTTGACTTTCAGCCGCTGGTCCACTCGACGACCGGCGCAACAGACCCATAATCGACTTCATGGACCGCTCCGACGACGCCCATGACCGCCGCCAGACCATCATCGACCGGATGCTTGCCCAGGCGTTGGATCCGGCTTCGAATGAGCGGAGCCCAAGTCATGACGGACTGCCGAAGGACATGCGGGCAGTGGTCGATGTGCTCCTGGCCAAGGCCGAGGCACTGCGCCAGCGTCGCCTGACCTATGCCGACTTGGAGGCTGCGTTGCCGCCGCGGGATGTCACGGCGGAAGACCTGGAAGCGATCTTCTGGATCCTGTCCGAGCACGGAATCGCCATCGAAGACGGCGATTCGGGTGGAGACTGATTGGACGTGATTTCAATCGAAATCGGCGATTGCTCTTTTCAATCCAGACGCGCGCGCGTTGGGTGAATAGCAGCTAAGGCTCGGCATCTCTCGCCTCCGCAGAAGAACCGCTTTATAAGCCGCGCTTCTCCGCGGGGCCCTCCGCCGCGCGGAGCCGACCGAAAGGCGGAACGGAGACGATTATGGCCGAGCGTTGGACACCGAAGACCTGGCGAAACCTGCCGATCCAGCAGGTACCTGCCTATCCGGATGCCACCGCCCTGGAATCGGTCGAGTCACAGCTCGCAAGCTTCCCCCCCCTGGTGTTTGCAGGTGAGGCGCGGAAGCTTAAGTCGGCCTTGGCTCGAGTCTCGACTGGCGAGGCGTTCCTGCTCCAAGGGGGAGATTGCGCCGAGAGCTTCGACGAGCATTCGGCCGATAACATCCGCGACTTCTTCCGGGTATTCCTGCAGATGGCTCTCGTACTCACCTTCGCGGGCGGCTCGCCCGTGGTGAAGGTGGGGCGGATCGCCGGTCAATTCGCGAAGCCTCGTTCCTCACCGAATGAGACGATGAACGGCGTGACCCTGCCGAGCTACCGTGGCGACATCGTCAATGGTCTGACTTTCACGGAGGAGGCCCGCGTGCCCGACCCGCGCCGTCAGCTCGAAGCGTATCGCCAGTCGGCGGCAACGCTCAACCTGCTGCGTGCCTTCGCGACTGGTGGCTATGCCAATTTGGAGAACTCGCACCGGTGGATGCTCGGCTTCGTGAAGGATTCTCCGCAATCCTCGCGCTACGCCGATTGCGCTGAGCGGATGACCGAGACCCTCGACTTCATGCGGGCCATCGGCATCAATCCGGAGACGCACCAAGAGGTTCGCACCACGGATTTCTACACCAGCCACGAAGCCTTGCTCCTGGGCTACGAAGAGGCACTTACACGTGTCGATTCGACGAGCGGCGACTGGTACGCCACGTCAGGCCACATGCTCTGGATCGGTGACCGGACCCGGCAGCCGGATCACGCGCACATTGAATACGCGCGCGGCATTAAGAATCCGATCGGCCTCAAGTGTGGTCCGTCGATGACGGCCGAGGGTTTGCTCCAACTCGTGGATCAGCTGAACCCGGCCAACGAGGCTGGGCGCCTGACGCTGATCTGTCGCTTCGGAGCCGATAAGGTCGGAGACCACCTTCCCGGCCTAATCCGGGCTATCGCGCGCGAGGGCCGCAAGGTGGTGTGGGTCTGCGATCCGATGCATGGCAACACCATTTCGGCCGGAGGTTTCAAGACGCGTCCGTTCGAACGGGTGATGAAGGAAATCGAGGGCTTTTTCGGCGTCCACCGTGCCGAAGGGACCATCGCTGGCGGCATCCACCTCGAGATGACTGGCAAGGATGTGACCGAGTGTACCGGCGGCGCCCGTGCGTTGACGGCTGAAGACCTGCGCGATCGCTATCACACCTACTGCGATCCACGCCTGAACGCCGAGCAGGCCTTGGAAGTGGCGTTCCTCACCGCGGAACTCGTGAAGCGAGAGCGCTCGGCGATCGAACGTCCTCGCCTCGACGCTGCTGAGTAGCGCTCCGCTCACCGGGCGATGTCGGAAGAGCCTTGCAGCTCGTTCCGACGTTGCGTTCTCAAGACTGGGAACCCGGGTCCAGCATCGCGTTCCCAAAATGCTGCACCAGGCTCATCTCGAGTTTTCCGTTCATCCCTGAGAGGATCGCCAGTGCGTCTCGCGGCGGCATCGGCTTCTTATAAGAGCGGCGCTCCGTCAGAGCTGCGTAAATGTCGCAGATGGTCAGCAACCGGACGGTGTCGCTGATTTTCGATCCCACAAGACCATCCGGATAGCCGGATCCGTCCAGCATCTCATGATGATGGCGGACGGCGCCGAGGGTAGCCGCGTCACACCCGCTCTGGCGTAGGATGTCGTAACCGATCACCGGATGACGGCGCATGATAACCATCTCGTCGGCATCGAGGCGCCCGGGCTTGTTCAGAATCTCCAGCGGGATTTGCGCCTTGCCGACATCGTGCAGAAGGGCGGCCCGCACGAAATGTTCGCGATCCTCGGTGCGAAAGCCGAGATGCAACACGAACTGAGCCGCAACACCGGCAACGAGGAGACAGTGCTGGTACGTGGCATCGTCATGCGTCCAGACGGTCTCCAGCCAACGTGTTAGGCCGCCTTCCTTTACTGCAGCGAGGATTGGATCCAGCCCGGCATCGACCTGCGCCAGAGAGATTGGGCCGCCCCCACGGACGCCGTCGAAAAGGCCGCTCAGAATTTCCTTGGCGCGTGACACATTCTGAAGGACAGGCTGTATGCAGAGATCCGGCTCTGCTGTCTTCATCTCCGCCTGAAGTGCCTGCACGACGAGGTGCGGCGCGGTATAAGCGGGAAAGCAGATCGTTGCGCCGAGGTTGCGAGCCTGACGCAGATCGGTGTCGGTTGTCGATCGAAGGAGACAGATGACCGGTATATCGGTCGCCTTGCCGTGGTGCAGAAAACTACGGAGACGGCTCACCGACTCGCGTCGGCCCAAGGTCAGATCGGATACGATTGCGCGCGGCTGGACGTTCGACGGATGATCGTCGCCGGCAGCGATGACCTCGCAAGGTCCGATCGTTCTGATGAGTTTTTCCAAGGCCGCGCTCCGATCTGGACGATCAGTGAGCAGGTAAATGGCTCCTTGCGCCATGACGTGCGGGCTTCCTCCAACGACCTTGATTGCGTATCCCGACGGCGAATGGGATATTGGTGATATAGTTTGCCTTCGGATGGCTTCTTTTTGCTGATCGCGTATTCGACAAATTTTTTAAGCACGATATCAATGTTGGTTGAGTCAGTGCAATCTGTGACACCCGCGCCGGAAATGCTCCGCACTTGTAAATTGTCATATTATACGACTTAACGATAATAGCACGGTACGATAATGGTCAGTAAGTGTTCTCAAGCCGTAAATTGCTGACGAGAAACGATGCGGGGACAGATCAATTCGATAGGCGAACAACGTGGAGGGCATGAAGGGAGACTTAACAACCTTAGGTTCGATAAGCATGCTTTCGCATAGCATTTTTTCAGTCGTCATAATTCCATTAAGTCGTCATTAAGTTATCTTCAAAGTTTTAAAGGTATCAACTTTTATTTATATATTGTGTTATAAAACAATTAATTGAAAAATCTCAATCGTGCTAGAATGAGTGAAATTCTGACTTTAATAATTCGTAATTTTTTAATTCAATATAATCCAAGTATTTGTATCGCAATTTAGAGATGTTATATTTTCGAAAGAAATTATAAGATTTTATTTTACTGGTAGCTCAGAGATTTATAGAATTATATATGAATGATCGCGCAATTTTGACGGACGAAATTCAATCTATGCGCCGAAGGATCTTGCGCGCGCATCGACGGTTTGTGTTCCTCACCTGGGCTCAGATGACGCACTATTGGCGCCTACTATTTATAAGGAGGGGCCGAACGGGCCGCACAGGAAGCGACACAGTCCCCGGAAATCCGGTCATTAGATTTGCTGCCGCCCGTCCGGTAACGTGGTGGTGCACCAAATATGAATCTCCCCGTTGTTCACGCTACGTTGGGGTTCGTCATGGCCATGTATCCCGAGCTCGCATCCCCGTGGTGCGGGAACCTAGGGCGTGGATGATGTCAATCCGACGCTTCGGCTCCTCGAACATCGTGTCCTGCATCCTGTGAAGATCGCCATCATCGCGCATCTGAAATTCCCGATCGCACAGCCGTTCTCGGGAGGGTTGGAGATGCACACGCATCTACTTGCGTCAGCACTCCAGGCCCGTGGCCACGATGTCACGCTCTATGCTTCGGAAGGGTCGCGGGGCGATTTCCGGCTGGTTGCCATCTGCCCTCCCACCGGAAGCGCGTTCGATGATGTTTCGGAGGCGCGGATCGATGCCGCGGAACATTCTGCCTATGCCAGGATCATGGATGCGGTCGTGTCCGGTGGGTACGATATCGTCCACAACAACAGCCTCCACTTCCTCCCCCTGCTTCGCGCCGGTGAACTTTCCGTTCCGATGGTGACGGCCCTGCATACGCCGCCCTTCGAGCCTTTCGTCCGTGGCGTGCGAGCACGGGCGCGCGATATGACTTTCGCGGCCGTTTCTCCGTCCCTCGCTCGAGAATGGCATGACCTGATCGGCAATCCGCAAGTCATCGGCAATGGCATCGATCTCACGGCTTTTGCCTATGCCGCGAAGCCGGCGGGCGAGCCGCACGCGATTTGGATGGGTCGGCTCGTTCCCGAGAAGGGGCCGCATCTGGCCATCGACGCGGCACGCGCCGCCGGCCTGCCCCTGAAGTTTGCTGGGCCACGCTCCAATCCGGCCTATTGGGACAATGAAATTGCTCCACGCTTGGGCGACGACGTGACCTACCTCGGGCATCTCGGACACGACGCGCTCGCGGCTCAGGTCGCGAAAGCCCATGTGGCTCTCTGTACGCCGCGGTGGGAAGAGCCGTTCGGGCTTGTGCTCGCCGAATTCTTGGCCTGCGGGACACCCGTGGCTGCCTTCCGGCGTGGCGCGATCCCGGACATCCTCGATGCCTCCTGCGGGGTCCTGGCCGCGGCGGACGATGTCGCCGATCTCGGTCGGGCTGTGACGCAGGCCATCACTCTCTCCCGAGCTGATTGCCGCCGTCGGGCGGAGCAATTGTTCGATGCCGACACCATGACCGATCAGTACGAGGCCCTCTACGCACTCGAGCTCCAGCGAGTGGCCAGCACTGCGATCACTGCCCGTGCCAGCAATGCCTGAGCAGGATCTTTCCCTCGGGCGCGCTGTCGTTTGTGTGCCTGCCCGGAACGAGGCGAATGCGCTGCCGCGTCTGATACGGTCTCTCGATCGGCAGTACGGCACCGGGGATGGCGCGCGTCTGCGCGTCGTGGTTCTCGCCAACAACTGCACCGATGACACCGTTGCGATGTTGCACGGACTGGAACGAAACGCAGAGATTCCGCACCTCGCCCTACGGATTCTCGAGGCGACGATTGCGTCACCCCATGCCCATGTCGGCACCGCGCGGCGTCGTGCCCTCGATGCCGGCGCTGCTTGGTTGGAGCAGGAAGGCGTGACCGAGGGCGTCCTCCTTAGTACCGACGCGGACGCGGTTGCGCCCGCGGACTGGGTGATGGCAAATCTGCGAGCGTTGCGAAACGCCGAGGTCGTGGGTGGACGCCTCGTGCTTCATGGCGAGACGCCGGCGGCCGACCCCCGTCTTGCCGCGCTCCATGCGCGGATCGAGGAATACTGGGTGGCTGTGCGGCACCTCGAGGAGGTCTTCGACCCGCCCGCCCACGATCCAGCCCCCCGCCATGGCGATCATGTCGCCGCCAGCCTTGCCCTGCGCGCCGACCTCTATCGTCGCGTAGGTGGGTTGCCGATGCTCCCCTGCGGCGAAGACAATGCCTTGGTTGCGCGGGTGCGCTGGCATGGCGGGCGCGTCCGGCATTGCCCGGGGGTATCGATCGCAGTCTCCGATCGGAGAAGCGGCCGGGTGACGGGCGGAATGGCGACCGAGATGCTCCGCCGAACCCGTGTCGTGCAGGGGCTTGAAACCTATAGCCTTCCCTCGGCGGCTCACTGGCGCGCTCTGATCGCGCGACGCCATAGGCTGGCGCGATGCTTCACGGACCCCGCCGGGACCGCCGCGGCCCTGCGCGCCCTCGGCATGACCGAAGCCGATCTTGCCACCATCGATTGGGAGACCTGCCCGAACGGAATCGCACTGGTCGAGCGGATCGAGGCGCGCCTGGGGGAGGGCATCCCCGAGGCGGTCCCGGTTCCTCTCGATGAGGCCCTGGCAGGCCTTCAAGCGATGCTGGTCGAGTCACAACCCGCTTGTGCCGCACAGGTCGCATGAGCCGGCGTCCTGTCGGCTACTACGTTCACCACCAGGGCGCTGGTCATTGGCAGCGTGCCTGCCTGATCGCGCGGGCGCTCGATCGCCCAATGACGCTGATCGGAACGTTTTCCGATCTCGACACCGCCACCGCAACGGGATCGCTCCTCGATCTCCCCGACGATCGGGTTGGCCGCGAGTTCGACGGGAGGGACGGATCGGCCGAGCGGCCGCATGGCCTGCATTACGCGCCCGTCGGTGCCGACAACGTCCGCGCACGAATGGGCCGGCTCGCAGCGTGGATCGCCTCCGCAGATCCTGCGCTGGTCGTTGTGGACGTGTCCGTGGAAATTGCGCTGTTCGCACGCCTGATGTCCGTGCCGACCTTGGTCGTCCGGCTTGCCGGCACGCGCACGGATACCCCGCATCTCGAGGCCTTCCGCAGCGCTGAGCGTCTGCTCGCGTTCTTCCCGCCGGAACTCGACTCGGCCGAGATGCCGGAATGGGTTCGCGCCAAGACGTTCTACGCCGGATTGCTCTCCGGTGAGCCTGCATCGAACCGAGTGACGGATCCGGATGGATCGATCCTCGTCATCTATGGGCGCGGCGGGACCGGCGGTCGGCGCGCGGATCTCGCTGCGGCCGCGACGGCCGTACCGGATCGGCATTGGCACGTTCTCGGCCCCGTCGACGGGGCGGGGCTGCCTATGCCGGCAAACCTGCACCTCCACGGTTGGGTCGCCGATCCGGCCACCTACATCGCCCGAGCGGACCTGGTGGTCGGCGGCGGCGGCGACGGAGTTGTCTCGGCGGTCTCGGCGGCGGGAAAGCGCTTCATCTGCCTTCCCGAACCGCGCGCTTTCGACGAGCAGATCGAGAAGTCCCGGGCCCTCGCCGCGATGGGCGCGGCACTGCATTGCGCGTTCTGGCCCGAGCCTGCGGCGTGGCCGGAGATCATCGCGGCCGCGGAACGGCTCGATCCGCGGGTGATCGGCGGCCTGTCGCGTCCGGGCGTGATCGACCGCACCGGTGCCTTCATCGGCGACCTCGCGGATCGCCTCGACGCTCGGCGCCGTTAGGCGCCGAGCCCGTCAGAAGGGACGGTCCGCGGGAAGCCGCGTGGCGGCGATCTCGTCGGCGCCGGGTTGGCGCAGAACGACGAGGTCGTCGCGCCACTGCGTGTCGATGAGTCCGCGCTCGGCGAAGGCATCGAGCCATCCGTCCATCGGCCAGAGGCCGTGTCGCGCCCGAAAGCGCTGCGCGTTCCGAACGATGTCGGCGAAGTGCTGAAGCGGCGGATCACAGGCGACGTGGTGCTGGTGAAAGGCTTGCCCGCCTGCGCTGAACAGCACCGGTATCCCGAGGGCATCGGCGCGGAAGGCGAGGTCGGTATCCTCCGCGCCGTAGCCGTCGAAGCACTCGTCGAAGCCGCCGAGGCGGTCGAAGGTGGTGGCCCTGACGCCGAAAGCGAGCGACCAGAACAATCCGGGGTTGTCACTGCGCGCCAATCCCTGTTCGGGAAAGCGGCGGACGGGATGGGGATGTCCTGCGGCCCGAAGCCCGGCTTCGGTCCAGCCGTCCGTGACGGCTCCGGCCGGTAAGTATCGGATTTCGCAGCAGATGAGGCCTTCGGCCTCCGCCAGATCGGCGCTGAGGCGCGGTACAAGATCGGCCGAGGGAATGCAGTCCACATCGAGGAAGACCAGCCGTCCGGTCTCGGCCGCGCGACGTCCAGCATTTCGGGCGCGGGCCAGCGGCAGACCGGGGCTGTCGAGGACGATGCGGCGGATCGGGAAGCCGTAATCCGGTAGGGGGGCGGGCTCGGCACCCATTTCGACGACGACGCAGGCCTGCGGATGCGGACCCCGCGCGACGCCCTCGAGCAGGCGGGCGAGATGGGCGTCGCGACCCTTGTTCAGGGTGATGAGGGTGGTGTCGGCGATCACGGGGTGGGCGCGTCCATGGCGACGAAGATCTCGTAGGGGCCGGTGAAGCGATCGACCATGGCCGGCTCCAGGCGAAAGCCCGTCGGGTCGTCGGAGATGAGGTCGGTGGTTTGGGAGCGGTGGGCGCCGATCGCGGCGGTCTTCGCGACGCGGTGAGTACCGATGTCGAAGCGCAGGCCGGTCGGGGCGGGGCCGACCTCGGTACCCTCGGGCAGGGTCCAACCCCAGACGGGATAAGCGAAAATTCGGATCGGGCCGAGATGGGCCTGCGCGAGGCGGACGATGGCGGCGGCGGCCTGGTGGTCGCAGTGGGGATCGTGGCCCCAGGTGACGCAGACGGCTCCGGCATCGGCCTCATGGGCGATGGCGGCGATCCGGGCGGCGGCGGCCTCGGCGGTTGGGCCGGCGCTCGGGACGCCGGCATCGGGCAGGCGGAGGAAGGTCACGGCCTCCGGCGGGACGCCCAGTATACCAACGGCGTATACCGTCTCCGTTTCGCGCAGGTCACGCAGTTTTGCCGGCGGATAGAGTGTCGAGTGCGTGTGCGAGCCACAGCCGTCACTGACGATGACGACGCGGACCTCGCGACCCCGCGCCCGGGCCTCGGCCATGAGGCCGCCGCAACCGAGGCTCTCGTCGTCGGGGTGAGGCGCCACCACGACGACGCCCTTGCCGCCGGTCAGGGCGTCGAGGTCGGCGACGGGCAGGCGTTCGGCGGCGGCGAGGAAAGCGTCGGCATGCATGAGTGGACTCGGGGCAGGCGTCGGGGACGCGAGCGGCCTGTCTAAACGGTCCAGTCTGATCGATGTCTGAACAGTCGGCCGACGCCGACCCGCTACCGGGCGGTACCGCTCTCCGCCGCGAAGGCCGCGATGCCGCCGGCAGTGGTCAGCCAGATCTCATCGCGGCGGGCGGCGATATGGGCGAGGGCGCGGCGCAGGGGGCGGAGGCGATGCGGCTGGCCGACGATGTAGGGATGCAGCGCGATGCCCATGACCAGGGGGGCGGTGCGCGCCTGCTCCAGCATCTCGTCGAAGGCCTCCACGAGGGCGTCGGCGAATTGCTGGCCGGTTTCCTTGCGGGCGACGATGGCGGGGATGTCGTTGAGTTCCTGGGGGTAGGGCACCGCCAGGATGCGGCCGCCGTCGCGGGTGGAAAACCAGGTGGGCTGGTCGTCGTGGCACCAGTCGAGGAGGTAGCTGTAGCCCGCTTCCGCCAGGAGGTCCGGCGTCCGATGGCTCTGCGAGATCCAGGGCCCGAGCCAGCCCTTCGGCGGCTTGCCTTCCTGGGCGGTCAGGACAGCGGTGGCCTCGGCGATGAGAGCGCGCTCCTCGGCCTCCTCCCGGTCGCCCTGGCGCTCGGCGTTGGTGCGGCCGTGGCCGACGATCTCGTCGCCGCGCGCCCGGAAAGCTTCGATCAGGCCGGGACAATCGGCGTAGAGGCGGCTGTTGACGAGGACGCTCGCGGGCATCTCCAGCGCGTCGAGGGTGTCCTTGATCCGCCAGGCGCCGACGCGGTTGCCCCAGTCGCGCCAGGCGTAGTTAAGCACGTCCGGCTGTGGACCGCCGGGGGCCAGTTCCGCGCCGAGGCCCCGGCCGAAATCGAAGCCCTCGAGGTTGAGCGCGAGATAGACCGCGAGGCGCTTGCCCCCGGGCCAGTCGTAGACCGGCCGGTCGGGTAGGGCGCTGTAGGCGTAGCGGCCGTGATGCGGCGCGGGCGTGTCGGTCATCGGGGGTCTCGAAGGAGGAGCGCGAAGGAAATCAGGAGGGATTCAGCAGCGCGGGCCTGCGCCGGGTCACCCATCGGGTCTCGGCATCGTAGGCGGCCCCGAGCTGGAGGCAGGCGCGCTCGCCGTTGTTGGGGCCGACGATCTGGATGCCGGAGGGGCGCCCGGCGGGGTCGAAGCCGGCCGGCACGTTGAGGGCGGGCAGGCCGCTCATGGTGACGGGGATCGTCGCCTCCATCCAGCGATGGTAGGTGTCCATGGTCCGGCCGCCGACGGACTTGGGCCAGCGCTCCTCGACGTCGAACGGGAACACCTGGGTCGAGGGCATCAGCAGGAAGTCGTAGCGCTCCTGGAACCGCCGCACGGCCTCGTACCACGCGGTGCGGCCCTCCTGCGCGGCGGTGACCTGATCGGCCGAGAGCGCCAGGCCGCGCTCGACCTCCCAGACCGCCTCCGGCTTGAGCAGCGCCCGGTAGGCCGGCTCATCGTAGAGGGGACGCAGGTTGGAGGCGGTCATCCAGGCGCGCAGGGTGAGCCAGTCACGCCAGACCTTGGCCATGTCGAAGCGCGGACGATCCCATTCGACCTTGGCGCCGAGGGACTCGAAGGCGGCGAGCGCGCTGCGGTCGAGGTCGAGCACGCCGGGCTCGAAGGGCAGGTAGCCGCCGAAATCGTCGAACCACGCGATGCGGGCGTTCGTGAAGTCCCGCTTCAGGTCCTCGGCGAAGATCGCGGGGTCCTGCGTGTTCGCGAAGGGCACCCGCGCGTCGTAGCCGGCCTGGACCGAGAGCAGCAGGCCAATGTCGGCGGGCGAGCGCCCGATGCCGCCCGAGACGCCGAGGCCGGGGGTGAAGGCGTCCTTGGTCTCGATGGGAATGCGGCCGTAGCCCGTGCGCAGGCCGAACAGATTGTTGAAGGCGGGGGGATTGCGCAGGGAGCCGGCATGGTCGCTGCCGTCGGCGACGGGCTGCATGTGGAGCGCCACCGCCACCGCCGCGCCCCCGCTGGAGCCCCCGGAGGTCTTGGTTGGATCGTAGGCGTTGCGGGTGGCGCCGTAGACCGGGTTGAAGGTCTGCGAGCCGAGGCCGAATTCCGGCATGTTGGTCCGGCCGGTGAAGATCGCGCCGGCCCTGCGCAGGCGCTTCACCATGATCGAATCGGCCGCCGCGATCCGGTCCCGGAAGATCGGCGACCCTTGCGTGAAGGGCAGGCCCTTCACCGCGTCGATGTCCTTCACCGCGTGGGGAAACCCGTGCAGCGGCCCGAGAAATTCGCCGCGCGCGGCCTGGGCATCGCGCTCCCCGGCGGCGGCGATCAGCTCCGCCCGGTCGCGCAGGGCCACGATGGCGTTGACGGTCGGGTTCACCCGGTCGATCTGGTCGAGACAGGCGGTCATGACCTCGACGCAGGAGACGCGCCGGGCGCGGATCGCGGCCGCGAGGTCGACGGCGCCGAGGCCGAGGATATCGTCGTCCGAAGCCGTGCCGGAGGCCGGTTCGGTGGCGGCGATGGAGGGGGCTGTGCTCATGATCTGGCTCTGGAACGCGCCCGCATGGACCACCGACTCTCAGGCCGGCAGCCGCCGCTCCTGGAAGGCGTGGCAGGCCACACCCTCGACCAGGGCCGGGACCTCGATGCGACAGCGCTCGTTCGCGAAGGGGCAGCGCGGGTTGAAGGCGCAGCCCGAGGGGGGATCGATGGGGTTCGGGATTTCGCCGGAGACGGGGATGCGCTTGCGCCCGGTGAGCCCGATATCCGGTACCGCGTCGAGCAGCATGCGCGTGTAGGGATGTTTCGGAGCACGGAAGAGTTCCCGTCCGTCTGCGATCTCGACCACGCGCCCCAGATACATCACGCCGATCCGGTTCGCCATGTGGCGCACGACGGCGAGGTTGTGGCTGATGAAGAGGTAGGTGAGTCCGAGACGGTCCTGCAGGTCGCGCATCAGGTTGAGGATCTGGGCCTGGACCGAGACGTCGAGGGCCGAGGTCGGCTCGTCGCCCACCAGGAACTCCGCCTCGGAGGCCAGCGCCCGCGCGATGGCGATGCGCTGGCGCTGGCCGCCGGAGAATTCGTGCGGATACTTCACCCCGTCATCGGGATGCAGGCCGACGAGGCCGAGGAGGTCCCCGACGCGGCGCCCGATCGCGACCTCGCCCTGCAGCAGGTTGAAGGCCCGGATCGGCTCGGCGACGATCTTTCGGACCCGCCAGCGCGGATTCATCGAGGCGTAGGGGTCCTGGAAGATCATCTGGATGCGGCGGCGCAGGCGCCGACGGGCGGCGGCCTCGCGCGGATCGGTCATCGAGACGCCGGTGATGCGGACGTCCCCGGCGCTCGGCGGCAGCAGGCCCACCACCATGCGGGCCACCGTCGACTTGCCCGAGCCGGATTCGCCGACGAGCGCGAAGGTCTCGCCGCGCCGGATCTCGAAGCTGACGCCGTCGACGGCGCGGAGGATCTGCCTGGGCTGGCGCTCGATGACCCGGGCGAGCCAGGGACGGGACACGTCGAAGGTGCGGCGCAGGCCCTCGATGGCGACGTAGGGGGCCTCCGGGGCGCGGGCGCCCGTCCGGGGCGGAGGCATGACGGGCGCGTTCATGCGGCGGAGGCCTCCGACCGGTCGTAGAGGTGGCAGGCGACCCGATGGGCGCCAACCGGGATCGGGTCCGGCCGCTCCACGCGGCAGCGCCCGAAGACGGAGGGACAGCGGGGGTTGAAGGCGCAGCCCGGCGGAATGTCGGACAGGCGCGGCATCGATCCGGGGATTTGGGCGAGGCGGTCGGTCTCCTGGGCCAGGGTCGGAATCGCCCCCATCAGGCCCTTGGCGTAGGGGTGGAGCGGGTTCTGCACCACGTCGCGCACGGGGCCGATCTCGGCGATCCGGCCGGAATACATCACCGCCACCCGGTCGGCCGCCTCCGCGATCACGCCCATGTCGTGGGTCACCAGCATGACGGCGGTACCCCGCTCGCTGCCGAGGCGCTTCAGGAGCGCGATGATCTGGGCCTGGACCGAGACGTCGAGGGCCGTGGTCGGCTCGTCGGCGATGATGAGCTCCGGTTCGGCGGCGAGCGCCAGGGCGATCACCACGCGCTGGCGCATCCCGCCGGAGAACTCGTGCGGGTAGCCGTCGATCCGCCGCTCCGGGGCCGGGATGCCGACCTCGGCCAGGAGGTCGATGGCGCGCGTCCGCGCCGCCTTCTCGGACAGGTCGGTGTGGGTGCGGATGGTCTCCACGATCTGCCGGCCGACCCGGTAGAGCGGGTTCAGGCTGGTGAGCGGGTCCTGGAAGATCATGCCGATGCGCCGGCCCCGGATGCGCCGCAGGGCCTCCGGCGGCAGGTTGTCGATGCGCTCCCCCTTGAGCAGGACCTGACCGCCGACGATGCCGCCGGGCGGGTCGATGAGGCCGATGACGGCCGAGCCGGTGACAGACTTGCCGGCCCCGGACTCGCCGACGACGCCGAGGATCTCGCCCCGCGCGATGTCGAAGGAGACGTCGTCTATGGCCGTGAGGGTGCCGCGCCGGCCCGCGAAGGCGACGCGCAGGTTGCGGACCGAGAGGACGGGCTCTGTCATGGCAGCTGTGTCATGCCGGCGCGATCACTGGAGTTTCGGGTTCAGGGCGTCGCGCAGCCAGTCGCCCAGCAGGTTGATCGCCAGGACGAGCCCGGCGAGCGCCAGGCCCGGGAAGGCGACGATCCACCACTCGCCGGAGAACAGGAAGCGGTTGCCGGTGCGGATCAGGGTGCCGAGGGAGGGCATCGAATCGGGCAGGCCGGTGCCCAGGAAGGACAGGGTCGCCTCGGTGATGATGGCGAGTGCGAGGTTGATGGTGGCGATGACGAAGACCGGGCCGAGGACGTTGGGCAGGACGTGCCGCACCATGATCACCGGCGAGGACAGGCCGATCAGCCGTCCAGCCTGGACGTAGTCCTTGTTCTTCTCCACCAGCACCGAGGAGCGGACGGTGCGGGCGTACTGCACCCAGAACGACAGCCCGATCGACAGCACGATGAGCCCGATGGCGGCGTTCGTGTCCATCTGGCTGCCGACGGCGGCCTTGGCGACGCCGTCCACCACCAAGGCGATGAGGATGGCCGGGAAGGTGAGCTGCACGTCGGCGATGCGCATGATGAGGGTGTCGACGAAGCCGCCGAAATAGCCCGCCACCAGCCCGAGCACGATGCCGAGGAATCCGGAGACGACGACGCCGAGCAGCCCGACGATGAGGGAGAGGCGGAGGCCGTAGAACACCGCCGAGAGCACGTCGCGGCCCTGGTCGTCGGTGCCGAGGGTGAAGGGCGCGACGCCGTCGGCGTACCAGAGCGGGGGCAGGTTCGAGTTGATCAGCTCGAGCTGGGCCGGATCGTACGGGTTCTGCGGCGAGATCACGGGGGCGGCGAGCGCCAGGAGGACCAGGACGAGGGTGACCGCGAAGGCCCCCATCGCCAGCTTCGAGCGGCGGAAGCTGGCATAGACGTCGGACTCGCGGAAGCGGGCCAGCGCCGAGCGCTGCACCGGTGCTGGCGGGAGTAGGGGGGTGTCCTGCACGGAGGCGCTCATGAGGCCCGTCCCGTGGACAGCCGCAGGCGGGGATCGACGATGGTGTAGAGCACGTCCACCACGAGGTTGATGACGACGAAGATGGCGGCGACCAGCAGCAGGTAGGCCGCCATGATGGGGATATCGACGTTCTGCACCGCCTGGACGAAGAGCAGGCCCATGCCGGGCCACTGAAACACCGTCTCGGTGATGATCGAGAAGGCGATGACCGAGCCGAGCTGCAGCCCCGCGATGGTGATGACCGGCACCAGGGTGTTCTTCAGGGCGTGACCAAGGTGGATCGAGCGGGTGGTGAGCCCCCGCGCCCGGGCGAAGCGGATGTAGTCGGTGCGCAGCACCTCCAGCATCTCGGCCCGCACCAGCCGCATGATCAGGGTCATCTGGAACAGCCCCAGGGTCACCGAGGGCAGAATCAGGGCGCGCAGGCCCGAGGCGGTGAGGAACCCGGTCGTCCACCAGCCCAGCCGCACGGTGTCGCCGCGCCCGAACGAGGGCAGCCAGCCCAGCGTCACCGAGAACAGGAAGATCAGCAGGATGCCGATGAGGAAGGTCGGCAGGCTGATGCCGATGAGCGAGATGGCCAGAAAGACCTTGGCGAGCCAGGTGTCCCGCCGCAGGGCGCAGTAGACCCCCATGAGGATGCCGACGGTGAGGGCGAACAGCGTGGCACAGAGCGCGAGTTCGAGGGTGGCGGGCATGCGCTCGGCCAGCAGCGCCGAGACCGGCTGGCGGAACTGGTACGAGGTGCCGAACTCGCCCCGGGCGACGTTCCCGGCGTAGCGCAGGAACTGCACCGCCACCGGATCGTCGAGCCCGAGATCCTTCCGGATGGCGACGCGCTCGGCATAGGGCGTGTCGACGCCCACGATCTGGTTCACCGGGTCGCCGGCGAAGCGGAACATCGAGAACGCGATCAGGCCGACGGCGAACAGCACCGCGACCGACTGGAGCAGGCGCTGCAGGATGAAGGCGATCATGGGCGGGCGATCCCGTCGTGCACATCGCCAAGACCGGCACGCCGAGCGATCGCAGACCGAAGCGCGACGTCATTCCGGGGCGCCGCAGGCGAGCCCGGAATCCAGGACCGCCGACGGTGTGACGTCCTGCACCACCTTCGTTTCTGGATTCCGGGCTCCGCTGCGCGGCCCCGGAATGACGGGGTGCTCCACGCGCCATCCCGGCGGACACGCCAGCGGATGCGATCGCCCTGTCCCCGCCGGGCGGAGACGCGGGTCGGTGCCAGATCCTGAAACAGATCGGTCATGGGTGTCACGGCTGCTTCGAGACCCAGTAGAGCATCAGCATGTTGTCCGGCCGCTGGACCAGGGTGACCTTCTTGGAGACGCCCCAGGCGAGGGCCTGCTGGTGCAGGGGGATGAAGCCCCAATCGGCCTGGATGGTGTCGAACCCCTCCTTGATCTCGGCGTTGCGCTTGGTCTGGTCGCTCTCGGCCTCGACGGAATCGGCGAGCGCGTCGACCTTCGGGTTGCAGTAATTGCCGAGGTTCCAGTTGCCGCGGCCGGGCTTGGAGCCGTTTCGGCAGCCGGCGATCTCGAACAGGATGTTGTGCGAATCCTGGGAGGAGGGGGTCCAGCCGACGAGGTAGAACGAGGTGTCGTAGGCCGGCGCCAGGACCTTGGCGAAGTACTTGGCCTTGGGCTGCGCGTTGAGGTTCACCTTCACGCCGACCCGGGCCAGCATCGAGACCACGGCCTGACAGATCGCCTCGTCGTTGACGTAGCGGTCGTTCGGGCAATCCATGCCCAACGAGAAGCCGTCCGGGTAGCCGGCCTCGGTGAGGAGCTGCTTGGCGCGCTTCGGGTCGTAGTCCGGCCGCTTGAACTCGGAGGCGCGGGGGAACAGCACCGGCGCGATCAGCAGGGCGGAGGGCGCCGCCTGCCCGCGCATGACGCGCTTGGCGATCGTCTCCTCGTCGATGGCCCGGTAGAAGGCCTCGCGCACGCGCACGTCCTTGAACGGGTTCTTGCCCTTGACGTTCGAGTCCTTCAGTTCGTCGCGGGACTGGTCCATGCCGAGGAAGATCGTGCGCAGCTCCGGCCCGGCCATCACCGTGGCGGTGCCGCTCCCGTTGACGCGCTGGGCGTCCTGCAGGGGCACGGGGTCGATCCAGTCGACCTCGCCGGAGATCAGGGCGGCGACGCGGGTGGCGTCGTTCTGGATGGTGGTGAAGACCGCCTCGTCGAGGTTCGACTCCACCTTGCCCCAGTAGTTCGGGTTCTTCTTGAACACCGTGCGCACGCCGGGCTGGTGCTCGGCGATGATGAACGGCCCGGTGCCGTTCTCGTGCAGGGCGGCGTAGCTGGTGGAGGTGGCGCTCGGCAGGGTCGGCGCGACGGCGCCGTTCTTCTCGGCCCAGGACTTCGACATGATATACCAGGTCGAGAACTGGTACAGGGCGATGGGGTTGGGGCTCTTCAACTTCATGTCGACGGTATGGTCGTCGATCTTCACCCACTCGGCGTCGGACGGCACGTTGGTGGTGAAGTTCGAGCCCGGCGCCCGCACGCGGGTGGCCGAGAAGATCACGTCGTCAGCGGTGAAGTCCGAGCCGTCATGGAACTTCACGCCCTTGCGCAGGTGGAAACGCCAGCGCGTCGGCTCCGGATTCTCCCAGGATTCCGCCAGCATGGGCGCGAGCTTCAGGTCCTTGTCGCGCGTGATGAGCGAGTCGAAGACCGCCCCGTGCATGCCGATGGTGAAGCTTTCCTTCAGGGAGTAGGGGTCGAGGGACTTGATGTCGCCCTGGAAGGCGAAGCGGAAGACGTTCGCGGCGGCGGCCGGGGCGGTGGCGGACAGGCCCAGCACGGCGGCGAGGGCGGTGGCCGAGACGAACGCTTTGACCGTGGACTTCAACAAGGCACCCATCCTCTTCGAGTCTGCTTCCCACGCGACTGCCGACACCTTGGCATGGATCGGGCCAAGCCCGAACCGGGTTCTCCGCGCCGTCCACGCCGAAGCCGCGGACCCGCCACCGCCCATCGACCGGGCCATTTCATGCCCAAAAATCGGTCAATAGCCACGAATCGGTCAAGTCCCAACCCAACGTGGTCGAAACGCAGCGGCGGGTGCATCCGGATGACACGGTTCGGATGCTCGTGTCGGGCCCGGGGGACGCTCCCCGAGCGCGGGCGCCGCTCCATATGATTTACGATCAGGCACTCGACGGAGCCGGCGCGCCGGTGCTTGGGCTCGGCGCGGGGCGTGCACCACGCCCGGTTCGTGCTGGGCCGATCGTCACCGAGGACCCAGGGAGTTCGACATGGCCGATCTCGACCACACGCTGCAGCGCTTCCAAGGCCTCCTGCTGGCCGAACAGCCCGTCGCGATCGGCGAGGCCGAGGACGCGATCTGGGCGTATCTCTCCCAGGCCCAGGGCCTGTCCGCCCAGATCGAGGCCCTGGAGCGGCTGCAGGAGGCGGTGAGGCCGTGGGACAGCCACTCGCCGTTCCTGCCGCAATTGCGGGCCGCCCTCGACCGGCATCGCACCCGCCTGGCCGAGCCCTCGGCCTGACGGAGGTCGCCCCGCCCTTGCGCCTCCTCAGCTACAACATCCGCCATGGCCGCGGCACCGACGGGCGCGTCGACCTGGAGCGCGTCGCCCGTGCCATCCGGTCGAGCCACGCCGACATCGTCGCGCTGCAGGAGGTCGATCTCGGCCGTGCCCGGACCGGCGGCGTCGACCAGGCCCAGGCCCTCGCCCGGCAGCTCGGCCTGCGGGCGCATTTCCACGCCGCGCTCCAGGTCGAGACGGAGCGTTACGGCGACGCGATCCTCACGCGGCATCCCTCCCGCCTCATCAGGGCCGGGGGCCTGCCGGGGCTCGCCGGTCGGCCCGGTCTCGAGCCGAGGGGCGCCCTGTGGGTGGAGGTCGCGTGCGACGGACACCGCCTTCAGGTCCTCAACACCCATCTCGGCCTCGTTGCGGCGGAGCAGAAAGGGCAGCTGGCGGCGCTGCTCGGTCCCGACTGGCTCGCGGCGGCATCGGCGGCGGGACCGGTGGTCCTGGCGGGCGACTTCAACGCAACGCCGTGGTCGCGGGCCTACCGCCAACTGACCGCGCGGCTCAGCGACGCCCGCGCAATCGCGCGCAGCCGGGCGGGGCGCGCGACCTTCCCCAGTCGCTGTCCGGTGCTGCGCCTCGACCACGTCTTCGTCGGCCCCGGCCTCCGGGTGGACCACGTGGCGGTGCTGCGCGACGGTGACGCGCGTCGCGCGTCCGATCATCTCCCGCTCCTGGCCACGCTGGATTTCGCCGCGCCGCCGCGGGCGGTGCGGCGGCCTCAGGACACGCCGGCCGCCGCCCCCGAGGCCTGAGTCGCGGGGGCCTCTGCGGGGTGCTCGCCCCGCCGGACCTGGTCCAGGGCGCCGGTCCGGCGCCAGGGCCGCCAGGCGTCGCGCACGCTCGCGGGGTCGCCGAGATGCCAAGACTCCACCACGCGCGCCAGGGCGCCGCGGGGTGAGGGCACCACCGGGCAGAGCCGGCGGGGCGCCACCAGGGCGGGGTCGTCGAGCACTGCGCGCAGGGAGCCGCGCCGGCGCACGGCCTCCTCGAAGATATCGCGCGGGCAGCCCGCATGGTGCGCGAGCAGGCCGTCCCGCAGCCGCAGGATGGCGGATCGCAGGAGGGGCGCGTCCTCGGCCGGCAGGACCTCGAGGGCGAGGTCGCACTCGCTGTCGTAGCCGAGGGAGCGGTTGTTGAGATTGGTCGACCCGACGCGCACCAGGCGATCGTCGAAGATGCCGACCTTGGAATGCACGAGGATCGGGCGTCCCTCCGGCGTATGCGGCGCCAGGATGCGGAGGCGGTCGTGGCGGTCGGCCGCCCGAAGCTTGTGGATCAGTCCCCGCCGGGCGCTGTCCATGGTCAGCCGGTCGAAGGCGTTCGGGCTGCGCTCGGCCACCACGATGATGATTTCCGGTCCCTCGGCCTCGCCGAGGCGCTCCATCAGCGCGTCGCCGATCAGGGGCGATGTGAGGTACTGGTTCTCCAGGTAGATGACGCGGGCGGCGCCCCGGATGGCGGCAGCGTACAACGCGGCGTTCTCTTGCAGAGCCACGCGCTTCCGGCCGGCGGGCCGGGTGCGCGACAGGGCGACCGACATGTCCCTGAGGAGCGGTGTCACGGAGGCCGGCCAGGGCGTGCCGTCCCGCGCGGGCGGGGGCGTCAGCCGCTCGCCGGTTGCATCGAGCCAGCGTTGGCGCGCAAGGTCCCCCAGGGCGGCCGCCGCCGGACCGTCGACCGCCATCATGATGTCGTGGCGCGGCGGATAGGCCTCGCCGTTCGGGAGGCGCCGGCGCGGATCGCCGTCCCGGTGGGCCGGCGTGTCCCAGCGATTGGCCTCGAAGTCGCCGCCGCCGCAAAAGGCCATCGCATCGTCGACGACGAGGATCTTCTGGTGCTGGCAGGCGCCGAAGGGCAGCGTCGCATCGACCCGGTACGTGATGCCGGGACCGAGCAGGGCGCGGACCGCCGCGGGCGTCAGGTCCCGTCCGGCAGAGAGCGGCCACGGCATGTCCCAGATCAGAAGATGGATCGCGAGGTCCGGCCGGCAGGCGCGCAGGCTCTGGAGGAGGTCCGCCAGGGTTTCCCCCTCCGGGGCATGGCTGCCATCCGGCGCGAGGCGCAGGCGCGGGTCGAAACTCCAGCCGATCAGCAGGACGGAGTGGCGCGCCGCCAGCATGGCGCTGCGGGCGGCCGCGAAATACGCGGCGCCGTCATGGAGCACGGCGACCCGATGGGCCTGCTCGATGCGCCAGCAGGTCTGGCCCGGCCGCAGCCAGCGCCCCTCGGGGCGGGGTGGCCCCGGCGCGGGGGGGCCGGGCGCCCGGGAGGCTCGCGAAGCCGGATGCAGTCCGCGCGCGGCGAGCTTCGCCTGCACCCGGCGACGCGTCACCGCGACGGCGGCGAGGGTCGCGGCCAGGCCGAGCCCCAGCGGAATCCAGTGGGCGGCCGAGTCGGCCGCCGTCCGGCCGATCACGCCGAGATACACGCAGAGAATCGTCCCGGGGATCATGCCGAGGAGGGTCGAGACGAGGAAGTCCCGCATGCGGACGCGCGTCAGGCCGAGGATGTAGTTCTGCGCATTGAAGGGCACGAAGGGACTGACCCGCATCAGGGTCAGCAACTGCCATCCGCCGTCGCCCACCGCCTCCATCGTGGCAACCATCGCGGGACGCCGGGCGATGACGCGCTCGACGCGCTGCCTCAGGACGGATCGCGCCGCGAGAAAGGCCAGGACCGAGCCGATCGTCGCCGCTGCGAGGACGATCGGCAGGGACCACCATCCAAAGGCCAGTGCGCCGGCGATCGTCAGCGGCGTGCCCGGGATCACCAGCAGCGTGGCCAGGATGAAGAGGGCCGCGAAGGCGACGGGACCGAGGGGGCCGAGTCCTGCCGTCCAGGCGCCGAAGGCCTGGAGCCAGTCCTGAACCGGCAGGAGGAACCAGACGGCAGCCGTTGCCGCCAGACCGAGCAGGATGAGAAGCCAGGAGCGCATAACGGTTGATGTCAAACGGCCGCGCTCGCGTCACGCCGAAAATCGATGAACGCTCCGCTTCTCCGGCTTCGTCTCACCGCGTCTCCCGTTCCCCCGGCTGTTCCGGCACGGTCACACAGAATGCTTCGCGCGTCGAAGCGATGCGCTGCAGCATCCACCTTTGCACCCTCGCGGCGCATCCGCTATCGCTCGCGCAACCCAGCCCACCGGCTGGCCGGACGATCAGGCCATGCGCCGCGAGCCCGGCGATGGGGCGCGACAACGCAGGATTCAAAAGCCATTCCCCAGGATGCCGAGATCACCTTCCGCGGCCGTGGGCGCGGCGTCCTCTGCGACGCGGGACTTCGGCTCGAGGTCTGCCCGCTCTGCTCCCAGGCGAACACCCCGCGCGGGGCAGAGGCCGGCCGATGCGCCTGGTGCGCCTACGTCCCCTCCCTCGACGACGTGGAGCCTGCGCGCGCGAAGGATCCGTCGCACGCCGCCGATTAGGCCCGGGCGCGCGGCGCATCCGCCCGCCTCGACCGGGCGCCGATCGGCCGCCTCGGCCAGCATCACCCAGCAGCGCTGAGCGCTCCGCATCGCCGCCAGGGTCTCGTGGCTTTGGGGGAGGCCGTCGCCTGCGACACGGTCGAGACACATGGGAAGTCAGCGGTCGAGCCCCCGGTCAGCCGAATGATCCCGCCGATCCCGTCGGCCTCTCGAATGTGCACGTGGGTCGTGCGCTTCAGGAACTCGGGCGCCGAGGCGTGATTGAACACAAGGGTGGGACGCGGAAGCTCCGCAATCGTCAGCCTCTGAAATCGATCGCGGAATCCAATCCGAAGTCCCTGTACCTGGGAACGCTGGCCACGGCATGACCATGAAACTCCAGCCCGTTCAGATCGCGACGGGCAGCAATGACCGCGAGAGCCGGTTGGTTTTCGAGGATGGGATTCTCGTCGCCGTGCTCGTCCAACTCTCCAGCGAGCATGACTCCGAGGCGGGACATTGGTTTCTGGAGGCGGGCTTCGGGTGCGTGGAGGATCCGCGTGCGCCGATCTTCGCGGATCTCGACGAAGCGCAGGCTTGGATTGCCCGGCAATTGTCGGAGGGCCGGTCCTTCGGCTGAGACGGCCCGCGTTCGCGCGTCGTCTCGATCACACCGCGTTGCGGATCGCGACGCAAAGGTCTTCGTGCGTGGCAATCCTCCATGGCGTTGATGTGTGTGAATGTGTAGTCCGCAATCGTCGGACATGGTCTCCCCGTCGCGCCGTCTTCGGATCGACCGGGTCTCACCGATGCCTTGCCCCCCGATCGTGTCGGCGAGACCATTCAAACGCTGAAGCACAGAGAACGATAAAGTGTAGAATCGTTACCTTCAGACAGATGACGATAGTCTGTAATACTCGCTTCCATCGCCGCTGATCCTGCGGGATCGGGTGGGGTCTGGACAGCGTAATGCTGTACGACAGCCTCCTTCCTCGGCGATGATTTTCGGATCTGAAAATCCGTGGTGCAAGAACCTATAATTTACTTTCAGGGCTCTATTCTCTCCGTGCTGGCGCACCCCGGATGCGCACCGGAGCGGCGACGTGATGCAGGCAGTCCAGGTTCTGGCGAGACCGGAGACGATTCCAGGGCAGGCTGAGGCCGCCCTCGGTCTGGCGCCGTATCTCGATGTGGTGCGACAGGGGTTCATCGTGTTCGAGCGGGGCCGGCTGGTCCTCTGCACCGGGCCGGCGCGGGAGCTTGTGGGTGGGTTCGGCCTGCCCGATCGTCCCAGTCTCCGTCAGGCCCTGCACACCCTCTGCCGCCTCCTGCCCCTCCGCAGGAACGCCTTGTTCGCCCAGGTGCGGCGCGCCCTGGAGCGCTGCGAGGGCCTTGCCTTCGAGATCCTGCGCGCGGGGTTGACGCTCGAGATCGGCATCCAGCCCTTCGGCCCCTCCCGCGGGGCCTGCCAGGGTTGGACCATCACCGTCGAAGACGTCACCCTGCGCCGCGCCGCCGAGATTGCCGCCAGCGAGCGGGCGCGCCTCGACCCCCTGACCGGCCTGCCGAACCGCCTACACCTGCGCGAACGCCTTGAGGATGCGCTCGTCCAGGTGGAGACCTCCGACGGCACCTGCGCGGTGCTTCTGGTGGACCTGGACCGGTTCAAGCCCGTCAACGACACCCTGGGTCACGCCATCGGCGATGCGCTCCTCGCCAAGGTCGCCGACCGCCTCAGTGCCACGCTCCGTCCCAGCGACACGGTCGCCCGCATCGGGGGAGACGAGTTCGTCGTGGTTCAGCACGGCGTGACGGACCTCGAGGAGACGCGCGTCCTGGCGCGCCGCATCGTCGACCTGATCGGCCGCACCTACATGATCGAGGGGCAACTGCTCACCATCGGCGCCAGCGTCGGCGTGGCCGTGGCGCCCCGCGACGGGACCGACGCGGATCGTCTCCTGAAATGCGCCGATCTCGCCCTCTACCGGGCGAAGCTCGATGGGCGCGGGGCCTTCCGCTTCTTCGAGGCCGAGATGGACGCGCGCATGCAGGCGCGGCGTCGCCTCGAACTCGACATCCGCCAAGCCCTCGGCCGGCGCGAATTCTCACTCCATTACCAGCCGCAGCTGAATCTCCAGAACGATCGCGTGACCGGCTGCGAGGCGCTGCTGCGCTGGCATCACCCGGAGCGCGGCATGGTCCCCCCGGGAGAATTCATTCCCCTCGCCGAGGAGATCGGGCTGATCGTCCCGATCGGCGAATGGGTCATCCGCCAGGCCTGCCGCGATGCCGTGACGTGGCCCGCGGCGATCACCGTCGCGGTGAACGTGTCGCCCGCGCAGTTCAAGGGCGATCGTCTCGTCGAGGTCATCGTCTCCGCGCTGGCAGGTTCCGGACTCCCCGCGAGCCGCCTGGAGATCGAGATCACCGAGGGCGTGCTGCTCCAGGAGAACGAGCGCACCCTGCGGACCCTGCACCGGCTGCGGGCCCTCGGCATCCGCGTCTCCATGGACGATTTCGGGACCGGGTACTCCTCCCTGAGCTACCTGCGCTCGTTCCCCTTCGACAAGATCAAGATCGATCGTTCCTTCGTGGCCGACATCACCCAGAAGCCGGACGGAGACGCGGTGATCCGCGCGATCGCGGGTCTCGGGCGCAGCCTCGGCATGACCACCGTCGCCGAGGGCGTCGAGACCGAGGACCAGATGCGCCGCATCCGCGCCGAGGGCTGCACCGACGTCCAGGGCTACCTGGTGAGCCGTCCGATCCCGGCCGAGGCGCTCCTGGCCCTCTTCACCGACCTCGGCCCGCACGGCCTCGCCCAGGCGTGAGGCGGCCGCCCCCGACCCTGTTCCCCCTTTCCGGAGATCGGAAATGAGCGACCTCTACCGTCTCGTCTATGCCAGCAAGAACCTGCTTCAGGTGCCCGACGCCGAAGCGAGCCACGCGGTGGCGCAGATCCTCGAGACCTCGCAGCGGAACAACGCCGAGGTCGGCGTGACCGGCGCCCTGATGTTCAACGGCGGCGCCTTCGCGCAGGTGCTGGAAGGCCCGCGCCAGGGGGTGGAGCGGACCTTCGAGCGGATCCAGCGCGATCAGCGGCACGGTGACGTCACGGTTCTCGAATGCGGGCCGACCGAGGCGCGGGGCTTCGCGAACTGGTCCATGGCCTTCGTCGGTCAGGCCGAGACCGGACAGACGCTGTGGAGCGATCTCGCCCGCGAGAGCGGGTTCGACCTGTCCCGCCTCGACGGCGACGCCGTGTTCCGGATGCTCCACGGTCTGGTGATCGAGGAGGAGGGCATTCCCGCCTCCGCGCCGGTGCCCGTCGATCCGGGCACCGCGGACGCCCCCGCGGCGGCTCCGGCGCCCGACAGGACCGGTCTCGACGTCGACCGTCTCCGCGCGGAGGTGGCCGACCTGCGTCCGGTCAACCCGCCCGGTCCAGCCGGCCATCCCGCCGCGTCCGATCACGCCGCGCTGGTGGTGCTGCGGGAGGCGTTGGCTCAGGAGCGGCGCCGGACCACGGCGTTGCGCGAGGAGATCGACGACCTGCGCATCGCGCGGGCACAGGACAGCGCCGCGGTCGAGGCCCTCCGCCGGGAGCGCGACATCTGGGTGGAGCGCGCCCGCTGCCTGGCCTCGGCCCTGTGCCGCGAGGCCGAGGCGGTCCGCAGGTCGCCCGACGCGCCCGTCGTCGCGGCGTCCGTCCGAGCCGCGTGACGGGCCCGGGACGCAGGTCGAGCGTGTCAGGCGCGTCGATGCACTTCCGCCGGCCTGCCACCCGGCCGGCCGATGAGCGCGCGCCACCAGGCGGAGAAGGTTCGCGCATCGGCGAGCCGTGTCCGAAGAGGCCGGCGACGGGGTAGGCAGGCCTGCAGCGACGGGCTCAGGCGGGGATCGGCGCGATACATCGGGCGTGCTGCGATTCGTCTGTGATGGCGGTGGCCGGAGGGGGTGTCGGGATCGGGGCGCCGATGACCGTGAGACTCAGCCCTGGAGGCCGAGGATCAGCAGGACGACGGTGGCGACCGCCGGAACGGCGCAGAGGAGCAGGTCGACGATCAGGCGCGGTTGTCGAGGATCCGACCGGCTGGGGGAACGGCGCGCGACGCCGAACATCAGTTCGCCCGCGAAAGGTCGGACGCCGCAGCCATCCGACGGGGCGCAGCGAGGTGGATGGCGGCGACCCGCGGCATGTCCGTCGCCGCCGTCACGTCCTTTGCAGCCGATTGCGTCCGCTGGCCCGCGGATACGAGGACGAGGGTGCCCAGCGCCACGACCGCCAGGACGGCCAAGCCGCGCGCGAGGGGGGCCAGCGGCCGGGCCGCCGGACCTGCGGAGCGCATCGGCGCGCCCGCCCGCAGCGGCGGCAAGGCGTCCGTGGGATAAAGGGGCCTCAACTCGGCCATGGCGGAACTCCGACCTAAACTCACGACCTCGTTTTATGTGGGTAAATTTCCCACGTCAATCAGAGTCAGTGGAGATCGGGTGTCGGGACGCACGCCGTGGGATTGTCTCCCACAGCCCGGCGGCTATGGTGTGCGCATGGCCGATCCGACCGAGACACCTTCCGAGGGGGCGAACCTCCACGCCCCCGTCGCGCGTCTGCTCCGGCCGCTCGTGCGCCTCTTCGTGGCACGGGGCATCACCTTTCCGGCGCTCACCACGCTCCTGCGCGAACTCTACGTGAACGTCGCCGAGTACGACTTCGCGCTGCCGGGCAAGGAGCAGACCGACAGTCGGGTCAGCCTGCTGACCGGGATTCACCGCAAGGAGGTCAGCCGCCTGCGCGGCGCCGGCGCCCCCGTCAGCGCCGTGCCGTCCTCCCTGTCGCGGACCAGCCGGATCATCGCGCGCTGGCTCGCCGATCCCGCCTTTACGGACCCGGACGGCCAACCCCGGCCCCTGACGCGGGCGAGCGACGGGAAGGGCCCTTCCTTCGAGGATCTCGTCGCGGCCGTGACCCGCGATCTGCGCCCCCGCGCCGTTCTCGACGAGTGGCTCGACCGGGGACTCGTGGTCGCCGATGCCGACGGGCACATCGTCCTCGCGGAGGCGGCCTACGTGCCGAAGGGCGGTGGGGAGTCGCAGCTCTATTACTTCGGCCGCAACCTGCACGACCACATCGCCGCGAGCGTCGCCAACATCACTGCGCCGACCCCGCGCTTCCTCGAGCGCGCGGTTCATTACGACGGCCTGTCGAAGGAGCTGGCCGATCGCCTCGAGGCCCGCGCCCGCGAGATCGCCATGGAGGCGCTGCAGCAGGCCAACCGCGAGGCCCACGCGGCCTGTGAGACCGATGCCGGCGGCGCCCATCGCTGGAATTTCGGCGTCTACGTCTATGCCGAGGATGGGCCGGCCGCGGCGGCGAAGGCGTGAGAACAGCGTCCATGCGCGCACCGAACCGCCGCGACGCCCTGCGCCTGCTCGCCGTGGCGCCCCTCGCGCTTGCGGCCCGCGCCGACCCGCTCCCACCGATCCGCGACCAAGGCATCGGCGGCACCGGCGCGCGCCCGAGCCACCCGCCGGGTGACGGATCGGAGTCGGAGGGCGACCGCGGCCTGGGCGGCACGGGCGTGATCGGAACGATCCGCAAGTTCGGATCGATCATCGTCAACGACCTGCGCATCACCTATCCGCAGGACGTCCCCGTGCGGATCGACGGGCGACCGGCGGCGGTGAGCGACCTTCGGATCGGGCACGTGGTCCGCGTCGTCGCTCTCGAGACCGGCGGCATCCTCGCCACGGGCCGCATCGACGTCACGAGCGAGGTCGTCGGACCGGTCGAGGCGCTCCGGAAGGGCGGACTGACCGTCCTCAGCCAACGGGTCGCCCTGCCGACGACCCAGCGTGACGGATGGAGGGTCGGCGATCGCGTCGCGGTGAGCGGGCTGCGGCGCCCCGACGGCGTCGTCGTCGCCAGTCTGGTGGAACGGCGGTCGGAGGGAGCCGCGCGGGTGGCCGGTCCGGTCCGACGGGGGCCGGATGGCAGCCCGGCGATCGGCAATCTCCGCCTCGTCGGCGTCGATGCCGGGCAGATCGGACGGCGCGCCATCGTCACGGGCGTTCCGGCGGGGTCGAGCCTCACGGTGACGGGGTTCGAGGAATCGCGCGCCCTGTTCGTTCCGGGCCTGCGCCGCGTCTCCATCGAGGCCTATGTCGGCCGAAATGCCCGGGGTCTCCAGATCGGGTCCGGCCTCGACATCGCCGGTCGGCCCGATCCCGGATTGCCCCGCCGCGGCAGCGTCCGCGCGGTCGTCACCGCCGAGCCGGCCCGTGACGGCCGCCTCGCCGTCGAGAGCCTGCGCATCGACACGCGCGGCACCGAGCGCCCCGGCCCTCAGACGGGTCCCGATCGGGGATCGCTCCCGAGATCCGAGGGCCGTGGTTTCGAGGGGCGCGGCCTCGACGGACGCATGCCCGGGAGCCAGCCCGGCGGCCCACCGCGCTTCGATATCGATACCCGCTTGCCGTCGGGCGGCGAGCATGCACGCCCCGGGGGTGGGTTCGGGGGTGGACCGGGCGGCATCGAGCGCCCCGGCGGGTTCGAGCGCCCCGGCGGCTTCGGACGTGGTCCGGGGGGAGG
>NZ_JCBANU010000018.1:0-116218 GCF_059816145.1 Methylobacterium sp. 001424705 | reverse complement strand
GTGTCGCGCAGGGCCTGGGGCAGCACGTGGGCGACGGAAGCGGAGCGGGGGCGACCCCGGTCATGCTGGTCTCAAGGACGTTTTCCGTTGGATCGGCCGACGGTGTGGGCGCTCCTCCCGCAAGGACCGACCGGCTCACGCGCCGTAGCGGTCATGCGCGCGTCCCTCTCCCCTCCGCGGGAGGGGGTGGCCCGCGTCGGCGGGTCGTTGGGGGAGCGACCGCTCCGGAGGGGGCGCCCCCTCACCCGCCTGCGCCGCAGGCTCCTCAGTTGTCGAAACCCACCGTGTCGAGGAGGAGGCTCGCCGCCTTGCGGTTGCGGGCGATCTCGACGAGCGGCACGGAATCGATGGTCAGGGGGCCCAGCGCCGTGAGGAGCGGGTCGATCGGCGCGCCGGCCTTCACCGGATACTCGTAATCGGCCTTGGCGTAGAGCCCCTGGGCCTCGTCGGAGACGAGGTATTCGAGGAGCTTGACCGCCTCGTCGCGGTTGGGGGCGTTCCTGGCCACCACCGCGCCGGAGATGTTCACGTGGGTGCCGCCGCCCGCGAAGGTCGGCATCACCACCTTGATGCCCTCGCCCCACGTCCGCTGCTCGGGGCCGCCGCGGCCGGAGCGCATCAGGCCGACATAGTAGGAATTGCCGAGGCCGATCCTGCAGGTGTCGGCGAGGATGTCGCGGGCGACGTCCCGGTCGCCGCCGGCGGGCTTGCGGGCGAGGTTGGCCTTCAGGGCCCGCAGCCAGGCCTCGGTCTTCTCCGGGCCGTGCTTGACGAGATAATGGGCGATGAGCGCCGTGTTGTAGGGGTGCTGGCCCGCGCGCAGGCAGAGGCCGCCCTTCCAGGTCGGGTCGGCCAGCCCCTCGTAGGTGATGGCCGTGAGGTCGGCGAGGTCCTTGTCGGCGTAGAGCACCCGGGCCCGCATGGAGAGGGCGAACCAGCGGCCCTCGGCGTCGCGCAGGGTAGCGGGCACCGCCGCCTCCAGCACGCCCGAGCGCACCGGCTGGGCGAGGTCGCGGTCGACGAGGTCGATGAGGTTGCCGACATCCACGGTCATCAGCACGTCGGCCTTGGCACGGGCGCCCTCGGCCGCCACGCGCTCGGCGAGGCCCTTCTCGACGAACACCGTATTGACGGTGACGCCGCTCTTGGCGGTGAAGGCGTCGAGCAGGGGCCGGATCAGGCCGGGTTCGCGGGTGGTGTAGAGGTTGACCTCGGCGGCCGACGCCGTCCCGACGAGGGCCGCGAGGGCCAAACCCGTCAACGCGCAGCCAGCGAACCCGATTGCCTTGATCCCACCCGCCATGGCCGACACCCTTCCGTCAGAACATGGCGGGTGTTCAGAAGCATCGGCGAGAAAAACACAAGCGCGATGTTTTGGACTTAAAACAATTCGAAACTATTGCCCCGGATCGAACGCAAGCTCGGCCCGGGCCTGTGTTTTAATCCATCTCGTTCGCAAAAATAAACCCGCGGTCCGGATCGAGGCTCAGGCCGACCGCATCCCCCGGCTCGCGCGGGTCGTCCGCCGGCACGGGCAGGTGCAGCGGCTCGGGCAACCCGTCCGCCGACAGGCTCAGGAGGGCGGCGGCCCCGAGGAAGCGGCGCGCCCGCACCACGGCCCGGAGGGACGCCCCCGGCGCGCCGAGGCGGATCGCCTCCGGGCGCAGGCACAGGGTCACGGCGGTACCCTCGGCGTGGCCCGGCGCGGGAACCTGGCCGAACGGCGTCGCCACGGTGCCGGAGCGGCAGGTCCCGTCGATCTCGACGAGGTCGCCGAAGAAGCGGGCGGCGAAGCGCGTGGCAGGGCGGCAATACAGGTCCGGCCCGGTGCCGACCTGCACGATGCGCCCCCGCCGCATCAGGGCGATGCGGTCGGCGAAGCCCAGGGCCTCCTCGGGGTCGTGGGTGACGAGGAGCGTGGTGGCGCCGCTGGCGCGCAGGACCGCCAGGGTGTCGTCGCGGACCCGGTCGCGGGTGCGCCGGTCGAGGTTCGAGAAGGGTTCGTCGAGGAGGAGGACGCGCGGCCCCGGGGCCAGGGCGCGGGCCAGGGCCACGCGCTGGCTCTCGCCGCCCGAGAGGGTGCCGGGATAGCTCTTGGCCCGGTCGGCGAGGCCGACCTGCTCCAGCCGCGCCTGCACCAGGGCGCGGGCCTCGGCGGCGGACCTGCCCTGAAGGCTTTTGCCGTGGAGGCCGAAGCGGACGTTCTCCGCCACGGTGAGATGCGGAAACAGGGCATAGTCCTGGAACATCAGACCGACGCCGCGCGCCTCCGGCGGGACGCCGCGGCCGTCCTCGCTCAGCAAGGCGCCGTCGAGGCGGATCGTGCCGGTCTCCGGCTGCTCGAGGCCGGCGATGGCCCGCAGGAGCGTACTCTTGCCGCAGCCGGAATCGCCGAGCAGAGCCAGGATCTCGCCGGGCCGGACCCGGAAGGCGATGTCGGCAAGCGCCTGCACCGCGCCGAAGCGCAGGCCGATGCCACGCAACTCGAGGCGCGGCGGCACGGGGTCGGGCGGGGGCGCATCGAGGCTCATGCGCGCCTTGTGTCACCGCGGGCGGACGGCGAAAACCCTCCGGTGCGCAGGAAGCGCAGGGTCTCGGCGATGACCGCGGGATTGCGCATCATCAGGCCGTGGCTGGTCGGCAGGGTGATGTGGTCGGCCATCCCGGCGACCCGGGTGCGCGCGACGGTGACCCGGCCGTCATCGGGACCCGGCAGCATCAGCCAGGATTCCAGGGGATAGAGCGTGCGGTCGCCCGCGATGATCCCGAGGGGGAAATCGACGGGGCCGAGGCAGTTGCGCAGGCTTTCGTCCGGTTTGGTGGTCAACTGGGCGCCGGCCGGGCCGAAGACCCGGCGATAGGCGCGCAGGGTGTGAAGGCGGTCGGCGACCTCGCTGCCACCATTCGGCGGCCCCAGCATCACCACCCGTCCGAGATTGGCCGGCCGGCCTTCGCGAAGCCAGGCCCGGGCGAGGAGCCCGCCCATCGAGTGGGTGACCACGTGGAGGGTCCCTACCCGGGCCGCGAAGGCGGCGACGGGCGGTCCGATGATGCCTGCGAGATCCGCGAGATCCGCCTTGCGGGAGGGATAATCGAGGTTCAGCGTCACGAACCCGGCGGCCCGGACGGCGCGCTCCAGCCGGGCCAGGGACGCGGCCCGCCGGGCGAGGCCATGCAGGAGCAGCACCCCCTCGGGGGCCGGATCGCGGGCCGTGCCGGAGGCCGGGGGTTCGGGTCCGTCCATCCTGGGGCGCCTCCGGGCGACGATTGGCGGCACGGCGGTCGCGCATTGCCTCCGGCATGCTTATATTCCGGTTATGTTCCGTCAAAGCCCCGCCCGATGCCCTGCGTCGCCGAGATCCTGATCCCGCTGGCGCTGGACAGCGCCTACAGCTACGCCGTGCCGGCCGGGCTCGACCTCTCGGTCGGCGAGGTCGTGCAGATCCCCCTCGGGCCGCGCGAGACGGTGGGGGTGGTGTGGGGCGTGCGCCAGAGCCCCGGCGGCTCGAACCTGCGGCCGGTGACCGGCCGGGTCGACGTGCCGGCCCTGCCGGACGCCTTGCGCGAACTCGTCGACTGGCTCGCCCGCTACACCCTGGCGCCGAAGGGCTCGGCCCTGGCCATGGCCCTGCGGCTGCCCGACGAATCGGCCCTGAGCGAGACCGTGCGGGTCGGGGTGCGGGCCTCCGGCAAGGCGCCGTCCCGGCCGACCGCCGCCCGCACCAAGGTGCTGGCCGTGGCGGCGGACGGGGCGATGCGGGGCAAGAGCGCGCTCGCCAAGGAGGCGGGCGTTTCGTTGAGCGTGGTCGACGGCCTGATCGACGACGGCGCCCTCGAGGCCCTGGCCCTGGCGCCCGAGCCGGTCGCCCTGCCGCCGGACCCGGACCACGCCCGCGTGCCCCTCTCGGAGGCGCAGGAGGCGGCGGTGCGGGAGCTCGTCGCGCTGATGAACCCCGGCCCCGCCGAGCCCGCGCCGACGGACGCGATCGGCGATCCCCTGCCGGCCGACGGCAAGGTCGCGCCGCCCGGCGTGGCGCACAAGGCGCCGACCGTGCTGCTGGAGGGCGTCACCGGCTCGGGCAAGACCGAGGTGTATTTCGAGGCGGTGGCCGATTGCGTCCGGCGCGGCCACCAAGCGCTGATCCTGATGCCCGAGATCGCCCTGACGGCGCAGTTCCTCGACCGCTTCGCCGAGCGCTTCGGCGTGCGTCCGGCGACCTGGCACTCGGGCGTCGGGGGCAAGCGCCGCGAGCGCATCCGCGCCGGGGTCACGGCGGGCGAGATCGCCGTGGTGGTGGGCGCCCGCTCGGCCCTGTTCCTGCCCTTCGCGGATCTGGGGCTCATCGTGGTCGATGAGGAGCACGAGGCCGCCTACAAGCAGGAGGACGGGGTACATTACCACGCCCGCGACATGGCGGTGGTGCGCGGGCGGATCGAGAACTGCCCGGTGGTGCTGGCCTCGGCCACCCCGTCGATCGAGACGCGGGTCAATGCCGAGCGCGGGCGCTACCTCCGGGTCGCCCTGCCCGAGCGCTTCGGCGGCCGGCGCCTGCCCGACATCGCCGCCATCGACATGCGCGCCGACAAGCCCGAGCGGGGCCGCTTCATCGCCCCGGCCCTGGTGGCGGCGGTGCGCGAGACCGTGGAGTCCGGCGACCAGGCCCTGCTGTTCCTCAACCGGCGCGGCTACGCGCCCCTGACCCTGTGCCGGGCCTGCGGCCACCGCTACCAGTGCCGCAACTGCTCGACCTGGCTGGTGGAGCACCGCTTCCGCCGGGCCCTGGTCTGCCACCAGTGCGGCTATGCCGAGCGTCGCCCGGATTCCTGCTCGGAATGCGGCACCTTCGACAACCTCACCCCCTGCGGCCCCGGGGTGGAGCGCATCGCCGAGGAGGTGGCCGAGCTCTTCCCGGACAAGCGCGTCATCGTGCTGTCGAGCGATTTTCCCGGCGGGGCCGAGCGCCTGCGGGCCGAGCTCCAAACCGTGGCGGAGGGCGGCTGCGACATCGTCATCGGCACGCAGCTCGTGGCCAAGGGCCACAACTTCCCGCACCTGACCCTGGTGGGCGTCCTCGACGCCGATATCGGCCTGACCTCCGGCGATCCCCGCGCGGCCGAGCGCACCTTCCAGCTGCTGCAGCAGGTCACCGGCCGGGCCGGGCGCGGCGAGAAGCCGGGCCGCGCCCTGCTCCAGACCTACCAGCCCGACCATCCGGTGATCGCGGCGCTGCTCTCGGGGGATTCGGAGCGCTTCTACGAGGAGGAGATCGGCGCCCGCGAGGCCGCCGGCCTGCCGCCCTTCGGCCGGTTGGCCGCCCTCATCGTCTCGGCGAACGAGCGCGAGGTGGCCGAGGCCCACGGGCAGGCCCTGGCGCGGGCCGCCGAGCCGCCGGAGGGCGTGATGGTGCTGGGGCCGGCCGAGGCGCCGCTCGCGCTGATCCGCGGGCGCTACCGCTTCCGGCTTCTGGTGAAGACCGAGCGCACCGTCGACCTGCAGAGCTACCTGCGCGAATGGCTGGCGCGGGGCCCGAAGGTTCGCGGCAACGTGAAGGTCGCCATCGACGTGGACCCGCAGAGTTTCCTATAACGCTGGCCCGACGTTCGCTTGGGTAGCGTTCGATCCCCTGAGGAGTGCCCCACGTGCTGACCTACACCAAGAAGCCGGATTCGAGCGTCGCCGAGATCGTGGTCGACGGACAGATCACCGATGCGGACATGAACACCGTCATCACCGCCATGCAGGCCGACCTCGACAAGGGCGGCAAGATCAAGCTCCTGGAAGACGTGCGCGACTTCAAGGGCATGGAGCCGGCCGCGTTCTTCAAGGACCCGCGCTTCGGCCTCGCCATGATGAAGGGCGTCAGCCACGTTGCCCTGGTGACCGACGCCTCGTGGCTGCGGATGATCGCCGACACCTTCGGCAAGGTCTCGCCGGCCCAGATCAAGACCTTCGACCGCGCGCATATCGAGGAAGCGCGCCAATGGCTCGCGGCCGCCTGAGGCCCTGAACCGACGGCCGGGACACGCATCCGGCCGGCTCGTCCCTCTCCCCCTGTGGGGAGGGGTGAGGCGCGGGGGCCCTGGGGCCCCGTCCACCGCGGATCGACCGCCGGTCGCGGTCGTCCACAAGCGCGACGAGAGTCCCTTCAGGCCCGCGATCCGCCGGGGAAGCGGGCCGCGTCCGGCTCGAACCCTACTCCGCCTGGGCGGTCCGGGTGGTGTGGCGTCGGGCCGTCCAGCGGCCCGAGCACAGGGAGGAGACCTTCCAGGTGCCGCCGCCGCTCTGGGCCTGGAGGCGGCCCGAGACCGCACCCGAGGCGGTGCCGTTCGAGACGTTGAGGCCGACGGTGCCGTCCGGCCCGACGCGGCCGTTCAGGGTGGCGCCGGCCGCCGCGGAGGTGAGGCGCACCTGCCCCTCCTGCACCGACACCGCATAGGTGTAGCGGCTGTCGCAGACCATGCCGCTCTCGGTGACCAGTTCCACCGACCAGGCCCCGTTGAAGTTTCCGCCGTCGCGGGCCGCGGCCGGGATCATCGCGGGCGAGGACAAGCCGGCTCCGAGCGCCAGAACCACCGCAACTTTGGACATGCATCATCCTTCGGCAAAACAGCGTCCGTCCGAGCCGCGGCCACAGGATGGCGCACCGGCGGTTCAAGCAGACGATCAAGTGAGAGTGCGCTGAGCATACCCGCCGAAGCGGCAGGATTGTGACAAGCGCCG
Source organism: Methylobacterium sp. 001424705 (assembly GCF_059816145.1). Classification (NCBI taxonomy): domain Bacteria; kingdom Pseudomonadati; phylum Pseudomonadota; class Alphaproteobacteria; order Hyphomicrobiales; family Methylobacteriaceae; genus Methylobacterium; species Methylobacterium sp. 001424705. Next base: position 109,497 of record NZ_JCBANU010000018.1, on the reverse strand, counting down.
CAATCGATGGATGAGACTTATTGCCGAACGTGTCTGAACAGGCCATGACCATGGCCCAGGACCAAGCCGAAGCTTGGCGTTACCGGTCGTAATACGCTTGCAATGCTTGGCGGTCCCGGGTGATCGGCAGGGCGAGGAGTGCCAGGACCCGGGCCTTGTCCGGCGAGAGGTCGTCGGCGAAGACCGCGCCGGCCGCCCGCAGCGTGCTGCCGCCGCCCTTGAAGCCGTAGACGGGCAGCGCCCGGCCATGCGGGACCTGGCTCGCCACCACGATGGTGACGCCGGCGGCGATGGCTTCGACCACCGCGTCGTAGAGGGCCTCGTTGACGTTGCCGAAGCCGTAGGCGGCGACCACCACGCCCTCGGCCCCATCCGCCACCGCGTGGCGGAGCTGGCGCCCGTCGTCACCGGCCGCCATCGCCACGAGCGCGACCCGGGCGAGCCGCTCGGGGAGCGGCAGGGTCTGGCGCCGCAGGGGCTTGCGGGCGAACACGACCCGGTCCTCGTCCACCTGCCCGAGGAAGCCGGCCTCGCCGGAATTGAAGGTCTCGACGTTGTTGGTGTGGGACTTCCGCACCGCGCGGGCGGCGTTGATGTTGTGGTTCAGCGTCACCGTCACCCCCAGCCCACGCAGATCTTCGCGCGCGCCCTGGGCCAGGATCTGGCGGACCGCATTGAGGAGGTTGCGCGCGCCGTCGGCATCCGCCTCGGAGGCGTTGCGCTGGGCGCCCACCATCACCACCGGCTTGTCGCTCGCCAGCGTCAGATCGAGGAAATAGGCGGTCTGGTCGAGGGTGTCGGTGCCGTGCAGGACGATGGCGCCCGCGATGTCCGGCCGCGCCAGCAGGTCCGCCACCGTGCGGCTGAGGCCGGGCCAGAGGTCCGGGCCCATATAGGCGCTCGGCACGTTGGCGAACTCCACCACCGCGATCCGGGCGAGGTCGGCCAAGCGCGGCACCGCGGCAGCGAGGTCGGCCCCCGTCAGGGCGGGCACCGGGGCCCCCGTGACGGGATCGTGCTTCATCGCGATGGTGCCGCCGGTGGCGACGAGGGCGATGGTCGGGCGATCGGTCATGCCGGCGCGGCCGATCAGTCGGTGAGCGCCCGCGCCTCTTCCGGCAGCATGATCGGGATGCCGTCGCGGATCGGATAGGCGAGGCGGGCGGAGCGGCTCACCAGTTCCTGGCGGCCGGCATCGTATTCGAGGGTGTCCTTCGTCAACGGGCAGACGAGGAGCTCGAGGAGCTTGGGGTCGACGCGGGTGGCCTCGACGGGGCCCGGGGTGTCATCGGCCATCTGGGGCGTATCCTTCGCGGGAAAAAACTATTGCAGCGTGGGCTCGGAGCCCGACCCGCGCACCAACTCCATTTCGGTCACCGCAATCAAGACCTCGGCCCGCGTCTTGAGGTCCGGCGCCTCCAGCATGGCCTGCTTCTCGCGGGCGCCGAAGGGACTCATCATGCAGAGGGCGTTGACGAGGGCCTCGTTGGGCGCCTCCTCGATGCCGGCCCAGTCGACCTTGAGGTCGTTGACCTCGACGAAGTCGCGCAGGGCCTTGAGCACGCCCTCCCGGTCCACCGCCGCCTCACCCGCCCGCGCCTCGAAATCCGTGGCGAAGTCGTCGTAGGAGACCTGGCAGCGGCGGTAGCGGGTGGTGGTGGCGAGCTCGCTCTCCACCCGGAACCGGGCGATGCCGGTGAGCGAGATGAGGTAGCGCCCGTCACCGGTCTCGGCGAACTGGGTGATCCGCCCGGCGCAGCCGACGCGGAAGAGTTTCGGCGTCATCGGCGACGAGCCCGCCTCCACGTCGGGCTGGATCATGCCGATGATCCGGTCGTTCCGCAGGGCATCGTCGATCATGGCGAGGTAGCGCGGCTCGAAGATGTTCAGCGGCATCTGTCCGCGCGGCAGCAGCAGCGCACCGGGCAGCGGGAAGACCGGAATCACTCCGGGGCAGTCGGCCGGTCCCTTGTAGCCCGCATGCGTGCTCATCGTGTTCCCCTGCGGTTCGTTCGCGGCCTCACGCGAAGACGAGCGTCGACAGGCGTCGCCGCCCGCGGATCGAGGCCTTGTCCATCAGGCCCCAGGCCTCGAAGAAGGTGAGGAGCTGCTTGCGCGCCGCGCCCTCGTTCCAGGTGCGGTCCCGGCGCTCGATCTCGATGAGCTGGTCCACCGCCTCGTCGCGCAGGTTGCGGCCGTTGAGACCGAGCGCGAGGTCGAAGCGAGCCTGGAAATCGTTCGGGTCTGCCTCGATCCGGGCCTGAAAGGTACCGAGGTCGCCCAGGGCCGCCGCCTGCTCGGCGAGCTCGATCGCCGCGCGCACGCTGGCGAGGCCGGCATGGGACGCCGTCTCGGGCGGCGCCATGGCGACGAGCTCCTTGGCGTTCTCGATGTCGCCGGCGTCGAGCTGGATCTTGGCCAGCGCCGCGATCGCGTCGACGTTCGCGGGCTCCTCGGCGAGCACGGCGGCGTAGAGCTGCGCGGCCTGCGCCACGTCGCCGACCCCGAGGAAGGCCTCGGCCTCGGACAGGGCCTCCTCGATCGGCGTCGGACCGGCGGGGCCGGCCAGGCGCGTGATGAAGTCCTTGATCTGGGCCTCGGGCACCGCGCCCATGAACCCGTCGACCGGCTGCCCCTTGTCGAACGCGATCACGGCGGGGATCGACTGGATGCCGAGCTGGCCGGCGATGGAGGGATGCTCGTCGATGTTCATCTTGACGAGCTTCACCTTGCCGGCGGAGCCCGCGACCACCTTCTCCAGCACGGGGGCGAGCTGCTTGCACGGGCCGCACCACGGGGCCCAGAAGTCGACGAGCACGGGCTGCTGCATCGACTCGGCGATGACGTCCTGGCGGAAGCTCGCCGTGGTCACGTCCTTGGTGGGGGTGGGGCCGCCCGGCACCGGCGCATCGTTCAGCATAACGTCCTCGAGGCCTTCGTTTGGATCCGTCGGAGGGTCCGGGTCTGTCCACCCGTTCCGTCCTGCGTCAAGAGATGGGAACTCCGCGCGCTCGGACCAGAGCGGACGTCCACACGCAATCGCCCCCGGGTCATCGGCGGATCCCGTTTCGACACGACCCACCCACCGGAGGAAGCCCGCGCTCCTAGCGGGGGGCGCTGCCGCCGGCCTTGCCCGCATCCGGTGCCTTGGCATCGGTCACGAAGACACCCTGGTAGGTTCCCTTGGCGGCGTTCGCCTCGCAGGTGATCGTCGTCTTGCCCGGCTCCGGGGTGCTGAAGGCGCAGGAGCCGACGGCGACCAGGGGGCCCTGGACCACGCCGTCCTTGGTGGTCTCGCTCGGGATCACGAGGTTGATCGGCTGGAGCGGGTCGGTCTCCTCCGTCCGCTCCTGCTGGGCGCCGTTGCCGCTGAAGCTCAGGGACCGGCCCTCGGCGGCGAAGTCGAAGCTCGTACGGTTGCGCGAGACCGTGTTCATCAGGGTGTTCTTGCAGCTGGCCGAGACGTCCTGGCCGGCGATCACGAGCTTCTCGCAGCGCCCCTCGAGCTTGACGGCCGTCTGGGCGAAGGCGGGCGCGGCCGTGAGCAGCGGGGCGGCGAGAAGGACGAGGCGGGTGGTCGAGAGGCGCATCATGATTCCGATGTAAGGCTGCGGGTCGGTTCGTCGAGGGGCTGCGGGCGCGCAGGGCTCCGGGCTCAGGCGGGAAAGCGGGCGGCGCGGTCGTTCGGGGCGTCGAAGTCGAGGGCCGGCCCGAGGGGCACGATCCGGGTCGGATTGATGGTCGGGTGGCTCTCGTAATAGTGCCGCTTGATATGGGCGAGGTTCACCGTGCCGGCGACCCCCGGCAGGGCGTAGAGGTCGCGCAGATAGTTCGACAGATTGGGATAGTCGGCGATGCGCTGGCGGTTGCACTTGAAATGCCCGACATAGACGGCGTCGAACCGCACCAGGGTGGTGAACAGGCGGAGATCCGCCTCGGTCAGCCGGTCGCCGCAGAGGTAGCGCGCCGTGTCGAGGCGGGCCTCCAGGGCGTCGAGTTCGGCGAACAGCGCGGTGAAGGCCTCCGCGTAGGCGGCCTGCTCGGTGGCGAAGCCCGCCTTGTAGACCCCGTTGTTGACGGCGTCGTAGACCCGGGCGTTGACCGCGTCGATCGCGCCCGCGAGGTCGGCCGGGTAGAGGTCCGGCCCGGCGGTCCCGAAGGCGCCGTTCAGCATCCGGATGATCTCGGCCGACTCGTTCGACACGATGGCGGCGCGCTGCTTGTCCCACAGCACCGGCACGGTGACGCGGCCGGTGAAGTCGGGGTCGTTCTTCAGGTAGACCTCGTAGAGGCGGGTCGCGCCGTTGACCGTGTCGGGCGTGGCGCCGGGCGAATCGCCGAAGACCCAGCCCTCCGGGCCCATGTGCGGATCGACCACAGAGACCGAGATCGCCGCCTCCAGGCCCTTCAGGGCCCGCACGATCAGAGTGCGGTGGGCCCAGGGGCAGGCCAGCGACACGTAGAGGTGGTAGCGCCCGGCCTCCGCCGGGAACCCGCCCTCCCCGCTGGGACCGGGGGATCCGTCGGCGGTGATCCAGTTCCGGAACTTGGCGTCGGTGCGCTTGAAGCGGCCGCCGGTCTCCTTGGTGTCGTACCAGGTATCCTGCCAGACGCCGTCGACGAGCAGCCCCATGATCGTTCCCTCCCGCGTTTGCGTGTCCGCGGAAAGATGGGCGCTCAGGCCTCGGCGGATAGCCCCTCCGGTGCGGGGACCTCGGCCGGGGGGGCCGCGACGGCGGGCGCGGCGGCCGCGAGGTGCTCGCCCTTCTGGTAGGTGGCGATGTCGAAGGTGTCGTCCGGCAGGCGGGTGACGAAGCGCTCGGCCATCTCGAAGACCAGGAGGTCGGGCCGCACCCGCTCGACGTAGCCCCAGTCGATGCTCGACGACCAGACGAAGTGCACCTCGCGGAAGCTCTCCGCCAGGATGCCGGTGAGCATGATCGGCGCGAAATGCGCGTAGGAATCGCCGAACAGCACCAGGGTGCGCGGATCGACGTCCGGCCGGTCGTTCCGGAAGCAGACATGGGCGCCCACATGGAGATCCGGGGCGCGGCCGGCGGCCTCGTAGGCGGCCACGAGCGGGCTCGCGTAGGTCCGGCGGGCGTCGCGGTCGAGCACCGCATGGCTCGCCGTCTCGATCGGCTTCTCCGGAATCTTCTCGCCCAGATCGCGCACCCGGGTGGTCTCGTAGCGCTCGCGGGCATCGAGATCGGCCGGGGGCACCGCCCCGCAGGCCCGCATCAGCACGCCGTAGGCCAGCCGGCAGCCCTCGTAGTTCCAGTGCGTGTCGGTGCGGTAGTAGAGCGGCACCGCGCCGTCGCGCGCCGCCCGCATCGGCGCCAGCAGGTCGACGTAGTGGGGATTGTTGATCAGCCGCCGGGCCAGCACGCGGGTGGGCGCCTGGAGCGGATCGAAGCGCAGATCCTGGGTCCGGTCGTCGTAGACCGACAGCTTCTCGGGCACGACGACGTGCACGTAGCGGATGCCAAGCGCCTGGGCCCGGGCGGCCCGCGCCGCGACGAGCTTGACCCAGCCGCGCAGGCGCCACCACCGGGACAGGCTGGCGCGATACTGCTCGAGGACACCGTTCGTGCCTCCGATCAGGAAGAGCCAGCCCTCGCGCCCCACATGGACGATTTCCCGGTGTTTGCGCCGCATCGGGGCTCTCTACCCGGCCCGGACCGCCCTGAACAGGCCGGGCGGCGGCGGCCACGCCGCGGACCGTGGCGGCGCCCGGCCCTGGACGCAGCTCCCGCCCGCGCCATCTCCCTGCCTCACGCCGGATCGGACCATGACAGACTACACCCCCACGCCCGACCCGCTGATCCTCACCCTGGGGATGGATCCCGACACCTTCGCGCGGTTCGACGGCCTGCGCCGCCGGCACTTCCCGCAGGCGCTGAACCACATCCCGGCCCACGCGACCCTGTTCCACCACCTGCCGGGCCCGAGCGAGCCGGGCATCGTCGAGACCCTGTCGGCGATGACCCGGACCCAGGCGCCGCCGGAGGTGGCGGTGACCGGCCTGCGCTTCACCGGGCGCGGCGTCGCCTACGTGCTCGCCTCCGACGCCCTCTCGGCCTTCCGGGCGCGGCTCGCCGACCCGTTCGAGGCTTTGGGCGAGGGCCTGACCGCGCAGGATCGGCAGGGCTGGCGCCCGCACGTCACGGTGCAGAACAAGGTCGATCCCGGCACCGCCCGGACGCTGCACGCCGAGCTGGAGGCGGATTTCACGCCCTTCCGGTTCACGGCGCCGGGCCTTCTGCTCTGGCGCTACCTCGGCGGTCCCTGGGAGCGTCGCGCCAGCTTCGCGTTCGGGTAACGCCGCGTCCGCCCGGATGGAGGACGCCCCGCCGATCCGCTATGCCGGGAGCCCCCAGCCCCCCATCGACCAGTTCGCGAAGACGCCCGCATGAAAGCCCTGCCCTCCGGCTACCGCAACAATCCGCTCGTCACCCGGGCGAACGCCCTGCGCCTGGCCCTGCGCCTGAACGAGGTCGGCCCGGTCCTCGCGCTGCTGGCGGTGAGTCTCCTCGGCTACGGCTTCTTCGCCCTGGCCAACGAGGTCGGCGAGGGCTCGACCGCCGCCCTCGACCGCAAGATCCTCCTCGCCCTGCGCAATCCCGCCGATCTCTCCGACCCGATCGGGCCGCGCTGGCTCGAAGAGACCATGCGCGACATCACCGGGCTCGGCAGCGTCTTCACCATCGTGTTCGTGACGGCAGCGGCCTGCGCCTATCTGGCGATGACGGGGCGCCGGCGCATCGCCGTCTTCGTGGTCGCGGCGATCGGCGGCGGCGAGATCGCCTCGACGGTGCTCAAGATGTTCTACCAGCGCCCCCGCCCGGACCTCGTGCCCCACGGGATGGAGGTGTTCACCGCGAGCTTCCCCAGCGGCCACGCCATGATGTCGGCCATCGCCTACCTGACCCTGGCGAGCCTGATCGCCCGGGTGGACCGCCAGCGCGGGGTGAAGATCCTGGTGCTCATCGTCGGGGTGTCGATGACGCTGCTGGTGGGGCTCAGCCGCATCTATCTCGGGGTGCACTGGCCGAGCGACGTGGTCGCCGGCTGGTGCGTCGGAGCCGCCTGGGCCGCCCTCTGCTGGTTCGTCGCCCTGGTTCTGCAGCAGCGCGGCGACGTCGAGGCCCCGACCCGTCACGGAGAGCCGGAGCGGACGCCTTAACCCTACCGGACGATGAATCGCTCCGGCGCTTTCGCCCACCGGCACCGGGAGGCCACAACCCTGTTACCCCAATGCCACTTCTGAAGAGGGTCACATGGGTTCGATCACCCGCGAGCGTCGACAGGGCAACCGGCTGCGGAGCCTCCTCGGCGCCGAGATCCGCATCGCCCCGCACGCCTCCGACACGGCCTGCCTGATCCGGGACTGCGGTCCCGATGGCTTGCGCCTCGCGCTCAGCGACGGCGTGCCCCTGCCGGAGATCTTCGACCTCCACATCCGCAAGACCCGGCAGATGCGACCGGTACGCCTGATCTGGCGGGGCGACGATTGCGTCGGCGTCCAGTTCGTGCCGGACCCGCCCGCCGCGGTGCCCATCCCCATCGGACTCATGCGCGACCTTCGGGCGGCGCGCTCGGAGATCGCGTCCCTGCGGGCCCGCCTGGCCGCGCGGGGCGACGAGGCCTGAGGGCGGCAGCGATCCGGTGGCGCAGGCCGTCGGATCGCCGGAACCGCGTTTCTCGCCGTGACGTTCCCGAAGGAGCAGGCCGGCGGTTCTCCATCCGCGGCCCCTGTCCCGCCGGAACCGACAGCGAGCTTCATGACGGATGACATCCCCCTCTCCCGCCGCAACGTCCTGCGCGCGGGCAGTGCGACCCTGACCGGCCTCGCCCTCGGGGCGACGGGCGCGGGCGCGCAATCGGGCCCGCCCGGCCCCTCGGTCCCGGCCGATACCGGCGCGGTGCAGGGCGGCAAGGTCATGTTCCCGAACTGGCGCGGCCCCGGGGACCGGGCGCCCCCGCCGCCCCCCGCCCCGATGCCGCCGGGCCAGCGCGTGGGCTTCGCCATCGTGGGCCTCGGACGCCTCAGCCTGGAAGAGATCCTGCCGGCCTTCGGCGAGACGAAGCGGGCCCGCGTGGTCGCTCTGATGTCGGGCACCCCTGCCAAGGCGAAGCTCGTGGCCGAGCAGTACGGGATCGCGCCGGAGGCGGTCTACGGCTACTACGAGTGGGACCGCCTCGCGCAAAACCCCGCGGTTCAGGCCGTGTACGTGGTGACGCCGAACGCCGTCCATCGCGGGGACGTGCTGGCCGCGGCCAAGGCCGGCAAGCACGTGCTCTGCGAGAAGCCGATGGCGAATTCCTCCGCCGAGGCCCGGGACATGATCGCGGCCTGCGCGGCGGCCAAGGTCAAGCTGATGATCGCCTATCGCTGCCAGTACGAGCCCTACAACCGCGAGGTGGCGCGTCTCGCCCGCTCCGGTGAGGTCGGCCGGACGCGCCTGATCCAGGCCTTCAACGGCCAGACCACCGGCCTGCCCCAGCAATGGCGCCTGAAGAAGGCCCTGGCCGGCGGCGGTGCCCTGCCGGATATCGGGCTCTACTGCCTGAACGGCGTGCGCGCCCTCACCGGCGAGGAGCCCGTCTCGGTGGAGGCACAGATCCATTCGCCGGAAGGCGATCCGAAATTCGCCGAGGTCGAGGAGTCGGTCTCCTTCACCCTGCGCTTCCCCTCGCAGGTCATCGCGCAGTGCCTGACGAGCTACGGGGTTCACGAGTCGCGCCGGCTCCAGGTCCATACCGACCGGGCCGCCATCGACCTGCAGAACGCCTTCGCGTATCGCGGCCAGCGCCTGGTGATCGCGCGACCGGACGGGCAGGCGGAATCGCAGGACACCCGCATCCTCGCGCAGAAGAACCAGTTCGCCCTGGAGATCGACCACATGGCGCGCTGCATCCAGGAGGATCGGCGCCCGCGCACCCCCGGCGAGGAGGGCCTGCAGGACCAGGTGCTGATGGAGGCGATCTATGAGGCGGCCCGCACGGGCCGGCCCGTCACGGTCGGCCCGCCGCCGGGCGCACCGAGCGGCCTCGACGTCACCCGCGGCCCCGAACTCGACGCGGCGGGCTGATCCCGGACGTCCGCCGCGTCGCGATCGGGTCTCGGCCGGCTACTCCGCCGCCGGCGTGTGGAGCGAGAGGAGGCGGGCCGTGCGAGCGTGGTCCACCGCCCGCCCGCTCTCGATGTCACCCGCGCCGAGATTGCGGCGCTCGTCATTGATCGCCGCATGGACCGCGTCGATGGCCAGGATGAGGGCGCTCACGGTGCGGTTGTCGATGTTGCGCTCGCGGGCATGCTGGACGACGTCGGCCACGAGGTCGTCGGTCTCGCGCACGAGGCCGTCGAGGTCGGCCTTGCCGGTGGCGGCGCGCACCTCGCGCAGGATGTCGAGGAGCCGGTCGAGGACGATGTCGATGCGCTCGCGCCGCTTTCGGGCGAGGCGCTGGGCGACCCAGGCGACACCTGAGCCGACGGTGCCGCCGAAGAACGCCAGCAGGTAGATGTAGTCCTCGTAGCGCTCGAACATCGTCTGCTGTTCGCGCTCGAAGTAGTCCACCGCGCCGGGATGATTCGGCAGGCGAGCGCTCGTGGCCGCGACGGTGGAATCGAAGTCCGGCGCCTTCATCAGGTTGGCGATCGGCGCCAGGGGCGCCAGCTTCGAGCGCCACTCGAACAGGTGCTGGGTCACCGAGGCGACCGTGAAGCGGCTGACGCCGCCGCGGGCCATCAGCCGGTAGGAGGCGCCCACCGTCTTCACGTCCTCGTCCGGGCGCTTCGGGCGACCGCCGAAGGTGCCCGCCGGGATCGTCACGGATTGCAACTCGGGCATCCGCTGGATGATCGCCCCGCCATCCGGCACGGAGACGAAATTGATCTTCTTCTCGGCCGAGGCCGCCTCGACGGCACGCACCGTCGAGATCGCCGCCTTCGAGGCCGGAGCGGCGATGACCGCCACCGCGTCGACGCGGCCCTCCGCGATGGCGCTGGTGACCTCCTGGGGGGTGAGCGGCACGAGGGCGATCCGGGCCGGGCCGAGCCCGGTTTCGGGGACCGGCTCGGCCGCCGGCTGGGCGGAGAAGTCGTAGAAGGCGAGGAGGTTCGTCAGGAACGGCATGTCGGCGGCGTGCCGCTCGACCACGCCGAGGCGCTTGCGCGCGAGGTCGGGGAAGTTCTCGATGCCCGCCGCTTCCGGCGCGGCGATCAGCAGGGCCTCGTCGTGCAGGATCGCCAGGGTGAGCCCGTTCTCGGGCAGGAGGACGTCGGGCCGGACCACGGCGAGGTCGGCCTTGTTGCGCTGGAGCGCCTCGGCGCTGTCGCGCACGTCATCGTAGAAGTTCAGCTTGAGGCGGACATCCTCGCGACCGCGGGCCAGAGCCTGGGCGTAGGTCTGAAGCAGGGTCGCCTCGGCGCCGTCCCGGGGACCGACCGCCACGGTCAGGGTGGTGGGACGCGACAGGTAGACCAGCATCCCCGCCACGACGGCGAAGCCGAGCGCCAGAAGGACGAGAAGCCACTCGCGTCTCACGAGAAATGCCGGCATGGCAGGAACGAGCCTTTGTCCAGCGGGATCACCATATCTGCGAGACCGACCCCCGAACCCCGTCCGGATCGTGAAGAACCGATGACACCGCGAAACGTTGCGTCCCGCCGCCCCACCGGAGCCGCACCGGATGACCGGGCCGAGGTCAAACCGCCCCCGCCCGTCACCCCCGCCTATCTCGAGCGGGCGGCCCTGCATTACCTCGAACGCTACAGCGCCTCCGTGGCGATGCTGCGGCAGACCCTGAAGCGCCGGGTCGACAAGCGCTGCCGCCTGCGCGGGGAGGAGGCGAGCGCCTTCGCCGAGGCGATCGAGGCCACGGTCGCCCGCGCGGTCGGCGCCGGCCTCGTCGACGACGCCCGCTTCACCGCCGGGCGCCTCGCGGCCCTGCGCCGACGCGGTGCCTCCGCCCGGGCCCTGTCGGCCAAGCTCGCCGCCAAGGGCGTGTCGCGCGAGCAGGTGGCGAGCGCGATGGAGGCCGAGCGCGAGACGGCGGAGGCGGGCGTCGACCTCGAGGCGGAAGCGGCCCGGGCCTATGCCAAGCGGCGGCGCCTCGGACCCTGGCGCCGGCCCGGGACGCGCGAGGCCCATCGCGACCGGGATCTCGCCGCCATGGCCCGCGCCGGCTTCCCGTACGGCCTCGGCCGACGGGTGATCGAGGCCGATCCCGACGCCGAGCCCCTCGACCACGAGGCTTAGCTTCGGGACCGGGTTCCGGGCTTTGGTTCCCCGATATAAGGCTGCGACATCGCGGCGGCGGAGAAAGCCCGAATCCGCACGCGAAAACTTGAACGAAGCGCGAACGAGGCGCATTTCTCGTCGATGGACGAAACGCTCGCGAAGAAGCTGCGCATCCTCGCCGATGCCGCCAAGTACGACGCCTCGTGCTCGTCGTCCGGGGCGCCCAAGCGCACGGCCGGCAAGGGCGAGCTCGGCTCGACCACCGGCGCCGGCATCTGCCACGCCTATACGCCGGACGGGCGCTGCATCTCGCTCCTGAAGATCCTGCTGACGAATTACTGCCTGTTCGACTGCGCCTACTGCGTGAACCGGCGCTCCTCCAACGTGCAGCGGGCGAAGTTCTCCGTCGAGGAGGTCGTGACCCTCACGGTGGAGTTCTACAAGCGCAACTACATCGAGGGCCTGTTCCTCTCGTCGGGCATCATCAAGTCGCCCGATCACACCATGGAGCTGCTGACGCGGGTGGCGAAATCGCTGCGGCGCGACCACGGCTTTCGCGGCTACATCCACCTGAAGTCGATCCCGGAGGCGAGCCCCTGGCTGATCGAGGAGGCGGGCCTCTACGCCGACCGTCTGTCGATCAACGTCGAGTTGCCCACCGAGGCGAGCCTGGAGCGCCTGGCCCCCGAGAAGGACGGCGCCATCATCCAGAACGCCATCGCGCAGATCGGCGAGCGCATCGCCGAAGCGAAATCCGAGAAGCGCCGGTTCTCGCCGGCCGGGCAGTCAACGCAGGTCATCGTCGGGGCCGACGCCACCACGGACGAGGCGCTGATCCGCAAGAGCGCCCTGCTCTACGGCTCCTACAACCTCAAGCGGGTCTACTACTCGGCCTTCAGCCCGATCCCGGACGGGTCCACCATCCTGCCGCTGACCGCGCCGCCGCTCCAGCGCGAGCACCGCCTGTACCAGGGCGACTGGCTGCTGCGGTACTACGCCTTCACCCCCGACGACGTGGCCGATGCCACCGAGGACGGGATGCTCTCCCTCGACATCGACCCGAAGCTGGCCTGGGCCCTGAAGCACCGGGCGCGCTTTCCCGTCGACGTGAACGCCGCCGACCGCGAGATGCTGCTGCGGGTGCCGGGCCTCGGCGCCCGGGCGGTGGACAAGATCATCCGGGCCCGCCGGCACACCCGCCTGCGCCTCGACGACGTCGCCCGCCTGACCTCGGCCCTGAAGCGGGCGCGGCCCTTCCTCATCGCCGCCGACTACCATCCGGCGGGCGGCCTCACCGACCGGCTCGACCTGCGGGCACGGCTCGCCGACCCGCCCAAGCAATTGTCGCTGTTCTAGGATGGCGGGCGCACACCGATCGGCTCCTCCCTCCCCCGCGGAGGGGACAGGGTTCGGGCGCGGCGCGCTCGAAGCCGTCGACCTCTCCCCGGGCGCCGACCTCGAGGGCTTCCGGGCCGCGGCCCGTCGCCTCGCCGGCCGGGGCATCCCGCCGGAGCGGGTGCTGTGGTCCATCGGCGAAGCGTCCGGGCTGTTCGGGGCGCCGCCCCCCGCGCCCTCGGAGGAAGCTCCCTTGAGCCTGCCGCGCGGGGTGGGCGAGATGGTCGCCCGGGTGGTGCTGCACCGCGACCCTGAGCGCTACGCCCTGCTCTACGATCTGATCTGGCGCATCCAGCGCGGCGAGCGGCGTTTGCTAGAGATCTCGAGCGACCCGCTGGTCCATCGCCTGGAGCGGATGCGCAAGGCCATCGCCCGCGACCTGCACAAGATGCACGCCTTCCTGCGCTTCCGCCGCGTGGAGGGCGATGGGCCGGAGCGCTTCGTCGCTTGGTTCGAGCCGGACCACCACATCCTGGGGGCCGCCGCCCCGTTCTTCGTCGATCGCTTCCGCGGACTGGACTGGACCATCCTGACGCCGGAGGCCTCCGCCCGCTGGGACGGCGATGTCCTCGCGTTCGGACCGCCAGGGCGACGCGAGGACGCACCGGCACAGGACGGATTCGAGGCCGGCTGGCGCGATTACTACGAGAGCACGTTCAACCCCGCCCGGACGAACCTCGCCGCGATGCGGGCGGAGATGCCGAAGAAGTACTGGCGCAACATGCCCGAGACCGCCGCCATTCCGGGCCTCGTCCGGCAGGCGGCGGCGCGGACCGGCGCCATGATCGAGAGGACGCCGCAGATGCCGGTCAAGCGCAATCCCGCCCGGGCCGTCGCGGCCATGGCGGACCAGGCCCCGGATTCGCTGGAGGCGCTCAACGCCCTCATCCGGCGCTCGGAGCCGCTGGTCCCCGGCGCGACCCAGGCCGTCCTCGGCGAGGGGCCGCTGGGCGCGTCCATCGCCTTCGTGGGCGAGCAGCCGGGCGACCAGGAGGACCGCCAGGGGCGCCCCTTCGTCGGCCCAGCCGGGCAACTGCTCTCACGGGCGATGGCCGAGGCCGGGATCGCGCGAGGCGAGGCCTACCTCACCAATGCGGTCAAGCACTTCAAATTCGAGGAGCGGGGCAAGCGCCGCATCCACCAGAAGCCCACCGCCGGCGAGGTCAGCCACTATCGCTGGTGGCTCGACCGGGAGCTCGATTTCGTCGCGCCGAAGCTCGTGGTGGCGCTCGGCGCCACCGCCGTACTGGCGCTGACGGGCAAACAGATCCCGATCACCCGGGCGCGCGGCCCGGCGGATTTCGAAAAACCCTATGCGGGCTTCATCACCGTGCACCCGTCCTACCTGCTGCGCCTGCCGGACGAGGCGAAGGCGGAGGCCTACGCGGCCTTCGTGGCCGATCTCCGCCGCGTCCACGACCTCGGGCGCTCCCTGGCCGCCTGACGCCTCACGCCCCCTCCTCCTTGTGGGGGCGCAGCTCCGGCGTGACCTGGTCGATCGCGGTCTCGATGGGGGCGGAGCGGCTCTCGACCCGGGTGCTGTCGACGAAGATGCGGGCCTCGCCCTCCTTCAGGCCGAGGCTGCGCAGGGCGTAGAGGGTCATGCCGAAGGCCAGTTCGCGCTCGGCCATCAGCACGAGTCCGACGCCCTGCTCCTCGAAGTGGCGGCGCTCGCCGTCGTTGTGGGTGCGCACCAGGGTGTCGATGCCGGGATGGATCTCCCGGGCGAGCTCGACGATGCGCCGCGTCGTGTGGGCCTCCGGGGTCGCGACCACGATCAGGCGGGCCTGGGCGATGTCGGCGGCCTGCAGGATGCCCGGCGCCGTGGCGTCGCCGAACACCGCCTCGATGCCCTCCTGGCGCAACTCCAGGACCCGGCGGCGGTCGCGGTCGAGGACGATGTAGGGCAGGTCCCAGGCCTTGAGCGCCTGGCCGATGGTACTGCCGACCCGACCATAGCCGATGAGGATCGCGTGGCCCCGATGCGGCGGGCTCTCGCTGGTGACCGCCAGGGCCGCGGCGCCCTGGCGCTCGAAGCGGGCGGCCAGGGCCGGACGCTCGGCGACCTTGCGGCCGACCCAGTCGGTGAGCGCGAAGAACAGCGGGTTGAGGGTGATCGACAGGATGGCGCCGCCGAGGATGAGGTCGCGCCCCTCCTCCGGCAGGAGCTTCAGGGACAGGCCGAGGCTGACGAGGATGAACGAGAACTCGCCGATCTGGGCGAGGCTCGCCGCGATGGTGAGGGCGGTGCCCAGCGGATGCCGGAAGGCCAGCACGATCGCCACCGCCGCCAGGGACTTGCCGATGAGGATGACGCCGAGCACCGCCAGCACCGAGAGTGGCTCGCGGATCAGGATGCCGGGGTCGAACAGCATGCCGACCGAGACGAAGAACAGCACCGCGAAGGCGTCCTGCAGCGGCAGGGAATCGGCCGCCGCCTGATGGCTGAGGTCGGATTCGGCGAGCACCATGCCGGCGAAGAAGGCGCCGAGCGCGAACGAGACGCCGAAGAGCTCCGCCGAACCGAAGGCGATGCCGAGCGCCAGGGCCAGCACCGCCAGGGTGAAGAGCTCGCGCGAGCCCGTGCGTGCCGCCTGGTCGAGGAGCCAGGGCACGAAGCGGCGTCCGCCCACCAGCATCACGGCGGCGAAGATCCCGACCTTGGCCAGCGTCAGCCCCAGGGTCAGCCAGATGTTGCCGTCCCCGGCATGGTGCGCGACGCCCGCCCCGTCGCCCCCGAGGGAGGGGGCCAGCGCCGGCAGCAGCACGAGGGCCAGCACCATGGCCAGATCCTCGACGATGAGCCAGCCCACCGCGATGCGTCCCTTGTCGCTGTCGAGGAGCCGACGCTCCTCGAGCGCCCGCAGCAGCACCACCGTGCTCGCCACCGACAGGGCAAGGCCGAAGACGAGCCCCGCCCCGAGGCCCCAGCCCCAGGCCAGCGCCAGTGCGCCGCCCATGGCGGTGGCCGCCAGGATCTGCACGATGGCGCCCGGCAGCGCGATGGTGCGCACCGCCATCAGGTCCTTGATCGAGAAATGCAGGCCGACGCCGAACATCAGCAGGATCACGCCGATCTCGGCGAGCTGGCCGGCGAGCTGGCTGTTGCCCACGAAGCCCGGCGTGTAGGGGCCGACGAGGACGCCCGCGAGGAGGTAGCCCACGAGGGGCGGCAGGCGCAGGCGCTGCGCCAGCATTCCGCACACGAAGGCCAGCACGAGGCCGAGGGCGATGATGGCGATCAGCTCTGTCGCGTGCGGCACGGGTCGGGAGTCTCCGGGTCGAGGTTTTGGGGTCGAGGTCTGGGGCTCCCTCGGCCGTGCCGCGTGGCGCCCGCCAGGGCAAGCCGCGATCGGCCCTCACGTCCAGGCTGGCCCCGAAATTCCGCACCGCGCGTCGCTTCGCGTGCCCCGACGCACAACGTCGGCCCTCGGACGGGGGTTTCGCGGAATAAATCCGGCTGGGCCGCCGCGTCGCCTGCGCTCGCTTTTCCGTGAACCGGAAGGAAACCCTTGGCCGTCACCTCCCGTTGTCGAACCAACGTTTGTTGCGTCGAGCAACGCCAGAATCACCTTGCGATTACGATTCCTTCGGCGGAACGGACGATCGATGACCTCACCGAACGAGCATTCGACTGCACCCAATGCAGTCGAGACCCGAAACTCGACCCTCTGGACCGTGGCCCTCGCCACCGCACTTCTCGGCTTCGTCGCGCTCCCGCGTCGGGCCGGAGGGACGGCACCGGCCCGGGCGATGCCGAAGGATCCGACCCGCCAGCCCTCCCCGTCCCATGCCGGCACCGAGGCCCGCCGGGTGGCCAGCGCCGAGCCCGAGCGCGGCCGCGGCGCGCGCACGCCGTCCGACATCCCGGCGAAGGGCTGGAAGGATATCGGGATGCGGGCGTTCCACGACGTCTCGGAGAACAACATCGTTTCGGTCGCAGCCGGCGTGACCTTCTACGTGCTCCTGGCGATCTTCCCCGCCATCGCCGCCCTGGTCTCGTGCTACGGGCTCGTGGCGGACGTGGCCACCATCAACGAGCACCTGCAGAGCCTGCAGGGTGTCATCCCCTCCGGGGCCCTCGACATCGTCGGCGAGCAGGTCAAACGCATCGCCGCCAAGGGCGACACCACCCTCGGCTTGACCTTCTTCACCGGCATCGTGCTGTCGCTGTGGAGCGCCAACGGCGGCATGAAGGCGGTCTTCTCCGCCCTGAACATCGTCTACGAGGAACGCGAGACGCGCAGCTTCGTCTGGCTCAACCTGCGCTCGCTGGCCTTCACGGGCGGCGCGCTGCTGTTCATCATCCTGGCGCTGGTCGGGATCGTGGTGGTGCCGGCGGCGATCAACATCATCGGGCTGAGTTCGGAGGCCTGGTACATCGCCCTGCTGCGCTGGCCGGTGCTCCTCGCCGCGGTGCTCGGCGGCCTCGCCCTTCTCTACCGCTACGGCCCGAGCCGCGACGCCCCGCGCTGGCGCTGGGTGACCTGGGGCAGCGCCCTGGCCGCCGTGGCCTGGCTCATCACCTCGCTGGGCTTCTCCTGGTACGTGGCCAATTTCGGCAAGTACAACGAGACCTACGGCTCGCTGGGTGCCGTGATCGGCTTCATGACCTGGATCTGGATCTCCACCACGATCGTGCTCATCGGAGCCGAGATCAACGCCGAGATGGAGCATCAGACCGAGGCCGATACCACCCGCGGCCCCGAGCAGCCGCTCGGCACCCGCGACGCCCGGATGGCCGATACGGTGGGGGCGGCGACGTGAGGGGGAGCCCTTCAGCTCAGGTCTGATTTCGAGTACGGTCGCGGTATGGATCGCAGCACCGCCCTCGAGATTCTTCGCGCGCACGAGGCCGAGTTGCGCGAACGGGGCGTTCTGCATGCCGCCCTATTCGGTTCCGTCGCGCGTGGCGAGGCGCATGCGGCAAGCGACCTCGATGTCATGATCGACATCGACGAGACCACGATCCGGGATGTCTACGGGTACGTCGGCCTCGTCGGGTTCATCGCCGATCTGTTCCCTGTCGAAGTGGATGTCGCAACCCGCTCGATGCTGAAGCCTCACGTACGCCCCGGAGCCGAGCGCGACGCGATCCATGCTTTCTGAGCGGGGCCGCCGCGCCCTGCTCGGCATCATCGAAAATGTTGAAGCGGCTCAGGATTTCACTGCGGACCTGAGCTTCGAAGATTTCGCCAGCAACCGGCTTCTACTCTACGGCGTGACGCGCTGCCTGGACATCATCTCGGAGGCGAGTCGGCGCGTCGACGAGGAAACCCGACTCCGGAACGTCCATATCCCATGGCGGCAGATCGCGGACTCGGGGAACGTCTATCGGCATCGATATGAGCGTGTCTCGGCAAAGCTTCTGTGGGGGGACCGTCCATGAGGCATTGCCTGACCTACTCACGGTATGCCGGAACGAACTACGGGCCGACCAATGATCTTCGCGGCGACGTCGCCATTTGCCCCCTCCTTTCGTTGATCGATCGATGACCGCTTCCTCCTCCGAAAAGCCCGTCGGCCCCGGCGATCAGCTCATCCTGGTCGACGGCTCTTCGTTCATTTTTCGCGCTTATTTTCAATCGATCAACCAGGACCAGAAGTACAACACCCGGCCGTCGGACGGCCTGCCCACCGGGGCGGTGCGGCTGTTCTGCACCAAGATCGCCCAGTTCGTGCAGGAGGGTGCGGCCGGGGTGATGCCGACGCATCTGGCCATCGTGTTCGACAAGTCGGAGGGCTCGTTCCGCAAGGAGCTGTTTCCCGACTACAAGGGCCACCGGCCGGACGCGCCGGACGACCTCAAGCGGCAGATGCCGCTGATGCGCGACGCCGTGCGGGCCTTCGGCCTGCAGCCGATCGAGCTCATCCGCTACGAGGCCGACGACCTCATCGCCACCTATTCGCGCCAGGCCGAGGCGCGGGGCGCCGGCGTCATCATCGTGTCCTCCGACAAGGACCTGATGCAGCTCGTCGGCCCCCTGGTGCGGTTCTACGACTTCGAGTCCGGCGCCAAGGGCAAGCCCGGCTACCGGCCCGAGCGCAACCTCGACCGCGAGGCGATCATCGCCAAGTGGGAGGGCCTCACCCCCGAGCAGATCGGCGACGCCCTGGCGCTGATCGGCGACACCTCGGACAACGTGCCGGGCGTGCCCGGCATCGGCCTGAAGACGGCGGCCGCGCTCATCAAGGAATACGGCAGCCTCGACGCGCTGCTCGATCGCGCCGCCGAGATCAAGCAGCCCAAGCGCCGCGAAACCCTGCTCGCCAGCATCGATCAGGCTCGGCTCTCGCGAAAGCTGGTGGCGCTGGAGGAGAATGTGCCCCTCCTGGTGCCGCTGGACGACCTGCGCCTGCCCAAGCCCGATCCGCAGAAACTCGTCGGCTTCCTCAAGGCGATGGAGTTCAACACCCTGACCCGGCGCATCGCCCAGATGCTCCACGTGGACCCGGAGGCGGTGCAGCCCGACCCGGCGCTGCTGCCGAACCGCGAGCCCGCGCCCGACGCCCCGTTCTTCCCCGATGCCCACGGTGATCCCGTGCCGGTCGATCCCGAGACCGCGTCCGGCGCGCCGAGCGGCGAGGTCGATCCCTTCGCCGATCTCGGCCTGCCCGACGTCGCGCCCAAGCCCCGCGGCCCCTCCGAGCCGACCCCCGCCGGCCTCGTGGCGGCGCGGGCGGCGGAGGCGGTGAAGCCCTTCGACACGGCCGCCTACGAGACGATTCAGTCCGTCGAGCAACTCGACGCCTGGATCGCCGAGGCCGAGGAGGCCGGCGTCATCGCCGTCGACACCGAGACGGATTCGCTGGACGCCAACCACGCCAACCTCGTGGGCGTCTCCCTCTGCGTCGCGCCGGGACGGGCGGCCTACATCCCGCTCCGGCACCAGGAGCCCGTCAAGGGCGCGGACGGAGACCTGTTCGGCGACGCCAAGGCGGCCTCGGAGGCGTTCCAGCCGGCGGCGGGCCAGATCGACGCGAAGGTGGTGATCGAGCGCCTGAAGCCGCTCCTTGAAAATCCCGGCGTGCTGAAGGTCGGCCAGAACCTGAAATACGATCTCGCCGTCCTGTCCCGCTACGACATCCGCGTGACGCCCTTCGACGACACCATGCTGATCTCCTACGTGCTCGATGCCGGCAAGGGCGGACACGGCATGGACGAGCTCGCCCGCCGCCACCTCGGACACCAGCCCATCACCTTCTCGGACGTGGCCGGCACCGGCCGGGCCAAGATCACCTTCGACCGGGTGGCGCTGGACAAGGCCACCGCCTACGCGGCCGAGGATGCCGACGTCACCCTGCGCCTCTGGCGGATGATGAAGCCGCGGCTCGTGGCCGAGAAGCGCGTCGCCGTCTACGAGACCCTGGAGCGCCCGCTGGTGCCGGTGATCGCTCGGATGGAGGGGCAGGGCATCCGCGTCGACCGCAACATGCTGAGCCGCCTGTCTGGCGACTTCTCCCAGATCCTGGTGCGCCTGGAGGAGGAGATCCAGGAGGATGCGGGCGAGAGATTCCAGGTCTCCTCGCCCAAGCAGATCGGCGACATCCTGTTCGGCAAGATGGGCTTGCCCGGCGCCAAGAAGACGCCCTCGGGCCAGTGGGCGACGCCCGCGACCCTGCTGGAGGAGCTGGCCCAGGCCGGGCACCCCCTGCCGAAGAAGATCCTCGAATGGCGCCAGCTCGCCAAGCTGAAATCCACCTACACGGATTCGCTGCAGCAGCATGCGGACCGCGAGACCGACCGGGTCCACACCTCGTTCTCGTTGGCCGCCACCACCACCGGCCGGCTCTCCTCCTCCGAGCCGAACCTGCAGAACATCCCGATCCGCACGGAAGAAGGGCGCCGCATCCGCCGCGCCTTCGTGGCGGCGGAGGGCAACCGCCTGATCTCAGCCGATTACAGCCAGATCGAACTGCGCCTCCTCGCCCACATCGCCGACATTCCGCAGCTGCGCCAGGCTTTCGCGGACGGCATCGACATCCACGCGGCCACCGCCAGCGCGATGTTCGGTGTGCCGCTCGCCGAGATGACGCCGGACCTGCGCCGGCGCGCCAAGACCATCAATTTCGGCATCATCTACGGCATCTCGGCCTTCGGCCTCGCCGACCGCCTCGGCATCGGCCGCGAGGAGGCCGGGGCCTTCATCAAGCAGTATTTCGAACGCTTCCCCGGCATCCGCGCCTATATCGACGACACCAAGCGCCGCTGCCGGGATCTCGGCTACGTCACCACCCTGTTCGGCCGGGTCTGCCACTACCCGCAGATCCGCTCGAACAATCCCAACGAGCGCGCCTCCGTCGAGCGTCAGGCCATCAACGCCCCGATCCAGGGCTCGGCCGCCGACATTATCCGCCGGGCGATGATCCGCATGGAGGAAGCGCTCCGGGCCGAGCGTCTCAACGTGCGCATGCTCCTGCAGGTGCACGACGAGCTCGTGTTCGAGGCGCCCGAGGACGAGGTCGAGAAGGCCCTGCCGGTGATCACCCGTATCATGGTCGACGCCCCCGCCCCCGCCCTGACCCTGCGGGTGCCCCTGGTGGTCGAGGCCCGGGCCGCCCTGAACTGGGAGGAAGCGCACTGAGAGGTGCCTCGCTCCGCCTCGGGTCCGGCCGAGGCCGGCGGCGAGATCGGCGACACGGACCAGGAGCCGGTTTGGCGGCGATCCGTACGACGGGCTAGGCCCCCCGGTTGATCCGCAGCTGCCGCGCGACGGTCGGTCCGTCGAACCGGTAGTGGACCATGGCGTCCGAGTCGCCGGTCTTGATCGCGGAGGGCGGCGCGCTGCGGTGCCCCGCGCCGGCGGACGCGACATCCGACGGGCGCACCGGCATGCCCCCCTCGGGGAACGGGGCCGCTTTGGAGTCGGGCGGGCGGAATGACACCCCTTCGAACGCAATGCTCCAATGCGACGCAGGGTGGAACGCCCGCTTGGGCCGCGTGTTGCCGCACCGCAAACGATCAACAAGAACGGCGCCGTTCGGGCGCCCCGGAAAGAGACCCTGCCATGACCAAGTCCCTCCTCGCCGCCCTCGGCCTGTCGGTCGCCGCCCTCGCCACTCCGGCGCTCGCCCAGGAGCCCCTGTCGTTCCGCGTCGCGCCGCAATTCGGCGACAACCAGCCGACCGTGACCGACACCTCCGACTTCCGCGCCGCGGCGCTGCGCTCGGATGCCGTCAGCATCGAGTCGAGCCGCATCGCCCTGGAGCGCTCGCGCAACCCGCGCGTCCGTCAGTACGCCCACAACGTTCTGGTCGAGCGTAAGGCCACCACCCAGGCGCTGCTGCCCGAGGGCACCTCGCTGACCGCCGGCGGCACCGTCGTGTCCGACACCCAGCCCTTCGAGACCCGCCTCGACAACCCGATCGGCGTCGTCCTCGCCCCGGTGACGATCTCGGCCACCATCGCCCAACGCGTCGTGGGCGGCGTCCTCGGCGGCGTCGGCCTCGTCGACAACAGCCCCTCGGAGCCGGGCCGCCGCGTCGCCATCGGCGCCGAGGGCCAGGGCCGCATCGACCGTCTGAAGTCCGCCCGCGCGGGCCGCGACTTCGACCGCACCTACGTCGACCAGCAGGCCAACTCGGACGCCCGCACCCTTGGCCTCTACGCCTCCTACGCCCGCAACGGCGACAACGCGCAGGGTCGTGAGTTCGCCAACCAAGCGCTGCCGTACATCGCTGGCGAGCACGCCCACTCGGCCAACCTCGCCGACCGGATCAACTGACCGGCACGCCCACGTTGGAATGAGAGAGGGCCGCCCCGTGGGGCGGCCCTTTTTCGTGGTCCGCAACCGTCGCCCGCATCAGGCGGCGGGGAGAAGGGCCTCCACGGCGGCGCCGAGATCGTCGAAATGGGCGATGACCCGGTCCGGGCCGAACTCCGTCACGGGCAGGTCGGTGTAGCCGAAGGGCACCGCCACCACCGGGATCCCGGCAGCCTTGGCGGCATCGATGTCGGCGCGGGAATCCCCCACCATCACGGCCCGGGCCGGATCGCCGCCGGCACGCTCGACGGTCAGGGTGATGTGGCGCGGATCCGGCTTGAAGTACGGGAAGGTCTCGCGGCCGCAGATGGTCGCGAAGCGGTCGGCCACCCCGAGGAGTTCGAGGAGGCGCACGGCCTGGCCCTCGTACTTGTTGGTGCAGACGGCGAGAAGGAAGCCGCGCGCCCGCAGGGCGTCCAGGGCCTCGACCACGCCGGGGAACAGGTGCGACTGCTCGCAGAGATGGTCGCCGTAATGGGCGATGAAGTCCGAGAACAGCGCCTCCAGCCGCTCGGTCGACAGCGGCTCGCCGGCCGTGGTGAAGCCACGCTGGATCAGGGCCTTGGCGCCTGCCCCGATCATGTCTCGGGCCTGTTCGAGGGGCAGGGCCTGGAGCCCCTCGCGGCGCAGGATCACGTTCAGGGTGCCGATCAGGTCGCCGGCGGTCTCGGCCAGGGTTCCGTCGAGGTCGAAGACGGCGATGGGCGGCAGGGCGGTCATGAACACTCGCAGGGGGTCAGGGGGCGGACGGGAGGGCACGGAGCCGCCGCTCTAGCTTATCCGGGCCGCACGGGCGAGGCCGGCCGGCGCGCGGCAGCTCGGCCTTTGCCGGTGGACAGGTGAGCGGGGTGCCGGGGCCTGATCCTGCCCGCACTTGCCTCGGCGTCTCGGCGTCCTGTACGGTTCGCACATCGACGGCCGGGGGGCCGCTGTCCTTCCTGCGATGACGGTCTTGATCTCGGCGCCGCAGGCCCGGTGCAGGGGCGTCACGTGAGCCGAACGGACGGAAGCGGGCGATTTCGGAGGGGGCTATGACGGAAACGGTCCCGGGTTGGTCGGACGAGCGGGTCGATCTCCTGCGCCGGCTGTGGGAGGATGGCCTGAGCGCCAGCCAGATCGCGACGCAGCTCGGCGGCGTGACCCGCAACGCAGTGATCGGCAAGGTCCACCGGCTCGGCCTGTCGGGCCGCGTCAAGGCGGCCGAGACGCCCGGCGTATCGCCCCGCAAGGTCGCGCGCGAGCCGGAGCTGGAGGTCGTGGCGCCCGCGATCGTGGCCCCGGACCTCGACGAAGCTCCCGTTGCCTTCGCGGCTCCCGCGGCCGCACCGGCCGTGGTGCCGCCCGTGGCCCTGACGATCTCCCGTCGCGTGACGATCATGGACCTGCGGGAATCGATGTGCCGGTGGCCCATCGGCGATCCGACCTCGCCCGACTTCCACTACTGCGGCGACCGCTCGATCACCGGCCTGCCCTACTGCACCGCCCATGCACAGATCGCCTACCAGCCGGCCGCCGAGCGCAAGCGAGACCGGCGCGTCGGCGGCTTTCGCTGATCCGTCGCGCGCGAGCGCGGCACGGTTTCGGGACTTCGCGCGTTGATCTTCGTCGTCGGTCCCCGACCGCCGAGAGAAGGTGAGGAGCCGTGACGGAGCCGACGACTGCCATCGATGCCGACGAGGCCGCCTTCCTCGACCTGCATGCGCAGCGCGAGGATCTGGAACGCCAATTGTCGTTGGTGCAGTTGCGCCGGCAGTTCGGCCCGGGCCAAGTGGCCGTGGACCAGGCCGCCGACGACGAGAAGGTGTTGCTCCTCAGCCTCGACCGCGTCCTCACCCAGATCCGCGCCGCCGAGTACAAGCGGCAGCCCAATGCGCGGCGCTGGTAGTGGACCCCTAGTCGAGCCGCCGCAGGTCCCGCTCCTTGTGCCGCAGGCGCAGGAGGAGATCGATCTGGCTGTCCGG
The DNA here is from genome assembly GCF_059816145.1 of Methylobacterium sp. 001424705. Classification (NCBI taxonomy): domain Bacteria; kingdom Pseudomonadati; phylum Pseudomonadota; class Alphaproteobacteria; order Hyphomicrobiales; family Methylobacteriaceae; genus Methylobacterium; species Methylobacterium sp. 001424705. Next base: position 85,131 of record NZ_JCBANU010000018.1, on the reverse strand, counting down.
GATCGGCAGGGTGTCGCAGGTTTCTTCGTAGATCGATCGCAGCGCGGTTCCGAGACGGTACCGCGTGTCGTCGGGCAGGTTGGGCTGACACGCATGCGTCGTGTCCTCCCGCATCTCGCCGTCGCAAACTCTCTGGTCCAACGTCTCAGTCCCTCGTTCGAGCGATCCAACGCCGGCGCCGAAATGGAGCACACTCGCCGTTCAACGAGTGTCGCCCAACATGGTTAAGGAACCGTTAAAGGCCGCGCCGCGCCGCTACGGTGAGACGTCGGCCGCCTGAAGCAGGCGCGCAGCCGCGGCCCGGGCCTCGTCGGTCACCGTCGCGCCGGCCAGCATCCGGGCGATCTCCTCGCGACGCGCGGGGGCTTCGAGGGAGGCGACCCGGGTGGCGACCCGGTCGCTGCCCTTCACGGGGTCCTTGGCGATCAGGAAGTGCGTCTCCGCCCGCGCCGCCACCTGCGGCGCGTGAGTCACAGCCACCACCTGGACCCGAGTGGAGAGGCGCCCAAGCCGGGCGCCGATCGCATCCGCCACCGCCCCGCCGACGCCGGTGTCGATCTCGTCGAAGATCAAGGTCGGCGCGGACCCCTTGTCGGCGAGCACCACCTTCAGGGCGAGCATGAAGCGCGAGAGTTCGCCGCCCGAGGCGACCTTCATCATCGGCCCCGGGCGCGTGCCGGGATTGGTCTGGGCCCAGAACTCCACGCGGTCGTAGCCGGACGGATCGCGGGAGTCCGGATCGGTGGCGATCTCGGTGATGAAGCGGGCGCGCTCCAGCTTGAGCGGAGGCAGCTCGGCCTTCACCGCCGCGTCGAGGGCCTTGGCCGCGCGCTTGCGGCCCTCCGTGAGCTTGGCCGCGGCCTTCGCGTAGGCGGCCTCGGCCGCGGCGAGCGTCGCCTCCAGGCCGCCGAGGGCTTCCTCGCCGGCGTCGATCGCCGCGACGTCCGCGGCGTAGCGCGCGCGCAGGGCCGCGAGGTCGTCCACCGGCACCTGGTATTTCCGCGAGGCGGCCCGAAGCGCGAACAGCCGCTCCTCCACCCGCTCCAGCTCGCGCGGATCGAACTCCGCCTCGCGCAGGGCCACGTCGAGGATGGTGTGGGCCTCGTCGAGGGCGGTCAGGGCGGTGTCGAGGGCGGCGACGCAGGGCTCGACCAGGGCCGGCAGCTGCGCCGCCCGGCGCTCCAGCTTGCGCAGGGCGGAGGAGAGATGGGAAACGATGGGACCGCCCGAAGCCTCGATCGCCTCGTTCAGCTCGCGCGCGACCTTCTCGCTCTGCTGCATCACCGTGCGGCGCTCGGCCAGGGTGGTCTCCTCGCCCGGCTCCGGCGCGAGGGTTTCGAGCTCCGCCACGGCATGACGCAGGAAATCGGATTCCTTGGCAGCGGCTTCGACCCGGGCCCGGTGCTCGGACAGGGCGGAGCGGGCGCCTTTCACGCGCTTGGCCGCCTCGGCGACCTGAACCAGTGGGCCCTGCAGGCTCCCGAAGGCGTCCAGGATGGCGCGGTGGGTCGTGGGATCGGCCAGGGCCCGGTCGTCGTGTTGCCCGTGGATCTCCACGAGGGCCGCGCCGATGGCCCGTAGGACCTGGACGCCAACGGCCTGGTCGTTGACGAAGGCGCGCGTGCGCCCGTCCGCCATCTGCACGCGACGCAGGATGAGATCGCCCTCGGTGTCGATTTCCGCCTCGGCGGCGAGCGCACGGGCCGGATGATCGAGGGGCACGTCGAACACGGCCGTGACGGCGCCCTGCCCCTCCCCGTGACGCACGAGCCGGCCGTCGCCGCGGCCGCCGAGGGCCAGCGCGAAGGCGTCGAGCAGGATCGACTTGCCTGCGCCCGTCTCGCCGGTGAGGACGCTGAGGCCCTCGCGGAAGTTCAGGACGAGCTTGTCGATGAGAACGATGTCGCGGATCGCGAGCTGGCTCAGCATGCCGCGTCTGAGGTCCCGTTGTGAAGCCTGGCGCTGTCCTTACGGCGAAGTGCCGCCGGCTTCACGCAAAAAGATGCCGCCCCCACCGGGAGCGGCCAAGCGGCGCTCGGATCGCCGAACGGGCGCCGGAGCGGCGCCGGGATTACTGGGCCTCGGCGGTGCGCCCGATGACGCCGCGATAGACCTTGCTGATCCACGAGGTCTTCTCCTCGCGCGGCTCGAGACCCCCGTTCTGCAGGAGCGCGTGGGCATCCTTGTACCAGGGGCTGTCGGGGAAGTTGTGGCCGAGCACGGCGGCGGAGGTCTGGGCCTCCTGAGTCAGGCCGAGGGCCATGTAGGCCTCGGTCAGGCGCTCCAGGGCCTCTTCGGCGTGACGGGTCGTCTGGTACTTGCTGACCACGTCGCGGAACCGGTTGATCGCGGCCGGGAAGTTGCGGCGCTCGAGGTAGAAGCGCCCGACCTCCATCTCCTTGCCGGCGAGCTGGTCTCGCGTGATCTGGATCTTGGCCTTGGCGTCGGCCGCGTATTCGGAGGTCGGGTACTTCTGGACGAGCTCCTGCAGGCCGGCGAGCGCCTTCTCGGAGCGGTCCTGGTCGCGGGTCACGTCGGGGATCTGCTTGTAGTGCGACATCGCCATCAGGTACTGGGCGTAGGCCGCGTCCTTGCTCGCCGGATGGCGCTGCAGGTAGCGCTTCGAGGCGTTGATCGCGTCGTCGTACTTCGCGCCCTCGTAATTCGCGTAGGCCGTCATCAGCAGCGCTTTGCGCGACCAGTCGGAATAGCTGTAGGCCTTGTCGAGTTCGCCGAACTTCTTCGAGGCGCCCTCGTAGTCCTTGTCTTCCATCCGCGCCAAGCCCTCGCTGTAGAGCTTGTCGGCGGGAACATCCGGAACCACTTCCGGCTTGTACTTCTCGGCGAAGGGATTGATCGAGTCGAGGGCGTCGCATCCGCCGAGGCCGAGGCCGAGGACGGACACCAGCACGGCCGCCATCGCACCGCGGTTGGGATGAGTAAGGCGCATTCCGGTGTTCCCCCAACAGACGGGTCCGTTCTCGGACTCGCGTCGTCAAGCCATCACAAAGGTCGGTCGCGTGGCTGACGGCCTCATGCCACGATCCGGGTGCGCTGCACACCGGACGGACGTCCCGTTTCACGCTCGATTCACCGTGGAGCGCGATTTGGGCGCGAAAGCGGCGGGCGGGCCACGCCCTGGACAGAAACGACGGCTGTGTGTCGGTGGCGCTACAGATCGCCCACGAAGGCGGCGATGCCGAGGCTGGCGCCGAACTCGGTCAGGCTGGTCTCGCGGCGGGCGCCGGGAGCCTCGACGATGGCGTAGTTGGCGCGATCGGAGAACAGGGCGGTGAGGACGCCGACATTCATACGGTGACCGCCGCAATAGGAGCGGTAGCCGCCCTGGAGCGGGAGACCCGCTAGGGCGAGATCGCCCACGGCGTCAAGGAACTTGTGCCGGACGAACTCGTCGGCGTAGCGCAGGCCCTCGGGGTTCACGACGGCGGTCTCGCCGACCGCGACGGTGTTCTCGAGGGAGGCGCCGAGGGCGAAGCCCGCCTTCCAGTAGCGCTCGACGTCCCGCATCATGCCGAAGGTGCGGGCGCCGGCGATCTCGCGACGGTAGGCGGAGGGGGTGAGGTCCATCGCCTTGCGGCTCCGGCCGATCACCGGGTTCTCGAAATCGATCTCGACGTCGAGGCGGAAGCCCCGGTCGATGGGGCGGAGCTCGGCGAAGGCCCGGCCGACCTCGATGCGGACGGAGCGGAGGACCTTGATCCACCGCTTGGCGGCGCCGCAGGTCGCGGTGCCCACGGCGTCGATGGTCTGGACGTAGGGGAGCGCGCTGCCGTCGAGGATGGGCATCTCGGGGCCGTCGATCTCGACGAGGACGTTGTCGATCCCGAGACCGTAGAGCGCCGACATCAGGTGCTCGATGGTGGCGACCGCGCCGCTCTCGACGTCACCGATGACGGTGCAGAGCTCGGTGGCGGAGACGCAGGCGTGATGGGCCTTGATGAGCCGGTCGTTGCCGGTGGGCATTCCGGTGCGAAGGAAGGCGATGCCGTGGTTGGCGGGCGCCGGATGCAGCGTGATCTCGACCGGGTTCCCGGAATGGACGCCGATGCCGCTCAGGGTCGCGGGGGCTTTGAGTGTCGTCTGTTGGTTCGTTCGCATTCCATAGCCCTCGGCCGTGATCGGGCGCGCCCATCCCGTCGGGATGGGCCCTGCGCCCCTTGCGATCCGTCCGCTGCTTGAAGCCCCTGCCGGCGTCTGATGGCCGAAACCACCGCGCCTTGTCGTTCCAAAATTCGTATAGCCGCGCCTCCAAGGCAGGCCAAATCACGGATTCTTACGCTGTGTTACAGCCGCGGTTTCCACCAGCGAATCCGAATCTCGTTTTGGAACAACGGTTTAACAATAGGCAAAGCCCGGAGCCGCGAGGCTCCGGGCCTGTGGCTGAAATATCTCAGCCTTGGCGTTGACGCGTCCGCCGGACCCCGGTTTCAGTTCGCCTGGCGGCGCAGGAAGGCCGGGATCTCGAGCTGGTCGTCGTCCATCATGCGGGCCTGGGGAGCGACGCGACCCTGAGGATCGAGGTTGCCCTGGGCCGGGCGGTAGGCCGGGGGAGCCTGCACGGGAGCGCGCTTGGCGTAGTCCGCGGGCGGAGCGGCCTGCGGGACCGGGGCGGCGGGCGCCCGCATCTGCGGAAGCGGCGCGGCCTCGACCTCCTCACGGCGTCCGCCGAAGCCCACCGTCGCGAGACGGCGCAGCAGCGTCATGCGCTTGGAATCGCCGGCCGGCTCGGCCGGCTGCTCCTCGCGGGCCCGGAGCTGGGCCTGGGCGGGAAGCGGCAGGTCCTGGATCTGCGGCATGCGCGGGGCGCGGGCCACGGCCACGGCCGGCCGGGGCGGCACGAACGGGCCGGCGGCATGCTGGGGCGCGGGCTCGGGAGCCGGCATCGGTGCGGGCTCGTAGGACATGGCGGCGCGCGGCTGGGTCTGCGTCAGCATCACCTCGTCGCGCATCACCGGGGCCTGGGGCAGCTCGACCCGCATCGGCTCGGGGGCGAGGGCCATCGGCTCGGGGGCGCGCAGGGCCTGCTGCACCGGAGCCTGGACCGGAGCGGCCTGGATCGGGGCGGCCTGCAGCGACGCCGGAGCGGCGGGCTGCGCGGCCGGGGCCGCTACGGCTCCGTCCTGTCCGACGGGGCGAAAGGTCGACGCGGGCTGTGCGGCCCGCGCCCTCGCTTCCGCACGCAGACGCTCGGCGACCTCGGCGATGCGCTGCTCGGTCTGGACGATGTCGGGGTTGTTCTGCGAGTTGGCGGCGATCAGCGCCGGCTCGATGCCGGTGGCGACCACGGACACCCGGATGATGCCGTCGAGGCTCTCGTCGAAGGTGGCGCCCAGGATGATGTTGGCGTCCGAATCGACCTCCTCGCGGATGCGGGTGGCGGCCTCGTCGAGCTCGTAGAGGGTGAGGTCGTTGCCGCCGGTGATCGAGATCAGCAGGCCGCGCGCGCCCTTCATCGAGACGTCGTCGAGGAGCGGGTTGGCGATGGCGGCCTCGGCGGCCCGGTTGGCGCGGTTCTCGCCCGAGGCCTCGCCGGTGCCCATCATGGCCTTGCCCATGCCGCGCATGATGGCCCGGACGTCGGCAAAGTCGAGGTTGATCAGGCCTTCCTTGACCATCAGGTCGGTGATGCAGGCGACGCCCGAGTACAGCACCTGGTCGGCCATCGCGAAGGCGTCGGCGAAGGTGGTCTTCTCGTTGGCGACCCGGAACAGGTTCTGGTTCGGGATGACGATCAGGGTGTCGACGGCGGCCTGGAGCTCCTGGATGCCGGCCTCGGCGGTGCGCATGCGGCGCACGCCCTCGAACTGGAACGGCTTCGTCACGACGCCGACGGTGAGGATGCCCATGTCACGGGCCGCACGGGCGATGACGGGGGCCGCGCCGGTGCCGGTGCCGCCGCCCATGCCGGCGGTGATGAAGCACATGTGGGCGCCGGAGAGCTGGTCACGGATCTCGTCGATGACCTCGTCGGCGGCGGCCGAGCCGACCTCGGGGTGCGAGCCGGCGCCGAGGCCCTGCGTCACGCCGAGGCCCATCTGGATCACGCGCTCGGCCTTCGAGGAGGTCAGCGCCTGGGCGTCGGTGTTGGCGACCACGAATTCGCAGCCCAGCAGGCCGGATTCGATCATGTTGTTGACGGCGTTGCCGCCTGCTCCGCCGACACCGAAGACGGTGATGCGGGGCTTGAGTTCCCGGATATCCGGCGCCTGCAGACTGATGGCCATGGTGTCGAGCCTCTCGTGCCTTTCACGTTTCGTTTGACGCCTCGGTTGAGGAAGGCGCCGATTCTCGTCTGGCCGTTCGCACCCACCCCGATGTGTGGGGTTTGGGGCGCGACGGCGGTCGTCTCAGAAACTCTCGCGGATCCAGCGTCCGACGCGCGAGAGGTAGCCGTCCGTTCCCGTGCCGGCGAAGGCTCCGTGGCCCCGCGGCTCGAAATGCTCCGCATGCGCCACCTGCGGGTAGACCAGGAGGCCCACCGCCGCGGAGAAGGCGGGTCCCTTGGCGGCCTCCGGCAGGCCGCGGATGCCGAGCGGCCGGCCGATGCGGACCTGGCCCTCCATCACCCGGCGGGCGACCTCCGGCAGACCGACGAGCTGGCTCGCGCCCCCCGTCAGCACCACTCGCCGCCCGGCCTGGGCCGAGAAGCCGGCGGCCCGGAGGCGGTCGCGCACCAGTTCCACCACCTCCTCGACGCGCGGGCGGATGATCCGCACGAGCTGCGAGCGCGGCACGTGGTTGGGGGCATCGCCCTCGTCCTCGCCCACCCCATGGACCGCGATCATGTCGCGCTCGTCGGAGGCGGTGGCGATGGCCGAGCCGTAGAGGGTCTTGAGGCGCTCGGCCGCGGCGACCCGGGTGGAGAGGCCGCGGGCGATATCCATGGTGACGTGGTGGCCGCCGACCGCCACGGCGTCCACGTGGACGAGGTGGCCGCCGGAGAAGACGCCGACGCTGGTGGTGCCGCCGCCCATGTCGACCACGGCGACGCCCATCTCGGCCTCGTCGTCGACCAGGGCCGAGAGCCCGGCGGCGTAGGGGGTGGCGATCACCGCCTCGACGCCGAGGTGGCAATGCTCGACGGCGAGCATGAGGTTGCGGGCGGCGGCCGCCTCGCCGGTGACCACGTGGAGATCGACCCCGAGGGCGTCGCCCATCATGCCCGACGGATCGATGACCGTGCCCTGGCCGTCGATGGCGTAGCCGGTGGGCAGAGCGTGGAGCACCGCCCGGCCGGGGCTGACGCCGTGCGCGGAGGCGGACTCCAGCACGCGCTCCACGTCGGAGCCCGTGACGGTGCCGGTGCGGGTGCCGACGCGCGCCTCGAAGTGCTGCGAGCCGATCCGGCCGCCGGACATGTTGACGATGACCGACTGCACCTCGACCTTCGCCATCCGCTCGGCGGCGTGGACCGCCTGGCGGATCGCGCCCTCGGCGGCCTCGAGGTCGACGATGACGCCGCCCTTAAGACCCTGCGAACGCTGGTGGCCGATGCCGATGACGCGGGCGAAGTGGGTGCGCCCGCGCAGGGTGGTGAGGGCCTCGGCCGGCTGAAGCTCGGCGATGAGGCAGACGACCTTGCTCGTTCCGATGTCGAGCACCGAGAGGGTGGTGCTGCGCCGGGCGGAGAGAGGCTTCAGGCGTGGGGTGAGGCCGTGCGGGTCGTGCATCGGGCTACCGAGCGGAGGAGGTGAAACGGGGACGGGACGCGGGATGCGCCGGACGGATCGTGCGGCTCATGTGCTGGTCCCCTTGGGCTTGGACTTCTTCTGGGATTCGGCGCGGGCCGCGGCCGCCTCCTCGGTGAGCCGCACCACCACCCGGTCGGGCATGCGCAGGTCCACCGCGATGATGTCCTTCTCAAGGATGCGGTTGTCGCGCTCGAGCTTGACCAATCGAGCCAGGGCCTCGGTGGCGCCCGTCTCGGGCAGGCGGATGTCGACGCCGTCGAGCTTGAGCGTCCAGCGCCGTCCGGACACGTAGGTGCCGGCCTTGACCCGCTCGGCCAGGGCGCCGGCCGCCTCGATCAGGGCGAGGTAGTCCTTGAGCTTGAGGTTGGCGTCGTCACCGACCACGAGGGGAAGCGCGGCGTAGCGGTCGTCGCGCATCTGGTCGATCACCGTGCCGTCGGCGGCGATCACGGCGATCTCGCCGTTGCGCTGCCAGAGGGCGGCGGGCTCGCGCTCGACCTGGGTGATGACGATCTCGTTCGGATAGACCTTGCGCACGGAGGCACTCGCGATCAGCGGCACCGCCAGCAGGCGCTCGCGGGCCTCCGCCACGTCGAGGAAGACCACCGAGGAGTGGCCGTCGATGCCGGCGGCCTGCAGCACCTCGCGTTCGTAGAGCCGGGCGATGCCCGAGATGGTGACGCGCTCGACGCCGAAGCCGGCGATCCGCGCCGCGATGTCGAGGGGGCGGCCGTGCTCGGCCACGAAGCGGTCATAGGCGCCGCTGCCGATGAAGCCGGCGAGGGCGAGGGCGGCGAAGGAGACCGAGAAGGCCGCCGTCCCGAGGTGGCGCGGGACGCGGCGCTCGATCGGGACCGCGAGGCGGGAGCGCCGACCGGGCGGCGTGAAGCGGCGCAGGCGCGCCGCCAGCGCGGACCGGACCGAACGCACGGTGCCGGCGGCCGGACCCGGCAGGCCCGACCCGGGGAGGCCGTGGCCGCCGAGCGGGCCTTCGGCCCCTAGCGGCCCAACGTTGCGTCCTCCACCATCCATTGAACGAGCTCACCGAAACTATAGCCCGCATGGGCTGCCATCTCCGGGACCAAGCTCGTCTTCGTCATGCCGGGTTGCGTGTTGACCTCCAGCACGACGAGGGCACCGGTTCCCCCCGGTGTGTCGTCGTAGCGAAGGTCCGCACGGCTGATGCCCCGGCACCCGAGTGCTTGATGCGCCGTTAACGACAACTCTTGGACACGCTGGTAAAGATTTGGTTTAATTTCTGCCGGGAGGACGTGGATCGACCCCCCCTCGGCGTACTTCGCGTCGAAGTCGTACCACTCCCCCGAAGCGGGCTTGATCTCGATCACCCCGAGGGCCCGGTCGCCCATCACGGCGCAGGTCAGCTCGCGCCCGGCGACGTAGGTTTCCGCAAGGATTTCATCGCCATAGCCCCAATCCGCCCGGCCCACTTCCTGGGGCGGATGGGAGCGTCCGTCGCGCACGATGATGACCCCCATGGAGGAGCCCTCGGCCACCGGCTTGAGCACGTAGGGCGGCGTCAGCACGTGTGACTTTGAGGCCTCATGACGGTTAACGACGCGGCCCTCCGGGACGCTGACGCCGGCCGCCCGCATGACCACTTTGGCACGCTCCTTGTGCATCGCCAGAGCCGAGGCCAGCACGCCGGAATGGGTGTAGGGGATGCGCAGCAGCTCCAGCAGGCCCTGGATCGTGCCGTCCTCGCCCGCGGGCCCGTGCAGCGCATTGAACGCCACGTCGGGCCGCAGGTCGGTGAGCACCGTCGCGATGTCCGGCTGGACGTCGACCCGCGTGACGCGGAAGCCCTGCCCCTCCAGGGCATCGGCGCAGGCATGGCCCGAATTCAGCGAGACCGGCCGCTCGGAGGACCACCCGCCCATGAGGACGGCGACGTGCTTGGACATGGGGACTCCTGGGAATTGCGCGGACATGAATTGCGTCGTCACGCCGGCCTTCGCGGGCCGATCCGGTCGTTGATCGCATCGAAAACCGCGCCGGCCGCGACCGGCGGCAATGTCCCGATACGCTTGAGGATGCGAGCCGGTTCGATGCAGGCCAGCTTGATGGGTCTGATGACCGAAGGAGCATCGAGCCCGGCAGCAGCAAGATCGTCGATCGCTTGATCGCCCCCCATGGCGGGGTTGTTCGCGCTGGTGATCATGGCGATCCAGACGAATCCCGCCTCGGCAACGGCCTCCCCCGAGACCACGACGGCCGGGCGACGCTTCTCAGCCAAATGGTTTGAATAGGGAAACGGTACGACCACCACGGTCCCTGCGGGGAACGTGCGTCCGCCTGGGTCCCTAGAGATTGCCATAGGCTTCTTCGTCGGCGGCACCGGCCCATTCCGTGAATGTCACGAAGGGATCTTCACCCTCGGGCCGCGCCTTCTCGATACGAATGCCGTCCCGGGTGATCACGTAGCGAAGGCGATCGCCCGGGCCGATGCCGAGGCGTTCGCGGACTTCGGCCGGGAGCACGGTCTGGCTCTTCACGGAGACCTTCGAATAGGCCGTCAGAACGTCCCGTCCGGTCATCGAATCCTGCCTGTCGCCCAGCTTACGTCTTACCGTCTTACGCCGTCCGTGTCGATAATCCGATGCGCTTGATCTCCCAGTGGAGTTCGACGCCGGAGGTCTCACGCACGCGCCGGCGTACCTCCTCGCCGAGCCTCTCGATGTCGGCCGCCGTGGCGTTGTCGCGATTGATCAGGAAATTGCAGTGCATCTCCGAGACCTGTGCGCCGCCGACCGTCAGACCACGGCAGCCGGCCGCGTCAACGAGTTGCCAAGCCTTGCCCCCGGGCGGGTTCTTGAAGGTGGAGCCGCCGGTGCGCTCGCGGATCGGCTGGGCCGCCTCGCGCGCCGCCGTCACCCGCTCCATCTCGGCCTCGATGGCCGGCCGCTCGCCGGGGCTCCCGCGGAACACCGCATGCGTGAAGATCACGTCGTCGGGGGCGCCGCTGTGCCGGTAGGTGAAGCCCATCTCCGCATGGGTGAAGCGACGCGCCTCGCCCCGGCGGTCGATGCCGTGGGCCTCCACCAGCACGTCGGTGGTCTCGCCCCCGTGGGCACCGGCATTCATGCGCAGGGCGCCGCCGACCGAACCGGGAATGCCGCGGAAGAACGCCAGCCCGTCGAGCCCGGCCTCCGCCGCCGCCTTGGCGAGGCGCATGTCCGGCACGGCGGTGCCGACCCGCAGGGTCTCGCCGTCGATCGCCACCATGCCGAAAGCCCGGCCGCCGAGGCGCACCACGACGCCGGGCACGCCGCCGTCACGGACGATGAGGTTCGAGCCGAGGCCGATCACCGTCACGGGTATTTCCGGATCGAGGGCCGAGAGCAGAAGGCCGAGGTCCTCCGCGTCGGCCGGGGTGAACAGCACCTGCGCCGGGCCGCCGACCCGGAACCAGGTCAGGTCCGAGAGCGGCTGGTTGGCGATGAGCCGCCCGCGCAGGGCCGGCGCCCGGGCGCGGATGTCGGGCGTGATGTCCGGGAAGGCGGTCATTGGGCGGGTGCTTTTCAGTTAAAACGACTATCGGTTGCAGGACGACGAGCGGGAGCGTGCGCTAGGCCGGACGATCGGTTCCATACGCCCGGCGGCGCGCGCTCTGATCCGGATGCCGCCCAGGACAGAGGCGCTCATCCGCGGGAAGCTGCGCCTCGTCGCTGAGAGACCGGATGCGCTCGCCAACAACATCAAGGCTCTGAGGGGTACGCAGGGATATCACCTTCGGATCGGCGATTGGCGGGTGATCTTCACGATCGCGCCGGTCGGATCATGGTGCCCGACATCGGCCCGCGCGGCTCGATTTACGGCTAGGAAGATCGGCATGACCATCGTGCGCACCAAGACGCCCTCGGGCGAAGCCATCGTGATCCTGCCGGAGGCCGATTTCGAGCGGCTCGTCGCTCTGGCCGAAGATGCGACGGGCGCGCGTACGCTGCAGGCCTCCCAGGCGCGACTGGGGAGCGGGGCGGACGAGATCCCGAGTGAGTCTGACCTCGATGCCGTGCGCCGGGCTCCGCGCCCCCTCCCCTTCTGGCGAAAGCGCCCGGACATGACGATGGCCGCCCTGGCCAGCCTCGGCGGGATCACCGAGTCCCTCCTGTCGGCGATGGAACGGGGTGAGCGCACGGCCGACCTCATTGTTTATCGCACCCTCGCGCGCTGGACGTCGACCCGGAGGATCCGATCCCGGACGGTGCCGACCCGTAGGCCGGTTTCACGCCGTCACGCCGTCCAGGGCCGCGAGTTCGCCCGGCAGGGCGTAGGCCCATTGCGTGATGTTGCCGGCGCCGAGGCAGACGACGTAGTCGCCGGGCTTGGCGCGGCCGGCGACGATGCCGGCGAGGTCCTCGGAGCGCTGCAGCGCGATGGCGTCGCGGTGGCCGCGCGACTTCAGACCCGAGACCAGCCCGTCGCGGTCCATGCCCTCGATCGGCGCCTCGCCCGCCGCGTAGACGGGGGCGACGATGACCGTGTCGGCATCGTTGAAGCAGGTGCAGAAATCGTCGAACAGCGAGGCGAGGCGCGTGTAGCGGTGCGGCTGCACGATGGCGATGACGTTGCCCTCGGTGGAGGCGCGGGCGGCCTTGAGCACCGCCTTGATCTCCACCGGATGGTGTCCGTAATCGTCGAAGATCAGGGCGCCGTTCCACACGCCGGTCCGGGTGAAGCGGCGCTTCACCCCGCCGAAGCCGGCCAGCGCCTTGCGGATCGCCTCCGGCTCGACCCCGAGCTCGTGCGCTACGGCGAGCGCTGCGGTGGCGTTCAGGGCGTTGTGCTTGCCCGGCATCGGCAGGACGAGATCCTCCATCTCAAGACGGAAGCCGGGGCGGCGGTCGCGGATCATCACGCGGAAGCGGCTCTGGCCGCCGCGCAGGTCCACGTCGATGAGCCGGACATCGGCCTGCGGGTTCTCGCCGTAGGTGATGATGCGGCGGTCTTCGATGTGCCCGACGAGGTCCTGCACGATCGGGTGGTCGATGCACATCACCGCGAAGCCATAGAACGGGATGTTGTCGATGAAGCGCCGGAAGGCGTCCTTGACCGCCTCGAACGAGCCGAAATGGTCGAGGTGTTCGGGGTCGATGTTGGTGACGATGGCGACATCGGCCGGGAGCTTCAGGAAGGTGCCGTCTGATTCGTCGGCCTCCACCACCATCCACTCGCCCTCGCCCATGCGGGCGTTGGTGCCGTAGGCGTTGATGATGCCGCCGTTGATCACGGTGGGGTCAAGGTTGCCGGCATCCAGCAGGGTGGCGACGAGGGAGGTCGTCGTCGTCTTGCCGTGGGTGCCCGCGATGGCGACGCAGGACTTGAAGCGCATCAACTCGGCCAGCATCTCGGCCCGGCGCACCACCGGCAGGCGGCGCTCGCGGGCGGCGACGAGCTCGGGATTGTCGCGGCGGATCGCGGTGGAGACCACCACCAGGGCGGCCTCCTCGACGTTGCCGGCCTCGTGGCCGATGAAGGTGCGCATGCCCTTCTCGGAGAGGCGCCGGACATTGGCGTTGTCGTTGGCGTCCGACCCCTGCACGGTGTAGCCGAGGTTGTGCATCACCTCGGCGATGCCGGACATGCCGATGCCGCCGATGCCGATGAAGTGGATGGGGCCGAGCTTGTCGGGCAGCTTCATGGGAAGGACCAGTCTCAGGGGCGTCGGGGGTCCGGACGAACCGGCCCGAAGGGGATCAATCGGCGGACGCCGTCAGGTGCGGGCCGCCGTCGCGAGGACGATGTCGGCGAGCCGCTCGGCCGCGTCGTGAATTCCAGCGCTTTTGGCGGCTGAGGCCGCCGCGGTCAATTTTCCGGGATTGGTGAAGAGGTCGACCAGCTCCGCGGTGAGCCGGTCCGGCGTGAAGGCGGATTGCGGAATCGCCTGCGCGGCGCCGATGGCGGCCAGCGTCGCGGCGTTGGCCGCCTGATCCTGGTCGAGGGCGCCGGGGAGCGGCACCAGGATGGCGGGCCGTCCGATGGCGGCGAGTTCCGAGACCGTGGACGCGCCGGACCGGCCGATGACGAGGTGCGCCGCCGCCATGCGGGCCGGCAGGTCCTTGAAGAAGGGCGCGGCCTCGAAGCCCGCGAGCCCGAGGCCAAGATAGAGATTCTGGACCTGCGTCAGGTCCTCGGCCCGCACCTGCTGCACGAGGTGGAGCCGGGCGCGCAGATCGGCGGGCAGGTTGGCGATGGCGGCCGGAACGACTTCGCCCATCACCCGGGCGCCCTGGCTGCCGCCGAAGACGAGGAGGTGCAGGGGATCGTCGGCACCGGCCGGCGGATAGGCGACCTTCGCGGCCGCGAGCACCGCCGGGCGCAGCGGGTTGCCGGTGTGGGTCCGGGGTGCCAGCGCCTTAACTGGCACGCCCCGGACCTCGCGGAAGCCCGTGGCGATGGCGCGGGCGCCCCGTGCCAGGAAGGCGTTGGCCCGACCCATCACGGCGTTCTGCTCGTGCAGGATGGTGGGGACGCGCAGGATCTGCCCCGCCAGCATCGGCGGCACCGTGGGATAGCCGCCGAAACCCACAATGGCGGCCGGATCGATGCGCCGGATCTCCCGCGCGGCGACACCGAAGCCCCGGCCGAGGGTGAGGAGCGCGCCGGCGCGCCTGATCGGGGAGCGTCCCGAGGGCGTCGCGGACGCGATGGTGACGATCTCGGAGGCCGGGAAGCCGGTGGCGATGGAGTCCACCCGGGCATCGGTGGCGAGCACGACCCGCACGCCTCGGGCGCGCAGGGCGTAGGCCAGGCTCTCGGCGGGAAACAGGTGCCCGCCCGTGCCCCCGGCACAGAGCAGGATCGTGGCGGTGGCAACGGTCAACGCATCACTCCGGCGATCGTCGCCGGGGCGGTGCCCGGCGGCTTCTGGCTCAGGGTGGTGGTCCGGGGGCGCTTGCGGGTCAAGGCCACGAGGAAGCCCATGCCGAGGGCGAGCGAGATCAGCGACGAGCCGCCGTAGGAGACGAAGGGCAGCGTCATGCCCTTGGCGGGCATCAGCCGGACGTTCACCGCCATGTTGATGCAGGCCTGGAGGCCGAACAGGGTGGTGAGGCCCGTGATCGCCAGCCGCGAAAAGGTGTCGTCGGTGCGCCGGGCCAGCTTCAGGCCGCGCATGACGATGTAGGCGAACAGGAGGACGAGGCCGAGGCACACAACGGTGCCGAACTCCTCACCCGTCACCGAGAAGATGAAGTCGGTGTGGGCGTCGGGCAGGTGGCGCTTGGCGACGCCCTCCCCCGGACCGGTGCCGAACCAGCCACCCGAATTGAACGATTGCCGGGCCCAGAAGCCCTGGAAGTTGTCACCGGAATCGCTGTCGAGGAAGCGATCGATGCGCTCGCGCACGTGGTGCAGGAAGCGGTAGGCGGCGGCCACGCCGATGAGGCCGCCGGCGCCGAGGCCCGCCACCCAGAACCAGTGCAGGCCGGCCACGAAGAACAGCGCGCACCACACGATGGTGATGAGCATGGTCTGGCCGAAATCGGGCTGCAGCACGAGGGGCACGATGGTGACCGGCAGGAGCAGGATCGCCAGCAGGCCGCCCGGCATGTCGCGGCGCTGCGCGCCCTCCGAGAAGGCCCAGGCCGCCACCACCACGAAGGCGGGCTTGACGAATTCCGAGGGCTGGATGCCGATGGCGCCGAACTGGATCCAGCGGTGCGCGCCCTTGATCTCCGGCCCGAACTTGCTCGCCAGGATGCAGAGCGCAACGCCCATCATCCAGGTGAAGAGCGCGACGCGGCGGATGTGGCGCAGGGACAGGAACGAGACGCCGACGATGATGAGGATCGTGGGCGCGAGGTAGAGCGCCTGCCGGTTGAGGAAGTGGAAGGTCGGCAGGCCGATCTTCTCGGCCACGGGCGGCCCGCCGCCCATGAGGAAGACCAGGCCCGCCACCATGAGCGCGCCGAGGCCGGCCAGCAGGCCGCGGTCGACGGTCCACCACCAGTCCGTCAGGGGCGTGCGTTCGGCGCGGGACATCATGGGATCAGCGCTCTCCGGGGCCTCACGGCGCCCGGGCAGGGCAGCCGATCGCGGCCGGCGGCGGCAGGCCGGCACGGGACCGATCCTGTGCCGGAATGGTAAACCAAGTGTTGCGATGCGCCGTCGAAGCCTCGCGTGTCCCGAGGGTCACGTCGTTAGGATACCCGGCCGTTCGAGATGATCTGACGACGGCTCCAGCGCATTCAAAAAACCCTCTTCAGCAATGTCCTTCTTGCCGAGCCAGGAACACCCACCGAACCCGAGATCTCGCAGAAGGCAGCGTACGGGAACTCTTCCGTTCCATGACGCTATCTCCAAATCAGAACATCTGAACTTATCCTGCGGTGAATAATAATCTTTCTAAACTCATCCTTCTAGGATTTGTAACGTGACAACACTATTATCGATCTTTCAACAATAAGACCTAATTTAAACAGATAAATTGCGAATGTTAAATGTTATTTAACCGTCAAATGAGATCCGTGAAGAAACAAATATGATCCTCCATTTGCAGAGGCGGGATGCGTGATGAGGACGTTCAATAATCTAAGCCTCCTGGTAAAGATCATCATTCCGTTCGCCATGACGGCACTGGTCGCCGTAGGTCTTGTGATCTACGCCCGTCATGCGCTGTCCCAGATTGCGGACCAGACACGGGAGATCGTCCAGGTGCAGATGGCGCGGCAGAGCTACGCACTCGGCCTGCAGATCACCTTGACGGAAGCCGCACTCCAGAATCGCAACATCCTGATCGATCCGACCGGTCCGAGAAGCCACGACTTCAAGTCCCGGCAGGCCATCGCCATCAAGGCGACCTACGCGGCACAGGCCAGCCTTGCCGCCCTGGCGGATACGTCCGATCGCGTCGCGGCGAACGCCGAGCTTCGACGGGGGTTGGAGGTCTACTTCGCCGTTCTGAACCGCTCCTCCGAGGCCGCCCTGAACAACGATCCCGCGACCGGAAACAGGATCGCCCAGACAGAAGCGACACCGTTGCGGGCCAAGCTGCGCGAGGAGGCGAATCAGCGGATCGCCCTCATCGACGCGGAGTTGAAGGCAAGCGCCGTCAACGCCGACGAGATCGTCAGAAGCACCACGACCACGCTGGTGGCGTCGGCCGTCGTCGGGCTGCTGGCCGCCCTGGGCAGCGCCGGCCTGATCGTGATCTTCGCGATCACCCGTCCGGTCACCGCCATGGGCGCCGCGATGGGCCGTCTCGCGAGCGGCGACCTGACCGTCACCGTCGAGGGCATGGCGCGCAAGGATGAGATCGGCCTGCTGGCGCGCTCCCTGGAAGTCTTCAAGCGCAACGCGACCGACGCGCGTCAGCTGGCGGCCGAGCAGGACGCCGAGAACCAGGCGAAGATCCGCCGGGCCGAAGTGCTCGACGGGCTGACGAAGCGTTTCGAAGCCAACGTCTCGCACCTCACGCAGGGTCTGGCGGGGGCGGCCACCGAGATGGAGGCCACCGCCCAGTCGATGGCCTCCACGGCGGATCAGTCGATCCGGCAGGCGACGACGGTGGCGAGCGCGGCGGAAGAGACCTCGGCCAACGTCCACACGGTCGCGGCCGCCAGCGAGGAGATGTCCGCCTCGATCCAGGAGATCGTGACCCAGGTCAGCCAATCCTCCGGCATGGCCAACCAGGCCGTGGAGGACACGCAGCGCACCGAGGCGACCGTGAAGCGGCTGACCGAGGTTGCGTCCAGCATCACCGACGTTGTCGCCATGATCACGAACATCGCGGGCCAGACCAACCTGCTGGCGCTCAACGCCACCATCGAGGCGGCCCGGGCCGGCGAGGCCGGCCGGGGCTTCGCCGTCGTCGCCTCCGAGGTGAAGGAACTGGCCGGGCAGACCGCGCGCGCCACCGAGGAGATCCGCACCAAGATCGGCGAGATCCAGGGTGCCACCGGCGAGGTCGTGTCCGACATCACGCGGATCGGCCGGACCATCGCCGACATGTCGACCTACGCGAACGGCATCGCCGCCGCGATGGAGCAGCAGGGCGCCGCCACCCGGGAGATCGCCCGGAACGTCCAGGAGGCCGCGCAGGGCACCCAGGAGGTGACGACCAACATCGAGCATGTCCGCGCCGGCGCCGGATCGACGGGCGCCGCCGCCAGCCAGGTCCTGAGTGCCGCTCGGGAGCTGTCGCGCTACTCCGAAAACCTCGGCCAGGAGGTGTCGCAGTTCCTGGCCGGCGTGAAGGCCGCATGACGGCCCGGGGGACGAGCGCCGTCCCGCGACGATCGCTCGTCACCCGGCCTTGCAATCCTCGAAGCCGGCGCGGATCGCCTCTGGATCGAGCTTGCGGCCGATGAAGACCACGCGGGAGACGCGCGGCTCGTCGTCCTTCCACGGCCCCTGAAGGTCGCCGTCGAGGATCTGGTGGACGCCCTGGAAGACGAAGCGCTGCGGCTCGTCCGGGAAGGCGACGATGCCCTTGCAGCGCAGGATGTCGGGGCCCTGGACCTGGGTCAGAGTCGAGATCCAGGGCATGAACTTCTCGGGGTCGACCGGTCCGTCGATCTTCGCCGAGACCGACTGCATGTCGTCGTCGTGGTGATGATGATGGCCCTCCTCGAGGAAGTCGGGCTCAATGTCGAGGATGCGGCCGAGATCGAAGGCGTTGCGCTCCAGCACCGCCTCCAGCGGCACCGCGCAGCGCTCGGTGCGGTGGACCTTGGCGTAGGGGTTGATCGCGCGGATCTGGGCCTCGACCCGGGCGAGGTCCGCCTCCGCCACAAGATCGGCCTTGTTGAGCAGGATCACGTCGGCGAAGGCGATCTGATTCTTGGCTTCCGGCGCGTCCTTGAGGCGGTCCGAGAGCCACTTGGCATCGGCCACCGTCACCACCGCGTCGAGGCGGGCGGCCGCGCCGACATCCTCGTCGATGAAGAAGGTCTGGGCCACGGGGGCGGGATCGGCGAGGCCGGTGGTCTCGACGATGATCGCGTCGAACTTGCCGCGCCGCTTCACCAGGCCGTCCATGATGCGGATGAGGTCACCGCGCACCGTGCAGCAGACGCAGCCGTTGTTCATCTCGAACACCTCCTCGTCGGCGCCGATGATGAGGTCGTTGTCGATGCCGATCTCCCCGAACTCGTTGACGATCACGGCGTAGCGCTTGCCGTGGTTCTCGGTGAGGATGCGGTTGAGGAGCGTGGTCTTGCCCGCGCCCAGGTAACCGGTGAGCACGGTGACGGGAATCTTCGCGGAGGCGGTGTTCGGGCTGTCGGACATGGAGACTCTTCGTCGATGGCGCGGGAGGCGTCGCTGCAGCCTGTTATATTGTATCAGTCCGGCGGGATGAAACCCCGATCGGATGAAACCCCGCCGGCCCGCAGCCCGTCGCAGAGCGCCGTGAGTGTGCCGCGGAATCCCGCCGGCCCCGCCAGCAGGCGCTCCATGAGCAGAGCACCTTCGAGGGCGGCGATCACCATGCGGGCGGTTGCCCCGGGCGCGACGGAGCCCCGGACACTCCCGGCCGCGATCCCCTCGGCGAGCACACCCTCCAACCAGGCGATGTGCTTGTCGAAGAAGCGGGCGATGTCGGCGCGCAGGGAATCCGGCAGAGCCTCTCCCTCGATCGCTAAGACGGCGCAGAGGCAGCCCAGCCCGGCCTCGACGCCCCCGAGATAGAGCGTCCCGTAGGCGGCGATCCGACGGATCGCGTCCGGCTCGTCGGCTCGGATCTCGGCCAGGGCGGCGTCGTAGCGCGCGTCGTAGGCGGCCACCAGGGCATGGGCGAGGTCGGACTTTGTGGCGAAGTGATGATGGATGCTCGCCTTGCGGATCCCGACCGTCTCGGCAAGGTCGGCATAGCTGAAGCCGGCATAGCCCCGGCGCCGCACCAGGGTCTCGGCCTGCAGCAGCAGCGCGGCGCGGGTGTCCCTCATCGTCCCGTGGTCTCCTTGACGGACGACCGCCCTCGTCCCTCGGCGCCCGCGCGCGAGTCCGTGATCGCCCGGCCGCCGGCCTTCCGGCTTATGCCGTTGACGCGGGAAAAAATCTACCTACTAATTGGTAGAACAAGAAGACGGAGGAAGTTCATGCGGGCGGACGCCGGCCGATCACGCTGGAGCACCACGCGCCGCAGCGCCCTGTTCGGCGGCCTGTGCCTGTGCTGCCTGCCGACCCTCGGACGGTCGGCCGAGGGCTTCGACCTGCAGGAGGTCGGCCCCGGCATCTTCATCCGGCGCGGCCCCGACGCCGAGGCGACCCCCGAGAACGACGACGCCATCGCCAATATCGGCTTCATCGTCGGCGACCGGTCCGTGCTCGTCACCGAATCCGGCGGCAGCCTCGCCGATGGCGCCTGGCTGCGCGCGGAGATCCGCAAGCGCACGGACAAGCCGATCAGCCACGTGGTGCTGACCCACGTCCACCCGGACCATTGCTTCGGGGCGGCGGCCTTCGCCGAGGACAAGCCGGTCTACGTGGGCCACCATGCCCTGCGCGCCGCCCTGGATGCCCGGGGCGAATACTATCGCGGGCGCCTCGTCGAGATTCTGGGCGCGGACCGGGCCGGCAGCGTGGTCTATCCCACCCTGGAGGTGACGGACGGCGCCGAGGTGGATCTCGGCGGCCGCGCCGTGCGCTTCGCCGCGCACGGCGCGGCGCACACGAACTGCGATCTCTCGATGCGCGATTCGGCGAGCGGCATCCTGTTTCCCGCCGACCTCCTGTTCGTCACCCGCATCCCCTCCCTCGACGGCAGCCTCGTGGGCTGGCTCAAGGAGGCGGACCGCCTGCGCGCGATGGGGGCGACCAAGGCCGTTCCGGGGCACGGACCGCGGCTGGTCGATGTCGCGCCCGCCCTCGACGACCTCACCCGCTATCTCACGATCCTCCGGGACGAGACGCGGAAGGCCATCGTGGCGGACGTGCCGATCGAGAAGGCGGTGCGGACCGTCGCCCAGTCCGAGCGCGACCGGTGGGTCCTGTTCGATACCTATAACGGCCGCAACGTCACCCAGGCCTTCAAGGAGCTGGAATGGGAATGAGGGCGTGGCAGGAGACCATCACTCGAGATCATGACCCGAGACCTCAATTTGCGAGCGTCGCTTGAGGCCGATCCCGCCCGGTGCCACGTGATGTAAGAGATGTCGCAAGAAGAACGATCATCCAGCAGGAGAAACGCCATGACCCGCTCCATTGCTAAACCTGTTCTCGTCCGCTCCGTCCTGGCAGCCCTGTCGCTCGCCCTGCCGCTGGTCGGCGCCGGCACCGCGCTGCGGACCAGCCCGAGCCTTGCCGCCGGGGCTTCGGACGACGAGTCGGAACGCCTCGCCCGCTGGAAGGAGATCCGGACGTCGATCTTCGGTGACAAGACGATCGCACCGACCGACAGCCTCGTGAAGATCGACGCGCCGGCGCGGGCGCTCGATGCCTCGCTGGTCCCGATCACCCTGACCATGCCGGAGAAGGACAAGGTCGCGGGCATCCACCTCGTCATCGACGACAACCCGTCGCCCTACGCCGCCCATATCGCCTTCGGCCCGGGGGCGGATGCCGGCGAGATCAAGCTCCGTGTGCGGGTGAACAACTACACCAACATCCACGCCGTGGTGGAGACCAAGGACGGCCGGCTCTTCGAGACCACGAAGTTCGTGAAGGCTTCCGGCGGCTGCTCGGCGCCCATGGGGATGAGCGACGAGGAGGCGATGAAGGGGATGGGCGACATGAAGCTGAAATTCGCGGAGGCCCAGCCCGGGCGCCCCGTGGAGGCGACGCTGATGATCCGTCACCCGAACTTCAGCGGCATGCAGATGAACCAGATCACCCGCGACTACACGCCGGCCCGTTACATCAACAAAGTCGCGATCACCCGCGGCGACCAGGCCGTCCTGACCCTCGACGGCGACATCTCGATCGCGTCGAACCCGGTGATCAACTTCGGCCTGCAGCCGGAGGGCCAGGGGCCGATCAAGGTGGTGGCCACCGACAACCAGAACGGCCGCTGGGAGCACAGCTTCACGGCGCCGAGCGCCACGAACTGAGCGGGTCCGCACCATGATGCGGCGGCTCGTCCGGCTCGCGGTCGTGGGAACCGCCATGCTCGTCCTGGCGGCGGCCGGCCCAGCGGATTCCCCCGTGAACGTGCCGGAACCGGACGGGATCTGGACAGGGCCGCAACGGGGCTACACCCCAGCCACTCTGTCGGGCGCCACGGTCATCGACATCGACGCCCTCGATGCCCTGATCGCCCGCGACAAGCCGATCCTTCTCGACGTGTCCCTGGCCGACCGGCGCCCGGCGGGCTTTCCGGACGACCGGCCCTGGCTGCCCGCCCACCGCTCGATCCCCGGCGCGGTCTGGATGGCCAATGCCGGTGCCGCGCCCCTCGATCCGGCTCGCGAGACGCTCTTCCTCCAGCGCGTCGGGGAGTTGACCGGGGGCGACAGGGGCCGGGCCATCGTCGCCTTCTGCCATCCCGAATGCTGGGGCAGCTGGAATGCGGCCAAGCGGCTGGTGCTGCAGGGCTATACCCGCGTGCACTGGTTCCCCGAGGGCATCGAGGGCTGGCAGGAGCGCCACCCCACCACGGTGATCCCCGAGGACCCCGCGTGGAGTGCCCGAGCCGGAGGCGCAGCGCAGCGCTAGGTCAGGAACCCGGCCAAGGGCCTCTTGGTCCGCAAGCCCAGCCGCGCCCGAAAACCTGCCGGAGCGGACGATCAGTCGAACCGGGACATCGCAATACGAACCCTCTGATCGGGCACGATGTTTTCCCATGCTGCGACGACGCTGAAATGATCTGCAGATATCTGCAGACACACCGACGCATGCGCAGTTGACAGCGGTTCCGTTGTCGCAGAATAAAGGCACCCGCAGGCGCCCGCAAGTCTAGGGAGGCAACGCCCGGAGAGAGCACGGAGCAGCGACGCCATCGCTGCTACCGACGCCCCCGGGCAGGACTTACGACGCTCAGATCCTCGCTGAGATGACCTGTCGCCAGCGGGGGCGATATTTGGTATGCCACCGACAAGATAAGAGTTTTACGGATCGGAGATCCGGCGACAATGCCGGGGGACCGTTACTTCGGCCCGCGCGCGTGCGGGCGAGGCCGTGTATAGAGACGCCACCAGCAGACGGTCCGCCGGCATTCCGGCGATCCGCACCAGCCGGGTGGAGTCCCATGTCGCAAGCCGTTCAGTCCCGCCGCATCCGCGCGATCGACCTGGCGAAGCGCAAGGCCGAGGGGCGCAAGATCATCGCGCTGACCGCCTACCACGCCCATACCGCCGGCATCCTCGACCCGTATTGCGACTTCATCCTCGTGGGCGACTCCCTCGGCATGCTGATGCACGGCATGGAATCGACCCTGCCGGTGACCCTGGAGATGATGATCGTCCAGGCGCAGGCCGTAATCCGAGGGACCTCGCGGGCCCTGGTGGTCGTGGACATGCCCTTCGGCTCCTACGAGGCGAGCCCCCAACAGGCCTTCCTCAATGCTGCCCGCGTGCTCAAGGAGACGGGCGCCGGGGCGATCAAGATGGAGGGCGGCGCGCGCTTTGCCGAGACCGTGGCCTTCCTGGTGGAGCGCGGCGTGCCGGTGATGGGCCATATCGGCCTGACCCCCCAGTCGGTGAACACCATGGGGGGCTTCAAGGTGCAGGGCCGCGAGGCCGACGGCGAGCGCCGCCTGATGGCCGATGCCCGCGCCATCAACGACGCCGGCGCCTTCGCCATCGTGATGGAGGGCATCGTCGAGCCGGTGGCCCGGGCCATCGCCACCTCCCCCGACATCACCACGCCCACCATCGGCATCGGCGCCACCATGGCCTGCGACGGTCAGATCCTCGTCCTCGAGGACATGCTCGGCCTGAGCGACCGGGTGCCGAAATTCGTGAAGCGCTTCGGCACCCTGCGGGGCCAGATCGAGGCCGCCGTGAAGGACTATGCCGAGGAGGTCCGCTCCGGCACCTTCCCGGCCGAGGAGCACACCTACCAGCCGCTGTGACCGGTCTCGGCAGGGTCATCCCGCCGAGAGCGACCCCGGGTGGCTACCAGCGGTAGCCGATACTGCCGAGCACCCGGCGGCGCTCGCCGTAGTAGCAGGCCGTGACGGTGCTGCAGCTGTTGACGATCCGCTCGTCCGAGACGTTCGATACGTTGAGGGCGAAGCGCCAGCCTTCCCAATCGTAGTGGGCCACGAGGTCGCCGACGACGTAGCCCGGCACGCGGAATTCGTTGGCCTGGTCCGCGAAGGAGCGTCCGACGCCACGCACGCCGCCGCCGAGACCGAAGCCGCGCAAGACGCCGCTCTGGAACGTGTAGTCCAGGAACAGCGAGCCGTACTGCTCGGGGGTGTTGGTCGGCGTCCGGCCGAGGAGGGCCGTGTTCAGGTCGCGGGTCACCGAGAGATCGTAGGCGGTGTAGGACGCGACGGCCCGCAGGCCGGGCGCGAGGTTGGCCACCATCTCGATCTCGGCACCGCGCGAGTTCACCGCGCCGGTCTGCACCACCTGCTGAATGTTGAGCGGATTGGTGGTCACGACGTTCGAGCGGGTCAGGTCGAACAGGGCGGCGGCGAAATAGCCGTCGAAGCCCGGGGGCTTGTACTTCAGGCCGACCTCGGTCTGCTCGCTTCTCTCAGGCAGCAGGAGCTGGCCGGTCACGCCGTTGAGGCCGACGGTCGGGTTGAAGCCCTGCGCATAGGACACGTAGGGGGCAAGCCCGGACTCGTCGTTGTAGATCAAGGCGACGCGGCCGCTGAAGGCGCTGGTATCGCGGCTGGCGCTGGCGCCGATGCGATTGTCGTTGTCGGTCGCGACCCAGTCGTGGCGACCGCTGAGCACCATCGAGAAATTCCCGAACGTGATCTCGTCCTGCAGGTAGGCCGCGAACTGGTTCTGGGTGATCAGTGCGTTCTGGTAGGGCGCGCCCAGGTTGAGCGGTGTGTTGGGGTAGATTGGCCGGATCAGGTTCAGCGACGGACCGAAGCCGAAGGCCTGGTAATCGTCGATCTGGTAGCGGCGGTACTCGAAGCCAGCCAGCACCGTGTGCCCGAAATCTCCCGTGCGGAACGGAATGACCAACTGGTTGTCGATGTCGCTCTGCACTGCGGCGCCGCGGGTGAAAAAGTCGAACCGGCTGAGGTCGCCTGCGGCCGGCGTGGTGGCGTAGCCGCCGCCGTACCGGTTGAAGAGATTAACGGTGACGGTGCCGTGGCGCGCGTTCTGCCGGAACTTGATGTCGTTGTCGAAACGGTGCTCGAACTCGTAGCCGATCATGTCCTGGGACCGGGTCAGGCGGTCGGTCGCCGGATCGCCGGTGAAGCGGCTCGTCTTGATGAAGCCGAAGGGCGCGGGCGTGACCGTGCCCTCGTAGGGCAGGAAGTTCTGGGTGCCGGCGCGGTCGCGCTGCACCTGGGCGAGGACGGTGAGCGAGGTGTCGGCGTCCGGCTTCCAAGTGATCGAGGGCGCGAAGAAGAAGCGGTCGTTGTTGACGTAGTCGACCTGCGTGCCGCCCGCCCGGCCGAGGCCGACGAGCCGGTAGAACAGCTTGCCCTCGGTGCCCGGCGCATCCACCGGACCGCCGATGTCGAAGCCCGCATAGGCGTTGCCGTAGTTGTCGACGCCGGTCTCGACGTAGCGGATCGGCACGATGGGGGGTCGTTTGCTCACCGCATTGATGATGCCGCCGGGGCTGGCGCCGCCGTACAGGCCGGAATTCGGCCCGCGCAGGATCTCGAGCCGCTCCAGGCCGAAGGGTTCCAGCTTCCAGGTGGCGAAGGCCGAGGTGAACAGCTGCAGCCCGTCGAGAAAGTAGCCGGATTCCTGGGCGGTGAAGCCGCGGATCAGGAACCAGTCGTTGCGCGGGTCGGCACCGAAGGTCTCGCCGCGGACGCCCGGCGCGTAGCGGGTCGCCTCGGCGAGCGAGGCCGGCTTCTGGTCGTCGATCTGCTGGCGCCCCACCACGGAGATCGCCTGGGGCGTCCGGATGATCGCGGTGTCGGTCTTGGTGCTCGAAACGGAGCGGGTCGCGACGTATCCGGCAACGGGTCCGCGCGGATCCTCGGCCGCGCCGATCGCGGCGCCGCCCCGACGATCGCCGACGACCTCAAGGGTATCCAGGGTCACGGCCGACGCGCTCGGCGGGCTGGATTGCTGGGCCTTCGCCGGAGTCACCGCACTCGCAACCATGGCAGCCACTGAACTGGCCAGGGCCATCCTCAAGCTGAAGATACCGCGCCTCGGTTGTGCGGAGGGGATCACAAAGAAAAACGGCACGGTTCGACCTACGACCAAATGTATTGTGGCCAATTGAAACAAAATTTTCAGATGGTCAACGAGCCGGTTAGGGCGCAGATCTAAACAACTTCGCGACGTGATCGCGGAGCAACATTTTAGAACTAATACAATTATATGCTTGCGGGCTGGACGCTGGCGCGTTGCTCCCGAGGAAGCGGCGAAACGGAGACGACCCTGGTGAACGGTTCCGGCGTGGCGGCGCAGCCAGGGGGCCGCCGGAACGAGAACGGCCCCGCCGTGGAGGCGGGGCCGTCTGGCCTGACATCGAAACCGATCGTGGAGTGGCCGCTCGCCCCTCGGTCTGCCTTACTCGCAGACGCGGACGCGGCGGATGTGCTCGTAGCCGTAGGCGTCGACGTACCCGCGGCGCTCCATGTGGCAGACCTCTTCCTCGACGTAGACCGGGCGCGGGGCGCGGTAGACCGGGCGGCCGGGATAGTAGCCATCGTTCTGGGACGAGGCGATCGCACCGCCGATGGCGAGGCCGCCGAGCACGCCGAGGGCGGCGGCCCCACCGGCTCCGATGCCATCGCGCGCCTGGGCGCTCGGGGTTGCGGCGACGGCGAACGAGGCAGCCACGAGGGCCGCGACCAGCGAGTTCTTCATAGCTCCGTTCCTTTGATCCCGAAGAGCCTGTGCAAATCCAGAAGCGTCACTGTGGGAGGGAATCACCGAACGGTTGATGAACGGTAACGAACCTCGCCCTCCCGTGAATCACATCCGTGCGAATCCTCACGCGCCGCGGAAATCGCGCAGGATTGTGCCGCTTCCGTGGCTGCGCCCCGCCCCCCCGACGGTCAGATCGTTCCGGTCGGCTGCTCCACCAGGGCGAGGAGGGTCCGGCGCAGCCAGCGATGGGCGGGATCGTCGTCGTAGGAGGCGTGCCAGAGCATCGAGATCGCGACATCCTCCAGGGCAACCGGGGCCGGGCTCACGGTGAGGCCCAGCGCCCCGGCGAAGAAGGTCGCGAGTCGGGCGTGCATCGTGGTCAGGACGGGCGCACTGCGCACCAGGAACGGCACCGCGAGGAAGCGCGGCGTCGTCACCGCCAGGGTGCGCCGGCGCCCGAGCCGCGCCAAGGCATCGTCCACGACCCCGTGGGCGGTCTCCTTCAGGCTGGTGAGCACGTGGGGAAAGCGTAGGTAGTCGTCGAGCGAGATCGGCGGCGTCAGGCCGACGAGGTCGGCATTGAACATGCAGAGATAGCTGTCGCGATAGAGCAGGCGCTGCTTGTGGTGGGTCTGCCCCTCAGAGAAGAAGCCGATGCCGAGGTCGACCCGGTCCGCATCGAGCTCCTGCAGGATGCGGATGCGGTCGATGGACCGCAGCAGCAGGCTGATGCCCGGCGCCTCCCGTCGCAGGTGGGCGAGGAGGCGGGGGCCGATCAGCACCTCGGCGCTGTCGGGTAGGCCGATGGTGAAGGTGCGGGTGACCGTACGCGGATCGAACTCGGCATCGCGACGCACCAGCGCTTGGACCTGCCGCAGCAGGGTCCGCACCGGTTCGGCCAGCGCCAGAGCCCGGGGCGTCGGACGCATGCCCTCGGGCGCGCGCGTCAGGAGCTCGTCGGAGAACAGGGTGCGCAGGCGCGCCAGGCTGCTGCTCATCGCCGACTGGCCGATGCCGATGCGGGCGGCCGCCCGGGTCACGCTGCGCTCGGCCAGGAGCGCGTCGAGGGCGACCAGCAGATTGAGGTCGACCCGGGACAGATCGATGTGATCGATGGTCATGATCGGTTCGTTCCGCTCGATCCCTGCAGTACCGCACAGCCTCCTCGCCCCGGACGGGCGGGTGTGCAAGGCCCCCGCCGGATCTTCCGGTCAGGACGGCCCCCGAGACAGCCCGGTGGCTCGCGCGATCCAACCTCCCCGATGACGGTTTTCCGGATGCCTCGGGATTGACCCGTCACGGGCGCGTTTTTCGGCTGGGCCTCGCCGGTGCGCGGCGCCACAATGCCGCTCCCGAAACGACCCGAGTGTTCCCATGCGCCGTACCCTGCCGATCGCCCTGATGGCCCTGATGGCCGGAACCGCCCTCCCCGCGATCGCGCTGGAGGGCCCGATTCCGGCCAAGCCCGGCGAGACGGCCTCCGCCCCCGCCGCTGCGGCCAAGCCCCGCGTCGTCATCGTCGCCACGGGCGGCACCATCGCGGGCGCCGGCGCGGATGCGGCCAACAGCGCCACCTACCAGGCCGCCAAGGTGCCGGTGGACAAGCTCATCGCCGCCGTGCCGGCCATCGCCGGGGTGGCGGACGTGCGCGGCGAGCAGGCGTTCCAGATCGCCTCGGAGAGCTTCACCAACGCGCAGCTCATCGAGCTCGCCAAGAAGGTCTCGGCCCTGGTCAAGCGCGACGACGTCGACGGCGTCGTCGTCACCCACGGCACCGACACCGTGGAGGAGACGGCCTACTTCCTCGACCTCGTGGTGAAGACCGACAAGCCCATCGTGATGGTGGCCTCGATGCGGCCCTCGACCGCGATCTCGGCGGACGGCGCCCTCAACCTCCTCGACGCCGTCACCGTGGCCGGCGCCAAGGATGCCCGCGCCAAGGGCGTGCTGCTGACCATGAACGACGAGATCCAGGCCGGCCGCGACACCACCAAGCGCGTGAACATCAAGCCCTCGGCCTTCTTCAGCCAGTGGGGTCCGCTCGGCATGGTGGTGGAGGGCAAGACCTACTGGTTCCGCGCGCCGGTGAAGCGCCACGGCACCACCTCCGAATTCAATATCGACGGCATCGACAGCCTCCCCGAGGTCGCCATCGTGTACGGCTCGGGCAACATGCACCCCGAAGCCTACACCAGCGCGGTGGCGGGCGGCGCCAAGGCGATCATCCATGCGGGCACCGGCAACGGCTCGGTGGCGGGCTACCTCGTGGACACCCTGAAGGACATCCGTTCCAAGGGCGTGCAGATCATCCGCTCCTCGCGCGTCGGCGACGGCTTCGTCCTGCGCAACGCCGAGCAGCCCGACGACAAGTACGATTGGGTGGTCGCCCACGACCTCAACCCGCAGAAGGCCAAGATCCTCGCCGCCGTCGCCCTGACGAAGACGCAGGACTCGAAGGAGCTGCAGCGGATCTTCTGGGAATACTGACACCTCGGATCGATGGCGGACGCTTCGGGACGTATCCGCCGTCGACCCAAATCTGCCCTTCACGCGAGGATACGGCTCGCCCGCGAACAGACTTCGGAGCAGCATACAGCCCGCGCCGAACCGCAAGATCGGTCGAGCAAGTCATGCCCGTCTGCGCCTAGCTGGTCGCGCCACGAAGGTCGGGACGATGAGTGCGGCGCTCCGAAACTACCACGCCCGGATGCGGAGGGTGCTGGATCACATCGATCGGCACCTGGACGACGATCTGGATCTGGAGACGGTCAGCGCCATCGCGGCTTTCTCGAAGTTCCATTTCCATCGGCAGTTCACGGCGACCTTCGGGATGTCCGTGCACCGCTACGTTCAGCTTGCTCGCATGAAGCGCGCTTCATACCGGTTGGCCTACAGGGATGCCCAAAGCGTCACGGAAGTGGCGATGGATGCCGGCTACGACGCACCAGATGCCTTCGCCCGTGCCTTTCGGCAACGGTTTGGGCAGTCGCCGTCGTCTTTCAGCAAGGCTCCCGACTGGGGATCGTGGCTCGCGGCCTTCGGGCCTCTCGACAACGCGAGGAACACGCTCATGCTGAGAACATTCACGCCCGACGACGTGACGATCCGCGATGTGCCATCGACGCGGGTGGCGATCATGGAGCACCGCGGTGATCCGGCGACGCTCGGGGCTCCCATTCGGCGGTTCATCGAATGGCGGAAGGCCGCCGGCTTGCGCCCCAGCACGAACCCGACCTTCACCGTCTGGCGGTCCGACCGGCGTCCCCTGTCGCCCGCCGACTATGGCGTTGACCTCTGTGTCGGAACCGACCAGCCGATCGCGGCGAACGGGAAGCAAATCAAGGTCGGCGAAATCCCGGGCGGACGCTGTGCGGTGCTGCGGGTCGTTGGCAACACCGACAATCTGGAGCCTCCCGCACTCTATCTCTATCGCGGGTGGCTCCCGGCCAGCGGCGAGGAGGCGCGGGATTTCCCGCTTTACTGCCAGCGCCTCTCGTTCTTCCCGGAGATGCCGGAGCACGAGGCGGTCGCGGAGGTGTTCCTGCCGCTGAAATAACCCTGCGCAAAGGCGACGTGTCTCGCTTCCCCGCCTGAAGCCGACAGGCCACGCTCCACCCCTCCCAGACCTCAGCCGAGGCGCCGGGCCGGCACCATCGGATGCACGTGGGGCGGCCCCCTCACGTCAGCAGGTAGCGCTTCGGCACCAGAGGCGGCGGCGCGGTCTCGCCGAGAGCGTCGAGGACGATGCCATCGACGGTGTGCAGCAGCGCGTCGAGGGGCAGGTCGTTCGGCGCGAGGCCGAAGGGCTCCTCCAACTCGTCGCCCAGGGCATCGAGGCCGAAGAAGGTGTAGGCGACCAGGGCCGTCGCCACCGGCGTCGCCCAGCCGAGGGAGGCCGCGAGGCCGAAGGGCAGCAGCAGGCAGTAAATCCACGCCGTGCGGTAGAGGAGCAGGGTGTAGGCGAAGGGCAGCGGGGTGTTCTGGATGCGCTCGCACACCACCTGGACCTGTGCCAGGGCGGCGATCTTGTGCTCCAGGGCGGCCAACAGCACGTCGGTGAGGACACCCTGACGATAGGCCCCGGCCAGATCGGCGGTGAGCCCGGCCAGCACCGCATCCGCCGCGCTCGGATGCCGGGCCAGCGGCGCGACCTCTGCCTCCGGAAGCCAGGGCGCGGCCGCCGCCTGAGGATCGCCGCCGCGGAGCTGCGCGTGCAGGGCGTGGGCGAAGGCCGAGAGCCGCCGCAGGGTACGTCCGCGCAGGGGCTCGACGGGCTCCCCCGGCAGGAGGGCGGTCACGAGCCGGGCGAGCCCCCGGGTCTCGACCACGAGGCTGCCCCAGGCGCGGCGGCCCTCCCACCAACGGTCGTAGCAGGCGCTGTTTCGGAAGCTCAGGAAGATCGACAGGGCGATCCCGATCAGGGTGAAGGGCCCGACGCCGGCGGTGATCGGGAACGCCTCGGGCCAGCGCCGCTCCACCGCCACCACGACCACCGCCACCAGGGTAATGCCCCCGACCTTGAGGGCGACCTTCGGCAGGATCGAGCCGCGCAGGGTGAACAGGATGTCGAGGAGGCTCGGGCGCGAACGGACGATCATCCCTCCGTCTTCTCAGGCCGCGGCGCGTCCCGCAACCGCGGCGGCCTCGACGGGGGCGAGCCGAACCGCGGACGGCAGGATCAGAGCGACCAGCCGCCATCGACCGAGATCGCGGCGCCGGTGACGAAGGCGCCCAGCTCGGCGCTCATCCACAGGACCGCCTCGGCGATCTCCTCGGGCCGGCCCAGGCGGCCGACCGGCTCCAGGTCGATCGCCTTCTGGATGTCGCCCCCGGTGAACCGGTCCATCATCGGCGTCGCGATGTTGCCCGGCAGGACAGCGTTCACCCGGATGTTGGCGGTGGCGTAGTCGAGGGCGGCCGACTTGGTGAGACCGATGACGGCGTGCTTCGAGGCGGCGTAGCTGGCGCCCCCCGCGACGCCCCGAATGCCGGCGCCGGACGCGGTGTTCACGATCACGCCGCCGCCCTGGCGCAGCATCTGCGCGATCTCGTGCTTCATGCAGACGAAGGTGCCGCGCAGGTTGATGTCGAGGATGCGGTCCCAGTCCGCGAGGGCGATCTCCGCCACCGGTGCCGCGACGTTCTCGACGCCGGCATTGTTGAAGGCGATGTCGAGCCGGCCGAAGGTCGCGACCGTCTCGGTGATCGCCGCCTCCACCTGCTCCGGCCACGCGATGTCGCAGGCGAGGACCAGCCCCTCGCCGCCGACCTCCCGGATCGCCTCCGCGGTCGGCTGCAGCGCGGCCTCGGTCCGATCGAGGATGGCGACGCGGGCCCCTTCCCGGGCGAAGGCGATGGCGGTGGCGCGCCCGATGCCGCTCGCGGCTCCGGTGACGAGGGCGACACGGCCGGTGAATCGATCGGGACGGGACATGGGCGGGACCTCACGGGTTCGGGAAGCGGGACGTCCCGGATTCGCGGAATGTCCCGATGACCGCGTCGCCATCGGCCCCTCGATCCGGAGCGCCCACCGCGATGTAGGCGGGGCGAAAACGAGGCGTGAGCCGGCATCGCCTCATCGGAGCGATGAGTCCCGTTCATCGTGCCCGGCCGATCCGCCGCGACCTAGAAGCCGAGCGGGCGCATCTCGCGGATGAGGGCAATGAGCAGACGCAGGCCCGTCGGCAGCTGACGGCGCCCCGAATAGTAAAGGTAGAAGGCGGCGCCGGACGCAGACCAGTCGCCGAGCACGCACCGGAGCGCGCCCGCCCGGACCAGCGGCGTCACGCAGGGTTCGGGCAGGTAGGCGAGGCCCGCTCCGGCCTGGGCGAGGGCCACCGCGAGGCCGGTACTGTCGAGGGTCAGCGCCCCCGGCACATCGACGGCGATGGCCTCGCCGTGCCGCTCGAACTCCCAATGATAGATGCGGTCGTCGCCGAGCCGGACGCGCAGGCCGCGATGGGCGAGAAGGTCGTGGGGATGCGCCGGCACCCCGAAGCGCTCCAGATAGGCGGGCGCGCCCACCACGACCCAGCGGATGTCGGCGGAGAGGCGCTGCGCGACCATGTCCTCCGGGACCGTGTCGCCGTAGCGGATCCCGGCATCGGCGCCCGCGTCGACCACGTCGAGCAGGCGGTTCGCCACGCGCACATCGATCGCGATGTCCGGGTAGCGGGCGAGGAAGACCGGAAGGACTGGGGCGAGGAGGAGCGCACTTGCGTGCTCCAGCACGTTGAGGCGCACGCGCCCGGCCGGCGCACCGCGATGGCGGTTCAGCGCCTCGACGGCCTGCCCGATCGCCAGGAAGGGCCCATCGAGCGACGCGAAAAAATCCTCGCCGGCGGCGGTGAGGGTAACGCTCCGGTTGGTCCGGTTGAGGAGGCGAACCCCGAGCTGCGTCTCGAGACCCTTCAGGGCATGGCTCAGGGCCGAGGCGCTGACGCCGAGTTCGAGGCCCGCACGCCGGAAACTGCGATGCTTCGCGATCGCCAGGAAGGCCCCGAGGGCCGGCAGGCTGGGACGAGGGGGTGGCACGGACCGGTTGTGCCGGCGCGGAAGCGCCGACGCAAGAACCATGAGCGCGCCTCAACGTGGCGCGACGCCGGCGTCCGGGCCGACGACGCCCTTCGATTCACGCCGCCGAGGCGATCGCCGTGGAGGCGCGGCGCACCTTGCCGGCGCCTTCGAGGAAGGCGTGGGCGTCCTCCTTGCGCTCGAAGACGTGGGGGGCGAGGCCGCGGCGGTTGAGGGCCTCTTCCATCTTCAGGCGCAGGAAGGCGCTGGTCGCGTAGCGCGTGGTGGTGAGATAGTAATTCGCCTGCAGGTATTGGATCATGTGGGCGTAGTCGTCGTAGAGGTTCTCGTTGATGCGGAACCCGTCGTGGTTGACCACCGTGTTGACCCGCTGGCCGGCCTTCTTGCAGGCCCCCACCAGCACCATGCGCAGGTCGTCGAGGTCGCTCTTGGCGCGGGCGTGCCAGCCCTCCAGGTTCACGAACAGGATGTTGCGCTCGGTGTCGTAGCTCACCCGCTCCGGCAGGTTGAGGTTCAAGAGGTCGGCGAGCAGTTCCATCGGCTCGTCGCGGAACAGGCGGGCATCCATCGGCATCGGCTGCTTGATGATCGGCCGGAAGCCCATATGGGGCAGGATGTCCCGCTCGATGTCGATGCCGGGGGCCACCTCGATGAGTTCCAGCCCCTCGTCGGTGAGCTGGAAGACGCAGCGCTCGGTGACGTAGATCACCGGCTGTGAGCGCATCTGCGCATAGTGCCCGCTGAAGGTGATCTGCTCGACCTGCGGCAGGAATTTCTGCGAGCGCCCTTCCGTGACGATCCGGAGCTTGCCGTCCTCGATCACGGTCTCCAGGCCGCCCACCGTGAAGGTGCCGGCGAAGACCACCGAGCGGGCGTTCTGGCTGATGTTGATGAAGCCGCCGCAGCCGTTGAGGCGCCCACCGAACATGCTGGTGTTGACGTTGCCGTGCTGGTCGCACTCGGCGAGGCCGAGGCAGGTCATGTCGAGGCCGCCGCCGTCGTAGAAGTCGAACATCTGGTTCTGGTCGATGACGCAATCGGCGTTCGTTGCCGCGCCGAAGCTCGACCCCGACGCGAGCACGCCGCCGACCGCGCCGGCCTCGGTGGTCAGGGTGATGTAGGGGGTGACCTTCTCCTCGTTGGCCACCGCCGAGATGCCCTCGGGAGCGCCGACGCCGAGGTTGACGACGCCGTTGGGTGGCAGCTCGAAGGCCGCGCGCCGGGCGATGACCTTGCGGGCGTCGAGGGGCATCTTCTTCATGCCGCTCACGGGCACGCGGATCTGGCCGGCCAGCGCCGCATCGTGCTGCACGCCGTAGTTCATGCGGTGCATCTCGGGCTCGGCGAGCACCACGCAATCCACCAGGATGCCGGGCACGCGGACGTCCTTGGGCAGCAGGAAGCCGTCATCGACGATGCGCTCGACCTGCGCGATGACGATGCCGCCGTTGTTGCGCGCCGCCATGGCCTGAGCGAGGCAGTCCAGGGTCAGCGCCTCCTTCTCGAAGGAGATGTTGCCCGACGGATCGGCCGAGGTGCCTCGGATGAAGGCGACGTCGATCTTGGTGGCGGTGTAGAACAGCCACTCTTCGCCATCAACCTCGACCAGTTTGACGATTTCGTCCTGGGTCACGGTGTTGACCCGGGCGCCGCCGTGGCGCGGATCCACGTAGGTGTGCAGGCCCACCTTGGAGAACAGTCCCGGCTGGCCGGCGGCGCAGGCCCGGTAGAGCTGTGAGATCACGCCCTGGGGCAGGTTGTAGCCGAGAATCTTGTCTTCCTGCGCGGCCTTGGCGACCTTCGGCATGCGGCCGAAATTGGCGGCGATGACGCGCTTCAGCAGGCCTTCGTGGTGCAGGCGCCCGGTGCCGAGGCCTTTGCTGTCGCCGGCCCCCGCCGTCATGATCAGGGTCAGGTCACGGGGTGCGCCGGTGTCGACGAAGCGCTTCTCCAGGGCAGCGTGCAGCGCCTCCGGAATGCAGCTCTGGACGAAGCCCGTCGTGGTGACCACGTCGTTGTGCCGGATCAGAGCGATCGCTTCGCCAGCCGTGATGACCTTGTTTTTCTTCATGAACCGGGCCGTCCTCCGCACCCCAGGCCGGCGACGGGCGGCAGGTCAGAGCCTGGAGCGGGCCGCACATGGGGAAGTCTTATTCTGGCGCGACAGCGTAAAGATCCGCAGGAAGCTTCGCAAGGGCACTCCAACTCTCGTTGCAGCGCAATTCTATCTTGGTGCAATGCAAATTTTTCAATCGCGCATCAAATTGAACTAACAGTGCGGCCGCAAAAGATTTTGCGTTCCTGCGGCCGGGATGCACCAAGACGGAACGATGCCTCCGACACGGCCAAGATTATTCAAAATACTCTTGGGATGCGCATCCTTCGGGAGCCCCCTTACGTCAGCAGATAGGTCAGGAGCGCCCGCAACTCGGCCGGCCGCACCGGCTTATGGACGAGTTGCGCCCCGAATTCGGCGACCTGCGCCTCGATCTCCGGAGAGTGGTTGGCGGTGGTGACGATGACCGGCAAACGGGATTCGGCACGGGCCTGAAGGTGGATCGCCACGTCGAGGCCGCAGGCGCCGTTGTCGAGATGGTAGTCGAGGATGAGCAGATCCGGCAGGCTTTTCCCGGCCGCCAGCGACGCCGCCACCCCGGCCAGGTCGCGATGCACGCAGACCTCGGCGTCCCAGGTGCGCAGGAGGCGCTCCAGGGCATCGGCGGTGGGCGGATCGTTCTCCACCACCAGCACCCGCGCGCCGGTGAGCCGGGTCGTCGCGGGGGCGGACGGAACCGCGCGCTCCGGCGGCGTCAGGCTCACCGGGACGGTCAGGGCCATGCGGGTGCCGCGCCCGACCCGGGAGGCGAGATCGAGGGGATGATCGAGGGCCTGCGCCATGCGGCGCACGATGGAGAGGCCGAGGCCGAGGCCCGGCTCGCCCCCCTCCCCCTCGGCACCCCCCCGGAAGAATTCCTCGAAGACCAGGCCCTGCTCCGCCGGCGCGATGCCGCAGCCTGTGTCGAGCACCTCGATGCGGCAGGCGTCCCCGCGGTGGCGGATCGCCACCAGCACGCCGCCCTGCCGGGTGTAGCGGATGGCGTTCGAGACGAGGTTCTGCAGGATGCGCTGGAGCAGCATCGGATCGCTCGCCACAGCGAGGTCGGGCCCGCGCACGGTGAGGCGCAGCCCCTTGCGCTCGGCGAAGGGCCGGAAGCTCGCCGCGATGCCGGCGAGAAGCTCGCCGAGGGCCACCGGCTTGATCGCCGGGCGTACCACACCGGCATCGAGCTTCGAGATGTCGAGGAGGGTCTTGATCAGGTCCTCGATGATCTGGAGCCCGCGCTCGATCTGCCCCGAGATCGCCGCGGCCTCCGGACCGAGCCCGAGGTCGGCCAGGGCCGAGGCCGAGAGCCGGGCCGCGTTGAGCGGCTGCAGGAGGTCGTGACTCGCGGCCGCGAGGAAGCGGGTCTTCGAGCGGTTGGCGTTCTCGGCCTCCTCCTTGGCCGCCACCAGGGCGGCGTTGGAGCGCTCCAGGCGGTGCATCAGCCCGGTCAGCTCCTCTGTGCGGGTGCGGACGCGCCCCTCCAGCATGGTGGCGGTCTGAAACAGGGAATAGGCCCCGCCCTGCTGGTCCATGCTGCGCTCCACATGGGCCATCAGGGCGGCGTTGATGCGCTCCAGCTTGGCGATGCGCCGCAGGTTCGCGTCCTCCTCCGGGGCGGGGGACGCGGCCTCGGGCGGCAGGATCATGGCTCGGCCTCGCCGCGGGCCGGCTCGCCCCGCCCGATGGCGATGCCCGTGAAGGTCTGGTTGAGGTGCATTGACCGGTACTGCTCGCCGTAGGTGTCGAAGCCCACGATGTCGTAGCGCCGGTAGAGGTCGACGATGCCGTGCCGCACCTGCCGGCTCTCGGCATCGAGGCGGCGCAGCACGCACTCGAAGCCGATGACGAGATCGATGCCGCCCAGCGCCGCGTCGAGGCGGGCGAGTTCGGCTTCCGTGGCCGCCACGATGTCGCGCGGGCGCGCCAGGGTGAGCACCACGCCTTCGTCGATGGCGCAGAAGAAGCTGAGCGAGCCGTCCGCGTTCATGCGCCGGATTGATCGGCAGAAATACTCGCCACCGACCTTCACCGCGAGCGGATAGGCGGCAAAGCTCATCGGCGACAGGCGCTCCGGATCGAGCCCCACCGCCATGGCGTATTCGCGCGCCGCCGGTTCCGCATTGAGCTCGTGGACGGTACGCTGCTCGTCGTCGGAGGCGGTGACGACGAACTTGGTCGCGGTCGGCTCGAAATTGTCGCTCTTGAAGATCTGGATCGGGAAATCCGAATCCACGAGGAGCAGCACGGCGGCGCGCTGATGGATTCGGCCGTCATGGAGCAGCACCGTCTCGCGGAAGGTGAGGTCGTCGCCCGCCGAGCCGCCCACGAGGGGTATGCCGTCCAGGGCCCAGGCGATGGCCGAGACCACCGTCTCCTCGGCGTTGGTGAGCCCGTCGATTAGCGAGAGGGCGAAGCAGCGGCCGGATGCCGGATCGGCGCCCGCGCCGTCGAGGCTTCGGCGCAGGGTCCGTACGCTGGAAGCGGTCCGCTCCACGTCGAGGTGGTCGATGGCGTCCAAGAGCGTGGAAACGATGCGGAAGCCCGCCTTCGGGAAGGCGATCACGACGAGGCCGCGATCGAGGCCGCCCGCCGGCGAGATGCCGCCCGACATGGTGCAGCCCGCGATGCCCGCGCCCGGAAAGCGCGCGCTGAGTTCGCGATTCAGGATCTCGACGTCGTAATCGGCCGAGAAGAAGGCCACGATCTGGGCGACGGGACGCGGGCCGATGGCCGCGCCGATCTCCGCGATGGCCCCGTCGGCCGCGGCGGCGTCCGTCCACGCCGTCGTGATGCCGCACAGATGCGTGCGCACCTGCGTCCCCTGTGCCACGTTCCATTCCCCGCCTGCGCGTCGCGTGCCGGACTTGACGCCCGGTTCTCCGCGGTGACACGAGTATGTCGGGCGGCCGGCTCCCGCGCAATGCGGCACCGAACAGCTCGGGAACAGGGGCGCACGCACCGGGCGGAACGGGCATGCATCTCCTCATCGTTGACGATCACCCGCTCTTTCGCGACGCGCTCGCCAGCGCGGTGGGGCTCGCCTACCCGGACGCGACGCTGCACGAGGCCGACGGCATCGCCAGCGCCTGTGCCGTGCTGGCGGCGCAGGCCGCCATCGAGATCATTCTCCTCGACCTGTCGATGCAGGGCGTGACCGGCTTCGAAGGCCTGCTGGCGATCCGGGCGCAGGCGCCGCGGGTCCCGATCCTAGTCGTCTCCGGACTGGAGGATCCGCGGATCATCCGGGAGGCGCTGGATCACGGCGCCGCCGGCTTCGTGCCCAAGGCGGTCGACAAGGCGACGCTGACACGGGCCATCGCCGACGTTCTTGCCGGAGGACTCTGGGTACCGGCGAGCCTGCCGAACGCGACCCTGCCCCCGTCATCCGCCCGCAAGGCGCCGATCGCCGAGCGGGTCGCGAGCCTCACGCCGCAGCAGGTGCGGGTGCTGGCGATGATCCGCCAGGGCAAGCTCAACAAGCAGATCGCGCACGAGCTCCAGGTCGGGGATTCCACCGTAAAGGCCCATGTCTCCGAGATCCTGCGCAAGCTCGACGTCATCAGCCGCACGCAGATCGTGATCGAGACGGCGCTCCTCGACTTCGACCGGATCCTGGCGGCGCCCGAGAGCTGACCGGCCCGGCGAGCCCTCGAGCGGCGGGTCCCTTCAGGCCGTGGGAACCTTGGAGCCGCCGTAATGGCCGTCGACGCGCCCGCCGAAGGCCGGGTCGGCGAAGGGATCCTCGCCGGGGCCGTGGGTCGGCGCCCCCGCCAGGGTGTCGCGGTCGATGTCCACGATGTAGCCGCCGAGATCGACGCTGTAGGTCAGCGCCCGCCAGGGCACGGGATGGTAGCTCTCGCCGAGCCCGAGGAAGCCGCCGAAGGAGATGACGGCGTAGGCGACCTGGCCCGAGACCTTGTCGACCATGAAGTTGTAGACGGTCCCGATCGACTCGCCCTCACGGCTGTAGGCGGCGGTGCCCTCGACCTTGTTCGACGCGATCAGGCGCCGGGTCTCGTCGATCGCGACGCCCTCGGCCGAGGGGTCGAGCTCCATCGAGCCGGTCGGGCGGATGCTGCGCTCGTTCGGGAGGTCCGTCGGCATGCGCATTCCTCTTGCAGAGTGGATTCGGGCGGCGGGGGCACGGGATGCCGCGCTCGACCGGACAAGCCGCCACCCGCGCGGGGGTTCCGGATTCAGGCCCGCTCGTCCACCGGCACGCCGGTCTCCTCGGCCACCTCGATTTGGCGCACGGCCACCCGTTGACGCATCCCACGGCTCGCCAGCAGCATCTCGAACCCGAAGACCATCAGGGCGCTCAGGGTGCAGAGGATGGCGAGGCCGAACAGCACGAACAGGATGTCGGCGACGGTGGCGTCCCGCAAGGCCCCGACGAACAGCGTGAGGACCGCCCCGCAGGTGGCGACCCCGCCCAGCGCCCCGAGGATCACGGCGGCGTCGAGGGCGAGGGAGCGCCGGCGGAGCGCGTTCATGCGCCGCGCCAGGCGGACCTGGTCGAGGCCGGAGGCGCCGTCGATCGCCTGCGAGATGCGCTCCGCCTGATCGGCCACCCGGGCGAGGCGGGTGCCGAAGACGTTGAGGAGCGTCGCGATGCCCGAGAGGAGGAAGACGGGCGTCAGGGCGATCTGGATGATGTGAGCCGTGCTGTCGAGGGACGAGGCGACGGAGTTGTCGAACATGAAGGGGTGATCGCGACCGGGACGGAACCCTGGCGCAACGTTCGAGGACGCGGGCGGTTCGGGGCCGCCGGTCAGATCAGACCGGCATCGGCACGGCCGCCGGGACCGGTCTGGGCCTCGATGGAGACCAGCGTGCCGAGTCCGATGATGAGTGCGACGGCGGCACCCAGCGAAAGCGTGAAGACAAGGAGGATCATGCCCCCGGTTTCGTCGATCGCCCTTAAGGTTCGCTGATGCCCCGGCCGCCGCTCCGTCCCGAAATCGGACGCAGCGGGCTCGATCCGGGTCCAGATTCCGAGGATCCCGTCGCGCCCGGGAGTCCGATCAATTCTTCAAGGCGGTCGGAAATTCTTGCGCCCACGCCCGCACCTCTGGGCCGAGGCGCGGGCCCGGGCCGGAATCGCTCCCCCACACGACGTCTAAGCCGGGCTGGGGCCGGGAGTGGGTGCCGGAGCACGGGCTGGCACCGTGCCACCGAAAATCCCCCAACCAACTGTAACTCTAGAGCTTTCCGCGCAGCTCTACGAGCCGCCAAGCCGTTGGCTCCCTTCGCCTTCATGCCAAAGTACAGGTCGATGACGATGAAGTTCTCGTCCAAGTCGAGGCCATCTCACTTCGCCCTGGGGCGGCCTCGACCGGAGACGAGCCTCCGCGCCTGTGGATGACGAGCGCGCCGAGGGCGGTTTTCCCTTGGAACGCTCGCGGCACCGCTTAGTTGTTGCAGCTATGCGCTGCGAGGCCACCGGCCGTGGGCGTACCGGCGCTCACCGTCGACATCCGGAGGAACACCCCATGGCAAAGAGCACCACCAAAACCGCCGAGAAGGCCGCCCCCAAGGCTGCCCCGAAGGACGCCGAGAAGCCCGCCGCCAAGGGCAAGAAGGTCGCCGCGCCGAAGGGTGATGGCGCCAAGCCGAACGCCCTGCAGCAGCCGCTGAAGCCGTCCTCCGAGCTCGCCGCCGTCGTTGGCGACGCCGCCCTGCCCCGTGGCGAGGTGGTCAGCAAGGTCTGGGAATACATCAAGAAGCACAACCTGCAGAATCCCGAGAACAAGCGCGAGATCCTCGCCGACGACAAGCTGAAGAAGGTCTTCGGCAAGGACAAGTGCACCATGTTCGAGATGAACAAGCACTTGGCCGCGCACCTCAAGTCGGCCTGAGCCCAGCCGTTTGAAGCAACACCCCGGATCGGCGTCGGGGAGGGGCTGCCCCCTCCCTTGGCCGACCGGTTTTCGTGGCCCGAGGGCGACCTGATCAGCCCCGCGTGCCCGACCGGCGCGTCCGCCGCTCGACCTTGCGGGTCGCCGTCTCCCGAAGATGGTGCTCGATCGCCCCGTTGGCGCGTGCCCGCATCGTGCGCATGGCCTCGGCATCGTCGAAGGTCTCGGGAAAGCGCCGGGACAGCCAGAGATAGGCGCTGGCGAGCTTCACCGTCCGCTCCTGGTAGTCCAGTTCGCCCGCGAGGTTCGCCCGGAGAGCGGGCACCGTCGTGCCCGCCGCGCGGGCTTGGGTCCAGCGCTCCAGCAGGCCGAGGGAGACCGGGTCGCGCCGGTCCACCGGGCAGACCGAGAACGCGAACTTATCGGCGATGGACAACCGCGCCTTGTCCACCACGCGGGCGATCTCCAGGATCTCCTCCAGGGCGGAAGGCTGGAACGGCGAGCCCGCGTAGAAGGTGGCGCGGGCGAAATGCGCCAGTACCTCGCGCAGGCTGTCGGTGTGCATCTCCTCGGCCACGGAATTGATCGCGATGAGGTCGGGGCGCACGTAGAAGCGCGTGTCGGCGGCCGGCGCCGTGGGGGCCCCGGCCAGCGCCGCCCGGATCGGCTCCAGCCCGGTTTCGTCAACGGCGGCGACGTAACCCTCGTCCTGATGCCCGAACCGGCCCGCGCGGCCGGCGATCTGGCGAATCTCCGAATTGGTCAATCCCCGCTCGCCGACCCCGTCCCACTTGCGCACCGCCGAGAAGACGATCCGCTTCAGCGGACCGAGGTTGAGGCCCATGCCGATGGCATC
The DNA here is from genome assembly GCF_059816145.1 of Methylobacterium sp. 001424705. Classification (NCBI taxonomy): domain Bacteria; kingdom Pseudomonadati; phylum Pseudomonadota; class Alphaproteobacteria; order Hyphomicrobiales; family Methylobacteriaceae; genus Methylobacterium; species Methylobacterium sp. 001424705. Next base: position 43,195 of record NZ_JCBANU010000018.1, on the reverse strand, counting down.
GGTGGTGACGAGGACGTCGGCCTCGCCGGTCCGGAAGCGCGCGGCCTCCGCGCGCCGCACCTCGGGCGAGAGTGCTCCGTAGATCGTCGCCACCCGGTGCCCGGCCGCCACCAGGATCTCGCGGTTCTCGTGGACGGCCCGGCGCGAGAAGGCCACCACCGCGTCGCCCGGCATCACCTTCTCAAGGGGAACGGGCGTCTCCTGCAGCACCAGCGGCGTCTTGCGCACGAAGGCGATCACTTCGAGGGACTCGTTGGCGGCCTCCGCGGCGCGGCGCACGGCGGCCAGCGCATCGTCGGAGCCGCAGACCACCACGGTGCGGGCTGCGACCCCGAACAGGGCGTTGGTCCAGGCCCAGCCCCGATCGGGATCGGCGATCATCTGGATCTCGTCGATCACCGCGACGTCGACGGGCCGCGTGAGGTCGGCGGTCTCGATGGTGCGGGCGGTGTGGGTCGGGTTGAGGTCGCCCAGCGTCTCCTCGCCCGTTACCATGCCGGCACGCAGGCCGCGCTCGGCCAGGGCCTCGTAGTTCTCCAGCGCGAGGAGACGCAGGGGCGCGAGGTAGGTGCCGGTCTCAGCCGCCCGCAGCATCTCCAGGGCCGCGTAGGTCTTGCCGGAATTGGTCGGCCCCATGTGGAAGATGATGCGCCGGCCGAGGCGCCGGGCCGCGGTGAACTTCTCGATATAGGCGCCGAAGCCGACCTGGTCGCGCAGGCGGCGCAGGCGGGAATCCTCCCGTGCCACGGTGCGGGCGCGGGCGCGCACGCCCTTCAGGGTGTCGGTGAGCGATTGGTTCAGGTTCGGCGAGAGGAGGAAGGCGCGCGAACGCAGCGAACGGTCGAGGTGGTCGATATAGGTGGCGGCATCGGCGCCGACCTCGTGCAGGTCCTCGGCGACCTGCTCGCGCAGGCGCTCCACGGCGCGGCGCAGGGACTTCGCAGTCCGCAGCCCGGCCTCGGCGACGGCGGCACGCAGTTCCTCGAGGCGCCAGCTCGGATCGTTGCGATGGGCCATGCCGGAGAGGATGCCGGCGACACCCGTCTCCGGCTTCGCGTCGATCCGCAGGTCGAGGCGCCCGCCATCGAGGACGGGGATCAAGGTCCGGATGGTCCAGGCGATGCTGCCGTCCTGCATCACCGCGGCGCGCAGGCTGGGGATCGCCTTCCTCACGGCCGCAACTCCGCCCTCCGCGAAGGTGCGCCGCGCCTTCAGCTCCCGAAGGGCCTTGGCGACCACCGCGTCGTCGACGAGACCGCCATAGTCCGGCAGGCCGAGATGCAGCCGGAGGGCCTCCACCTCGACGCTCCGGGGCGGCAGGCCGAGGCGGACCGCCGCCTCCAGCAGGATCTCGTTGGTCGGTCGCGCACGCTTGCGGGCCATGGGCCTCTCGTCGGGGAGTCTCGATCCGCCGCGGACGGACGACCGGGCGGCGTCAGGGTGCGCGGGACGCAACCCAAAAAGCAACGGCTCCGATCAGCGCAAGGCCCTCCGTGCACCGCCCGGTCGGACTCGGCCGCGCGCGGACCGACCTGACGCTCGGCCCTGGCGGCGAGCAGGTGGTCGGTCGCCTTTTTCGCGTTGAGGTTCTGCTGGAGCCCGCTGGCACACTCCTCCCGTCCCGGGCGCTTGGCCCGGGACGGGAGGAGTGCCGTAGCGGGCGATCTCGTCGTGCTCCACGGCCTGGGCCGAGGCCACGAGGACAGCGTCCCGCACAGCCTTGTGTCGACGATCTCGCCGTCCTCCGCGCCGGCCTCCTCGATGAGGCCGCTGATCGCCGGACAGGTCACCGCCTTGGGGCTGGGGCCGTGCATCTGGAAGACTTTCGCCAGTCGCTGGATCGGGTCCTCGGTCTGGCGCAGGTGGATCGCGAAGCGCTGCTTCAGTTCCGGATGCGTCCTCTTCGCATTCATCTTGCGCGGCGCTTTCGTGATCCGGTGCTCCGCGTCGTAGATCTCGTGGAGCGTGGGGACGATGAGGTCGTCGCGGGTTTGATGTCGCGGGTGCCCACCCCCAGGGATGCCTCCGCTGGTGTCGTCGTGCAGAATCGAGGAGCCGACGGGAAATTCGGCTCCTCCTGCCGGTCGGCGTACCCCCGAGCCATCAGGGCCAGGGCCCGTGCATCGAGAGGCTAGTCTCGGGGTGCCTTGATGAAACGCGTATGATTCGAAAACACGTCGCTTGTGCTTCGTGCTCGCGAGGCAGAGCTTCGCACCAGCCCGATCTACAACTTAGGGCTGGAAACCGAACAACAGTCTGGGCCTTTTTGTAACAACAGCCACCATTTGTTTTTGCTTCGTTCTTGATGCAGGTTATTTAAGGCCCCGCTTCTCTCTTGCTAATTTGGATGCGGGTTGACCACGAAAGGGCCGCTTGGGCGGCGGATCGCCTTGCACGCTCGGCGGGTCGTCGGACCCTACGCGTCCACACACGTCAGGGAAGCGATACGATGCACGAGAATTCCGCCGGACCGGCCGCATTCTGGGCCTCGGTGGCGAACGACGTCACGTCGCGGGTCGAGCCGGTGCTGGCCCGGGACGGCAAGGCCCGAGAGGGCGTGATCGAGTATCTGCGCGACCTCGAAGCGGTAGCCCTGCGCGACGGCAGCAGCCGCGAAGCCTTGCAGGTGATCGCTTCGGGCCGGCGCCTCCTCGGCGACCGGAGCGATACCCCGCCCGCCGAGATCGCCCGCGCGGTGCGGACAGCCTTGATCTGATCCCGAGCCGGACGCGAAATGCGTCCGGCTCGGGCTGATGCCCTCAACCGGCGATGTCCCTTACCCGGGAGGCGACCCCAGGGCCGCCCGCGTGAACGCATCGGCGCCGATCTCGTCGGTGCCGTTCATCCCGAGGCTCTCGATGAGCCGGCCGCGGGCGCGGCTGACACGGCTCTTCATGGTGCCCACGGCGACCCCGCAGATCTCCGCCGCCTCCTCGTAGGTGAAGCTCTGCGCACCGACGAGGACCAAGGCCTCGCGCTGGCTGAACGGCAACGCGTTCAAGGCCTCCTGGAACTCGCGCATCTCCACCCGGATCTCCTGCTCGGGCAGGCTGGTCAGACGCCCCGCCAGGGCACCGTCGGCGTCCTCCACCTCGCGCTTGCGCTTGCGCTGCTCGGAATAGAACAGGTTGCGCAGGATGGTGAACAGCCACGCCGTCAAGTTGGTGCCCCGGGTGAAACTGTCGGCCTTGGTCCAGGCCCGCACCAGGGTGTCCTGGACGAGGTCGTCGCTGCGGTCGAGATCGTAGGTCAGCGAGAACGCGAAGGCGCGCAGGGCCGGAATCGCACCGAGCAGGAGTTCACGCATCTCGGCATCGGCGCCCTGCGGCGTGCCGACCCGTTGGGGCATCGCGTTGGTCATCAGGATCCTCGCGTGGTGCTGCGGGCGGCCAGATCGGCGAGGAGGGCGTCGAAGCGGTCGGGGAGCGGCTGATTCAGCACCTCGGCATAGAGGAGGCGCAGGTTGCGTCCGATGCGCCGGCGCGCCTCCACCGTCATGCCGGCTTCGCCTTGGCGGGCCCAGGGTGATGGAGGCGGCGCGACGCCGGAAGTTCCGGCGCGCGCGGCCTCGGGCGCGCCCGCTTCGGAGCGGGCGACCGCCATCGTGGCCGTTGTTTCCGCGGCCCCGCGGGACGCCGCCATCGGCGCGACGAGGGAGAGATCGCCTGGATCTGTGCTGCGGTTCGGGTCGCTCGAATCAATGCTCATTGCTGCTCGTCGCTCGACGGCCGGGGCCGGAGAGTCCGGAGCGCCGTCATTTCGGCGGCCGTGCTACGGCTGCGCGATTTAACGACCTCTGAAAAAAGCATTCATCTGATCTTAAGCCGCCGAATGCAGGCGAAAGACCACGAGCATTTAATAGAAACAGTTAGAAACAAATGAGATACATTGCCGAAGCTTCGCCGTTATGGTTCTATAGTCCCACAATCCTGTCGCCAAGCTGAACAATACGGCGACGGAGTTGAGCCTGGGCGTCCAAGCCCACCGTGCCATCCCGGACCGGGCCGGATACCGGCATGGCCCGGGGTTTGCGCCCGTCGCCGAACCCTCGTTCCAGCCCTCCCCCGGAATCGCCCATGAGCCTCGACGTGCCCGACCTCGACCGTGTCGTTCGCGAGATCGCCGACGAGATGCGGGAGCGGCCGGACCGGGGCGAGGTGGCGACCTACATCCCCGAACTGGCGGGTGTCGATGCCAAGGCCTTCGGTCTCGTGGTGATCGATGCCGAGGGACGGATCGCGGCCGGCGGCGACAGCGACGAACCCTTCTCGATCCAGAGCATCTCCAAGGTCTTCACCCTGACCCTCGCCCTCGGCATGGCCGGCGACCGGCTCTGGCGCCGCGTCGGGCGGGAACCCTCGGGCAGCCCCTTCAACTCCATCGTCCAGCTGGAGCGCGAGCGCGGCATCCCGCGCAATCCGTTCATCAATGCCGGGGCGATCGCGGTCACGGACCTGATCCTGTCCGGCCACCAGCCCCGTGAGGCCATTGGCGAGATCCTGCGTTTCATGCAGTTCCTGGCGCAGGATTCCAGCATCGCCATCGACGAGGCGGTGGCCGCCTCCGAGCTGCGGACGGGCTTCCGCAACATGGCGCTAGCCCACTACATGAAGTCCTTCGGGGTGCTCGACAATCCGGTCGACTTCACCCTCGGCGTCTACTTCCACCACTGCGCCCTCAGCATGTCCTGCCGGCAGCTCGCCCAGGCGGGCCGCTTCCTCGCCCATTCGGGGCGCAACCCCCTGACGGGGTTGTCCGTGGTGTCGCCCGAGCGGGCACGGCGCATCAACGCGGTGATGCTCACCTGCGGACATTACGACGGCTCGGGGGAGTTCGCCTATCGGGTGGGTCTTCCGGGGAAGAGCGGCGTCGGCGGCGGCATCCTGGCGATCGCGCCGGGCAAGGCCTCGATCGCCGTCTGGTCGCCCGGCCTCGACGCCTCCGGCAATTCCCATCTCGGACGGATCGCCCTGGAGACGCTCACCCGGCGGCTGGGCTGGTCGATCTTCGGCGCTTGAAGGCGGGAGGACCGGCTCGCTCCGACCGACTTGCCATCCGAACAGGCAAAAAGAAGGGCCCGCCGCGCAGAACGCGGCGGACCCTGCCTAGGTTCGAAGCAAAATCGACGAATTGACGCCTAAAACCTAGGCAGCCGCCTGCTGACTCGTCGCGGTCGGAACCGAGGAGATCGTCTTCAGGATCTGCGAGGCGATCTGGTAGGGGTCCCCCTGGCTGTTGGGACGGCGATCTTCGAGGTAGCCCTTGTATTCGTTGTTCACGAAGCTGTGCGGCACGCGGATCGAGGCGCCCCGGTCGGCGACGCCGTAGCTGAACTGGTCGATCGCCGCCGTCTCGTGCTTGCCCGTCAGGCGCATGTGGTTGTCGGGGCCGTAGACGGCGATGTGGTCGTCGAGGTTCTCCTTGAAGGCCGCCATCAGGGCTTCGAAATACGCCTTGCCGCCCACCGTGCGCATGTGCTCGGTCGAGAAGTTGGCGTGCATGCCCGAGCCGTTCCAGTCCGTCGCGCCGAGCGGCTTGCAATGGTACTCGACGTCGATCTCGTAGGTCTCGCACAGACGCTGCAGCAGGTAGCGGGCGACCCACATCTCGTCGGCGGCCTTCTTGGAGCCCTTGCCGAAGATCTGGAACTCCCACTGGCCCTTGGCCACCTCGGCGTTGATGCCCTCGTGGTTGATGCCGGCATCGAGGCAGAGATCCAGGTGCTGCTCGACGATCTTGCGGGCGATGCTGCCGACTTCCTTGTAGCCGACGCCGCAGTAATACGGACCCTGCGGAGCCGGATAGCCGGAGGCGGGGAAGCCGAGCGGACGGCCATCCTTGTAGAAGAAGTACTCCTGCTCGAAGCCGAACCAAGCGCCGTCGTCGTCGAGGATGGTGGCGCGCTTGTTGGAGGCGTGCGGGGTGACGCCATCCGGCATCATGACTTCGCACATCACCAGCACGCCGTTCTTGCGCGTGGAATCGGGGAAGTGGCGCACGGGCTTCAACATGCAATCGGAGCTGCCGCCTTCGGCCTGCATGGTCGAGCTGCCGTCGAAGCCCCAGAGCGGAAGCTGCTCAAGGGTCGGGAACGCGTCGAATTCCTTGATCTGGGTCTTACCGCGAAGGTTCGGCACCGGAGTGTAGCCGTCGAGCCATATATACTCGAGTTTGTATTTCGTCATTCCGAGCCTCTCGTCCTGAAGCGATGCGACATCCCAGGACACCTGACGGGATTCGCAGCCATTGCTGACTGAGGCGGCCTAAGCAACGTTCGCGCCAACCTGCACAGGTTCGGTGCGCGGCATTTGGGCGGGAGAGGCTTCGCGTGAGACTTCGTTAACGGATCCGGACTAGCGCTGAGAGGATCAGGAGATCGCGATGCGCAGACGGGTAAGCGCCGCGCTTGCCGGCGTTGCCCTGATTGCCTTCGCGGCATCGGGCCTCGGATTACGCACCTCGGGTGCCGGCGAGCCGGAACAGGCGAATGTCAGCACGACGCAGGCCGAGCTGTCGGCGCTGCGCGAGGCTTATCGGCGCGTCGACGAGGCGGTCTACCCGGCCGACAATCCCTACAGCCCGGCCAAGGCCGCACTCGGCCAGCGCCTGTTCTTCGATACGCTCCTGTCGGGCGCGCGCACCATGAGCTGCGCCAGCTGCCACGTCCCGACTCAATCGTGGAGCGACGGCCGCCCGCGCGGCATCGGCGAGACCGGCGCGGCAATGAAAGTGCGCACGCCGACCCTGCTCGACGTGGCCCAGATCCCGATCCTCGGTTGGGACGGCAAATTCCGCGACCTCGAGAACGTTGCCTTCACGCCGATCACCAGCGCCAGCGCGATGAACCTGCCCGAGGCGACCTTGCTCGCACGGCTGAGAGCGGACCCCGGCTACGTCCGCGCCTTCGCGGCGGCGTTCCCCGAACGCGCCGCAGCGGACGGCTCGCCTGAGGCGATCAGTCGGCGGACCGTCGAGCTGGCGCTGGCGACCTTCCAGCGCTCCATCGTCTCCGGCGAGGCGCCGTTCGATCGCTGGGTCGCGGGCGACGTCCGCGCCATCGGCCCGAGTGCGAAGGCCGGGTTCGCGCTCTTCAACGGCAAGGCGCAATGCGCCGGCTGCCATTCGGGCTGGACCTTCACGGACGGATCCTTCCACGACATCGGCGTCGGCGCCGATACGGATGTGGGACGGGCCGCGTTCTTTCCGGATTCGGTTCAGCTCCGCTACGCGTTCAAGACCCCCACCTTGCGCGACGTCACCGAGCGCGGCCCCTACATGCACGACGGTTCGCTGACCTCCCTGCGCGACGTCATCGATCTCTACGATCGCGGCGGGATCGACCGGCCCAGCCGATCGCCCGCGATCAAGCCGCTGGGGCTGACCGACGCCGAGAAGCGCGACCTGATCGCGTTCCTGAAGACCCTGAGCGCCGACGGCACGGCCAGCCTCCCGGTCCCGCCCCGCCTCAACTGAGGGATCGCCCTTCGTCAGGGACGCTGTCGGGTCGCGTCAGCGGAAGAGCGGGAGAGCGGCCCCGAGGAGGCCGAGCCCGCCGAGGAGAAGGCGCCCGGACCAGCGTTCGAGAGCGTCGGCCCGGCTCGGCGCGCGCGTCGCCGCGTAGGACAGGCCGGTCCCCACCATCAGGCTCGACAGGCTCAAGGTCGCGATCATCGGGCTCTTCAGGGTCGAGGGGGGCGATCCCCGGCTTAGCCCCGCGAGGGTTAGCGGACCATGTCCGGGCGCAGGCTTTCCGACAGCATCGTCATCGAAGCGTTACGGGATCCCCATGCATCCGACCGGTCGGACGCGGATCACGGCCGATGCCGGCAAGCAACAGGTTAACCATTTGGAAAGGTCTATTAACAAGTTCCTTCCGCAAACCGGCGAAGGCGCGTAGTTTTCATCGCGCCGGCAGGCCCCCGCGCCGGTGTCGTGAATAGGGCTTCCCACCATGCACCCCGGAAGACGTTGGCTGCCGCGCACCGCAGTCATGATGATGGCGGCTGTCCTCACGGTCGCAGGCTCCGACGCCGCGATGGCACACGTGAAATGGTTCTGCGCCTACGACCTGGTCGGGTCGCCTCGTGACCTCGGCGAGGTCCTGTGCTCGGACTTCGAGAAGCTGGTCGGCCTCTCCGTGCTCGCCCTGATGGTGGGCGGTCTTCTCGAAGGTACGGTGCTGGGGGCAGCACTCACGCGATCCCTCGACCGGACCACGGCCTGGGCACGCGAGAACACCGAGCTCCTGTTCCGTGCGGTTCTGGGCGGCTTCTTCGTCGCGCTCTGGACCCTCGGCGGCGTCATTCTGACGCCCGAGCTGAAGACGACCAGCAGCGCGCTCCCGTGGTTCCAGCTCGCCATCGCGGCCGGCTTCCTGTGGCGGCGGACCATGCCGTTCTCGGCCCTCGGCATCGTGGTCCTGTTCACGACCGCCCTGGTCCAGTACGGCGCCTTCCACCTCGCGGACTACCCGATCTTCCTCGGAGTCGCCGCTTACTGCGCGCTGACCGGCCTCGGCCGCTCCCTACCCGGCGGCCTCCGTCCCCTCGACATCGTGCGCTACACCGCCGCCATCACCCTGATGTGGGCCTCCGTCGAGAAATGGGCCTATCCGCAATGGTCGTTCCCGCTCTTCATCGAGCATCCGGCGATGACGCTCGGGTTCACGGGCGAATACTTCATGAAGGCAGCCGGCGCGGTGGAATTCGCCCTGGCCTTCGCGCTGGTCTGCACCCCGCTGGTCCGCCGGGTCGCCGCGATCCTGCTGGCCGCCACCTTCATCTCGGCGATCTTCGAGTTCGGCAAGGTCGACGCCATCGGCCACGCGCCGATCATCGTCGCGATGGTGGCCCTCGCGGCCGACAACGCCGCATCGCCCTATCGCCTGCGTAACCTTGCCCTCACGCCCGTGGGCTATGGTACGGCGCTGGCGGCCTTTCTCGGCCTCTACTACGGCGCCCACGCCGTGCTGCAGGGGTCGACCCTGCTCTGAGGGTCGCTCGCGCGCCGTGCAGGCGCGACGGGACGCGCCGCGGGCGGCTCCGGCGGGAGCCCCGGCGGCGCTCGATTCGGAGACGGTCGATCGCCCCGGATGTCAGCGGCCGTCAACCCGTACGGTCAACTTCATCTTCGGATGGATCCCGCACAGGACGGCGAAGGTCCCAGCCACGTTGAAGACGACCTGGGTCCGGCTCCCGGGCCTCAGGTCTCCCGAATCGAACGTGAAGTCCGGCGCATCGATGTAGACGTGGTGAAGCAGGTCGCCGTCGTCGTTGACGATTTCCACGTTGGCACCGCGTGGAACCATAAGGGCATTGGGTTGAAAGGCGCGCCCCTTCTGGGACACGTGCAGGCTGGGCGCACCGACGGTGGCCCACGCAAGCCCGCCACTCATCGCACCAAGAAGCCCGAAGGCCAGGCAAGCAATTGTCGAGGGCCGCATCGGTTTTCCGTTCGTTCAACGACGATCAGGATCGAAACGAGCCGCGACCGAACCACGACGAGCAGTCTCGATGCTCAAGAGCCTTTCGACCTCCACAACCATAAAACGCCTGAGTGAAAGTCCGGTTAAGGGGATAAACTGCCGGCCCGATCTCAAGGTCGCCTTAACGTCTTTCGGTCATCCTGCTGCGATGATGGGACGGGACAAGGCTGGATGACATCGCCCGCAGACCCGATGACATCGCGGGCGCGTCCCGGCCGGCGGCTCGCGGAGGCCGTCGCCGCGATGCTCGGCACGATCCGGGGACGGATCGTGATCGCGTTCCTCGTGATGAGCGCCATCACGGGGGCGCTCGGGTTGTCGGCGGCGTCGAGCATCCGCCGCGCCGACGAACTGGTCAGCCAGACCTTCGACCGGTCGCTGATGTCCATCAATTATGCCCGGGCCGCCGCCACCGACTTCGCCGGGATGCGCACGGCCGAGGCGCGGCGCTGGATGGTCACCGATCCGGCGGCCCGCACCCGCCTCGACGAGCGCTTCGCCAGCCTGCAGCGCCTCCTCGCCGAGGACCTCGAGATCGCCGTGGAGCGCGCCCAATCCGAGCGTGCGACCCGCGCGGCGCAGGCGGCCGAGCGCGCGGTGTCCGCGTGGACGGAGGCCCGCGCCAGGATCACCGATTTCGGCCGGAGCGAGGCTGCCTATGCGGAGCTCGACCGCCACGCGGCGGTGGCGGAGGAAAACTTCGACCTGTTCATCAACTATACGGCCGGCGACGGCTTCATCTATCGGCAGCAGGCCCGGGCCATCGTGGCCCGTGAGACCCGGCTCAACCTCCTGGGCACCCTGATCGCCGTGCTGCTTTCCGGGACCGTCGCCTTCTGCCTGGCGCGCCGCATCATGGGGCCGCTCGCCGATGCTTCGCAGGTCGCCACCCGCATCGCGGGCGGCGACCTCAGCGGCACGATGCCGGCCGGAGGGGCCGATGAGGTCGGCACGCTTCTGTCGGCCATGGGCACCATGCGCGACAACATCCGCCGTGCGATGGAGAAGGAGGTCGCACAGCGGATTTCCGCCGAGGACCGCCTCGCCGATGCCCTGGAGACCTCCCGGGAGGGGATCGTGGTCGTCGACGAGGCCGGGCGGATCAGCCTCACCAACAGCCAGGCGGAGGACTACCTCGGCTTCGCCGCCGGGACCCGGCCCGCGGGCCGCACGATCGCCGCCCTCGCGGCGGGTGAGGCCGGTCTGGGCAGCCTCGCCCAGGCGCTCCTTGCCACGATCGACGAGCGCAGCGAGCTGCGCCTCGGCGATGGCCGTTGGCTTCGGATCAGCCGGAGCGCCACGCGCACGGGCGGCTTCATCGCGGTCTGCAGCGACATCACGCTCCTGAAGGAGCAGGAAGCCATCCTCCAGGCCACCAACCTGCGCCTCGACACCGCCCTCGACAACATGTCCCAGGGCCTCTGCCTCTTCGACGCCGACGGCCGCCTCACCGTCGTGAACCGGCGCTACTGCGAGATCTTCAGCCTCGAGCCCGGGCAGCTTCCCCTCGGTCTGCCCTATCGCGACGTCGCGGGGCTCAGCGCCGCGCGCGGGGACTACCCGCAGCCCGAGCCCGATGCCTTCGCCCTGGCCCAGGCCGAGACCGCCAGCGGCGGCGCAGTCGATTCCGACTTCCTCCACCTCGGCGACGGGCGCGTGGTCGCGGTCTCGCACAAGGCGGTGCGCGGGGGCGGCCTCGTGGCGACCTACGAGGACGTCACCGAGCGCCGCGAAGCGGATGCGCGCATCGCCTTCATGGCCCGGCACGACGTGCTCACGGGCCTGCCGAACCGGGCGATGTTCGGCGAGCGGATCGAGGAAGCGGTCGCCCACCTCGGACGCGGCAGCCCGTTCGCGGTGCTCTGCCTCGACCTCGACCGCTTCAAGGAGGTCAACGACACGCTTGGCCACCCCGTGGGCGATGCCTTGCTGCGGGCGGTCGCCGACCGCCTGCGTGCCTGCGTGCGCGAGGTCGACACCGTGGCCCGCCTCGGGGGCGACGAGTTCGCGATCATCCTGTCACAGGCCGAGCAGCCCCGGGACGCCGCCGTGCTCGCCCGGCGGATCGTCGAGGTGGTCAGCGCGCCCTACGACCTCGACGGCCACCGTGCGAGCGTCGGCGTCAGCATCGGCATCTGCTTCGCGCCCGGCGACGGCACCACCTGCGACAAGCTCCTCAAGAATGCCGACGTCGCGCTCTACCGCGCCAAGGCGGATGGGCGCGGGACCTGGCGCTTCTTCGAGGCGGAGATGGATGTCAGCCTCCAGGCCCGCCGGGCCCTCGAACTCGACCTGCGCGAGGCCCTGGCGCGCGAGGAGTTCGAGCTGCACTACCAGCCGATCTACGACTTCCGCGCCCGGCGCATCGGCGGCTTCGAGGCCCTGGTGCGCTGGCGCCACCCCGTGCGCGGCCTCGTTCCGCCGGGCGACTTCATCGCGGTCGCCGAGGAGATCGGTCTCATCGTGCCGCTGGGCGCCTGGTGCCTCACCACCGCCTGCACCGAGGCGATGCGCTGGCCCGATGGACTCAAGGTCGCGGTCAATGTCTCGGCGGTGCAGTTCCGCGACGAAATCATCGTCGAGGCCGTCCGCCAAGCCCTGATCCAGAGCCGCCTGCCACCGGGACGGCTCGAGCTCGAGATCACCGAATCGGTGCTCCTCAAGGACAACCTCGCGACCCTGGCGACCCTCTATGCCCTGCGCCGCCTGGGCGTGCGGATCGCCATGGACGATTTCGGCACCGGCTACTCGTCCTTGAGCTACCTGCGAAGTTTCCCTTTCGACAAGATCAAGATCGACCAGTCCTTCGTCCGCGACATCACCAACAAGACCGATTCCGGCCTCATCGTCCGGGCCGTGATCGGCCTCGGTCTCAGCCTTGGGATGCGCACCACCGCCGAGGGGATCGAGACGGAGGCGCAGTTCGATCGCCTGCGCAGCGAGGGCTGCGACGAGGGCCAGGGCTACTTCTTCGCCAAGCCGAGTCCGGCCTCCGAAGTCCCCAAGGCGATCGAACGCTGGTCGCGCGGGAACAGCGACGCCGCCCGGGCGGTGGCCTGACAGCTGCGCCCTTCTCGGCAAGGCCGCCAGGTCCCGCTCTTGCCGGCCGGGACCTGGCGACGGTCTCGGATCAGTCGACGACCTTGAGGTCGTCCACGGCGACGTCGCCGTTCTGGCTCGTGAAGGTCGGCGAGCGTCCGTTCGACTGCGAGACGCCGCTGATCCGGTGATCGCCGCTGTCATAGGTCGTCCGCTTGCCGTCCCGCTCGATCAGCAGGCGGTGCTTGTCGGGAAAGAACGCGTAGCGCATGTCCTTCTGGCCGCCGCTGGTAGAGGGCTGCCCCAGTTCCTGCGGCCACCACGGGTCGGATCCCTTCATCGGCTCCATGGGCTTCATGGGTTCCATGGGCTTCATCGGCTTCATCGGTTCCATCTCGGGCCGTCTCGCTGTCGTGAGGGGAAGGGACGTCATGTGTCGTGAAGGCACGGCTACGCCCGAGACCCGCGAAGGTTGCGCGCCGGCAGCGGGAAATCGGGTTTGCGCGCCGCGCATGCCGGTCCGCGTCCGACCTATCCCCTCCCCGCCCAAACCCTTCCGGACCTTGGCCGCCATTGAATTCGCCGGGGCGCGACGGCATATCGCGCTCGCTTCATCCTTTCTTCGACATCAGGAGGCGGTCCCTTGAGCGACACCGTGGAACGGCACGAATTCGGTGCCGAGGTCGGGCGTCTGTTGGACCTCGTGGTCCATGCCCTCTATTCCGACCGGGAGATCTTCCTGCGCGAGTTGGTGGCCAACGCCGCCGACGCCATGGACCGGCGCCGCTTCGAGGCGCTGACCGATCAGGCCTCCGCGCTGCCCGCCGACGCCAAGGTCCGCATCGCGCCGGACAAGGCGGCCCGCACCCTGACCATCACCGATGCCGGCATCGGCATGACAAAGTCGGAGCTGGCCCAGAACCTCGGCACCATCGCCCGCTCGGGCACCCGCGCCTTCAGCCAGACCCTCAGCGACGCCAGGCCCGAGGACAAGCCGAGCCTCATCGGCCAGTTCGGCGTCGGCTTCTACTCGGCCTTCATGGTCGCCGACCGGGTCACCGTCACCTCGCGCCGGGCCGGCTCCGAGGAGACCTGGACCTGGGCGTCCGAGGGCCAGGGCAGCTACACCCTGGAGCCCGCCACCCGGGCGGAGCCCGGCACCGACATCGTCCTGCACCTCAAGGAGGATGCCGACGAGTACCTGGAGAGCTACCGGCTCGACCACGTCGTGCGCAAATGGGCCGACCACATCACCGTGCCGATCGCGATCCGCGGCGAGGACGGCAAGGAGGAGAACGCCAACCAGGGCACGGCCCTGTGGCGTAAGGCGAAGTCCGAGGTGACGCCGGAGCAGTACACCGAGTTCTACCGCCATGTCGGCATGAACTTCGACGAGCCCTGGGCGACCCTGCACTGGCGCGCCGAAGGGGCGCTGGAATTCTCCGCGCTGCTGTTCGTGCCCGGCATGAAGCCGTTCCAGGCGGTGGAGGGCGAGCGCGCCAGCAAGGTGCGCCTGCACGTCCGTCGCATGTTCATCACCGACGAGGCGGAGCTCCTCCCCTCCTGGCTGCGCTTCGTGCAGGGCGTGGTCGACACCGAGGACCTGCCCCTCAACGTCTCCCGCGAAATGCTGCAGGCGACCCCGGTGCTCACCAAGATCCGCCGCGCTGTCACCGGCCGCGTCCTCTCCGAGCTCACCACCCGGGCCAAGGACGCCGAGGGCTACCGCCCGTTCTGGGAGAATTTCGGACCCGTCCTCAAGGAGGGCATCTACGAGGATCACGAGCGGCGGCCCGAGATCGCGCCGCTCTTGCGCTTCCACTCCTCCGCCGTCGAGGGTTGGACCTCCCTGCCCGAGTACGTTTCGCGGATGAAGGACGGTCAGGAGGCGATCTACTATCTCGTCGCCGATGATGCCGACGCCCTGAAGCGCTCGCCCCAGCTCGAGGGTTTCCGCGCCCGCGGCATCGAGGTGCTGCTGCTCTCCGACCACGTCGACGCCTTCTGGCCCGAGGCCCTGGCCCGCTTCGACGACAAGCCCCTGCGCTCGGTTACGCAAGGGGCCGTCGACCTCTCGAAGTTCGCGGGCGAAACGCCCGAGGGCGAAGAAGCCCCGGCCTCCGTCGAGGCCCTGGTCGCGGCGCTCAAGGACGCGCTCGGCCCCGACGTCTCCGACGTCCGCGCCACCGACCGCCTCGTCGAGAGCGCCGTGGTGCTCTCCGCCTCCGGCCATGGCCCGGACCTGCAGATGCAGCGGCTCCTGCGCCGGGCCGGCCGGGGCGGCGGCGGTATGCCGGTCCTGGAGATCAATCCGCGCCATCCCCTGATCCGCGCACTCAGCGCCAAGGTCGAGGCGCAAGAGGCGATCACCGACGCGGCCGGGACCCTCCTCGACCTCGCCCGGGTGCAGGACGGCGACACGCCGCGGGATCCCGTCGCCTTCGCGCAGAAGATGGCGGCAGCCCTGGCGGCGGCCTGAGTCCGGCCTCCGCTCGACGAGGCGGGTCCGGCGGGCCGTCTTGGCCGGACCCGCCTGGCCTGATGGGCGATCGGACTTCGGGAGCACGGGTTCCGGAAGGGCTTGGCGCAGGCCGTGTCCGACGCTAAGGGCCGCTCCGGAGACACGAAGGCCGCCGCACTCGTGCAGGGCAGAGCGACAGCCCCGACACGTGCCGATCCGACCGTCGGAGACTTCTGCGGTCTGGACCGGAACGGCCCACCGGCCCGATGGACGGCCCCTGGCGTGCCGGGGCCGTGGGGCGTCGGACGGCGACGGCGCGGACGCGCGGCAGATTGGCCACGGACGCCGGAGGCGGCAGGCGCTAGAAACGCCGCCGATGGATCTCCGCCCCTATCAGCGCGCCAGCCTCGACGCCCTCTATGCCTCCTGGGCACGACAGGAGGGCCCGGGCCTCATCGTCCTGCCGACCGGTGCCGGCAAGTCGCTGGTGATCGCCGCCCTGGTGCGAGAGATGCTCGATCGCGATCCCCGCCATCGCATCGTCGTCGTCACCCACAGCCGCGAACTCATCGCCCAGAACCACCGCGAACTCCTGGCGCTCTGGCCGGAGGCACCGGCGGGTATCTATTCCGCCGGCCTCGGTCGCCGCGAGGCCGGCGCACAGGTGCTGTTCTGCGGCATCCAGTCGATCTGGAACCGGACCCGCGACCTCGACGCGTTCGACCTCGTGGTCGTAGACGAAGCCCATCTCATCCCCCGCGACGCCGAGACCCGCTACGGCCGCTTCCTGGCCGCCCTGCGCGCCGAGCGCCGCGACCTGCGCGTCGTCGGCCTGACGGCCACGCCCTACCGCCTCGACAGCGGGCGCCTCGACGCGGGCCCCGGCCGGTTGTTCGAAGCCATCGTCTACGAGGCCAATGTCGGCGACCTGATCCACCAGGGCTACCTCGCGCCGCTCATCTCCAAGGCCACCGCCACGACCCTCGACGTCACGGGGGTGCCGCGGCGCGGGGGCGACTACATCCCGAGCGCCCTCGAGGCCGCCGTCAACCAGGATTGGATCACCCGCGCGGCGGTGGAGGAGATGGTCGGCTACGGGCAGGGCCGCCGGGCCTGGCTCGCCTTCTGCGCCGGCGTCGCCCACGCCACGGCGGTGCGCGACGCGATCCGGGCCGAGGGCCACAGCTGCGAGACCCTCTCGGGCGAGACGCCCAGGCGGGCGCGGGACCGCATCGTCCGGGCGTTCCGCGAGGGCCGGATCCGCTGCCTGACCTCGGTCGGCGTCCTCGCCACCGGCTTCAACGTGCCCCAGGTCGACCTCGTCGCCCTGCTGCGCCCGACCCAGAGCACCGGGCTCTACGTGCAGCAGGTCGGTCGTGCCCTGCGCCGGGCCCCGGACAAGGCGGACGCCCTCATCCTCGACTATGCCGGCCTCGTCCGCATGCACGGTCCGGTCGACATCGTCACCGCGCGCAGCGCCGCCGCGATCCGGGGACGCGAGGGCGAGATCCGGGCGAAGCCCTGCCCCGGCTGCGGCGCGCTGATCGCGCTCAACGCCAGCACCTGTGAAGCCTGCTGGGTCGAGCCCGAGGCGGAGCGGGACGACCCGGGCCACGAGGCCTCCGCCGACGACGCCCATCCGATCCTCTCCCGGCCGATGCCCGTCCGCGCAGGATCGGCTTGGCAGGGCGTCGCCGGCTGGACCTTCGCCACCCGCGCCCGTTCCGGTTCGGCGGAAGACCTCGCGATCACGTTTCACCTCCGCGATGGCCGGCACCACCGGATCGTGGTCGGCCTCGCGCAGGTCGGTTACCCGCGCGAGAAGGCGGTCCAGTGGTGGCGCCAGCTCGGCGGCGGCCGCGACGTCCCGATGACGGCCATCGAAGCCATGGCGGCGCAGGACCGTCTCACCCGCCCGGAGGCCATCGACATCCGCGCGCAGGGGCGCCTGACGGAGACCATCCGCTACCGTTTCCCGGACGGCCGCATCTTCGCCGATACCCGCCGCCTCGACGATCGCGCCGCCTGACATCCGCCGATCCGGCACCGTCCCCCCCACTCGGGCTTGCGCCGGGCCAACGGCACTGGTAGCGCAAGAACGCACGCCGGTTTAGCTCAGCTGGTAGAGCAACCGCCTTGTAAGCGGTAGGTCGCGAGTTCAAGTCCCGCAACCGGCACCATACGTTCTCGCTCCGCGCGGGCCTCGATCATGAAATTTTCGGACTGACAGACATCGGCTTCCGAGAGCCGTGGTGACCTTGGGGTTACAAAGCGGCGCTCGGCGCGATCCGCACCGACCGGCTTTCAAGCTCCGGTTCTGCAAGAGCGTTTCGTGGCAGCGTCGCGCGCATCCCGGTCGTTCAACTGGTCTTTTCGGGGGATCAAAGCCGGACAGTCACATGGACTCGACCGGCTGGCTTTGGGCCGGGTCGGCTGAGAGTGCCAGGCACCATCGGTTTGATGGCGACGTCCCCCTTGCGGGCGAACTGCCGACACCAGCGTCACGCACCGGCCAAACCAACCTCGAAGCACCCGGCCACTCTGTGCTCGGACCAAACATCAGGAACCCCTCGGAGCCCGACCACCCGAATACGTTTTGGCCCCAGGGGTTCCTGACGGGTATTGGGGCCGTCTCCATCGAGTAAAGCGGCGGCGAGAGAGCGTGGACGCCGTTCAGATTGGGCCTGCTACGAGGGACGTGCAGCCTATCTGAACGGGTAGGTCCGCAGGGAGATACCCAATGCTCAAGACGCTCACGCTCGGTGCTGGCCTGATGGCTGCCAGTTTGTTTCTGGCAGCGACACCGTCCTCGGCAGCACCGCTCGGTGTCGCGGCGATGACTGAGCCTGCGGCCGCGGTAGAGACCGTCCAGTACGGCTACGGAGGCTATGGCGGCCGCGGATACGGTCGCCGCGGTTATGGTGATGGATACGGTCGCCATGGCTACGGCGGTGGTCGCCATTTCGGACATCGCTTCGGTGGTCGAGAGTTCGGCTTCGGTCGAGGACGCGGTCACGGCTACGGTCACGATCGGGGTTACGGCCGGCGCAGCTATTACTAAACAGTCCCGGCGCCCCTTGTGATCGAGGGGCGCCGCTCTTTGCACGGCCGGCATGCGTAGCCCAGACTGCGCGGTCTTCGCTGTCTACGGCCCGCACCGACATGGCCTCGTGTCGGACAAGGCCTTCCCGGGCCTGGGCCTGCGCGGCGTCCCCATCTCCCGGCTCCGTCCGTGAGCCGGGTTCGTTCTCGCCGTCCTGATATGCGATGCGGTCTGTCACGGGGCGTCAACGCGCCCGCTCGTGATGGATTGGACTTCTAAAGAAATCATCTGGGCCGGCTGCACGTCCGCGAGCTCGCGGATCAATGGAAGCCGGCGTCTAAACGCTTGCACTTCGTTCAGGCGCGTCGACGTTCATAATCGGCACGCACCTCGAGTCGGGAATCCGTGCTATCTTCGCGTTCAGCTCCGCATTTGCCGCCAAGCTGATCAAAGGCTTGTTATGCGTCTGGAGCGAAACGATAGCGGCGACTGGATGCTGGATCCGAACCAGCTGCATTCCCGGCTTATAATCAATCCCCGTTTGATGCGCCAGAAGATGCGGCTCGGGCAAGTGACCAGCCGCATCGAGAAAGGCATCGAGGAGCACGTCGGCACTTGGCGGGTCACGCTTCGCGTCGCAGCCTCGGTGTGGGAGGGCATCTTCGATGATGCCGGGATGCTGATGAGCGAACGAATGGTTTAAGGCTCTTCGATCGCCATGCTCTTCAGGTTTGAGCACGACATCTGCAGCCGCTTCCTAGAAAGACCCTCTCAAGGTGGGCTCGGCTCACCATCCCTCAAAGTGGAGACGCGGCGCAACCCGTCTCCTTAGAAGCTTAACGTCGACCCCGAATCGGGAGCGTACGGCGCCTACGCGAGAAAACACGCTCCGATATAGCGTAAGCCCACGCAATGCCTGCGAGCATCACGGGCATACAGCCGAGCAGAGCCTCGTTTGGGTGCGGTCCTGGCGACCCGCATGCTGCCTCACGTCCCTGCGCATAGGAAACCATGATACATGATGGGCGTGCCCTGCGAGGGCATCGAACGTCTCCGCACGATGACGGAGCAGGAGATCATCAATGGCCGACGAGAACCGCTCCGAACAGGATCAGTTCTTCGCGCTGGAGGCGGCCGAGCAGGTCGAGTTCGACGGCGAAGGCCCGTTCATGTTCCCCCTCTGCGAAGCCAAGGCCGGCATCTTGATGGGCGAGGACGTCGGAATCCTCATCCTGAAGACAGTCGATGGAGATCGTTTCGGCATACCTCTGGGACACGAGGCGCTGTCGACCCTCTACCAGGTCATCGGTGAGGCACTGCGCGGCTTGAAGCCAGACTCAGAGGTCATGCAGTGACCGGCCCCCACTCTGAATAGACCGACTGGGGAAGCGCGCTCAGCCATCGGCGCCTCTCAAATTCAGCTGCGGAGATGGTTATGAGCGAGCAGAAGCCGTTTCGACCCTCGGTGGCGAAAGAGGCGCGATCGGACGCCTCCGAGGGCGACGTACTCCTCCCTTTGATGATGCCGAAGCCGGACCTGATGATGGGAGAGCGCATGGCAATCGTCATCCTCACCACCGTAGAGGATCAGAGGGTGGGCATCCCGATGGGCCACCAGGGCGTGTCCGACCTGTATGAAATTCTCGGCGAAGCGCTGCGTATGCTGCAGGCGCCTGAGGGTGGATCGGTGCAGTGATCGCACATCCTCTGCGCCCCTATCCCGATCTCGCGGAGCTCGAGCTCCATCAGGGCCGTCGGGCTTGAGCCATGCGCACTTTCCACGCTCCGATCTTGGTTCGTGGAGTCGGCATGTTACGATCAACCAGACAGCATCACGAACCCGCAAGCAAAGGCGATAAAATCGAGCCTAAAGCGGACTTTCATCAACCGCTGGAACGGATAGCCAACCCGAAGGCATCCAGGACCAGGGTTATTGACCAAGCGCTTTCAACGGACTTGTTCCAAACGGACTTGCGGCTGGAGAGGGCGTCACAAAGAAATCCAGCCGGAATAGGATCAGCTCCGTTCCGTCGGTAACTTCCATCCGCCATTCCCGACCAAGGCTTTTGAGTCTTGCGCCTTCCTCCAGAAGGACGCCCGCATACCGGATAGCCTCTCGTCGTGCGAACATAGCGTCCGGCAACTCGACACCCTTTTTGTCGAGAAGGACGATGCCGTCATAGACGTTGAAGTGATAGCGAGGCATGCGCCTCCCCCAGCTGTCGCAAGGCGGGAGCGCGCGTCTCTCTCCGTCGCCGACGCTCGGATATCGTGGCCGGCAATGGGATAGCGTACCAGGCGGAGCACTAGCGCACACACGACGGCTCGCGCAGGCGTAGGTGCGGACACCATGTCCGCGAAAGATTTTGAAGGGTACCCCGTGAAACTCACGCTCTACATCGCCGGAGCGCTGCACATCGCGTTCGGCATCTTCTTCCTGCTCGCCTCTTCGGGAGCACCGGCATCTGAAGGGGGCGCCTACCTCGGCCCAGCCCTGGGAGGGACGATCGGCGGATTTGTGATGCTCGCGCTTGGTCGAGCAATCCAGCTCTTGAAGCGGATCGAGCGGAACGGCAGGCCGCTGCCTTAAGTGCTACGGAAGCGGATCGCCCGTCATACCTCGGTGGGGTCGAGACCAGACGATGCATCCCCACAGGCGATGGCCGCGGGAGAGGGCATCGGTGCCCGCTCTTCGCGTCCGTGATGCACACCGGCATCAAGGAAATATTCCCGCAATCGCGTTTCGGAATAGCGAAGCCCTCATTCGTCACCCGGGATCAAATCATGTCTCAGCGCAGGCTTTGATCTTGAAAAACCATGCGCAGACTGATCGGGCACGAGCTGGAATACGTGATATGAGTGTGCGCCGGCCCAGTTCGATGATGCCGTGGCCGACATCGCACGCGTCACTGATGGCATCGACACGCCGGAAAGCCGGGACCGGGATTAGGTCTGTGAATCTCGGCATGACGCGTCGGACCTGACGCAGCAACTTGAGGGGCGGCACCGGCCATGATCGAGTTCTTTGACCAGGCCGGGCGAGAGGCCGTCTTCTGCCACGATGGACACTCGCTCTATCTCTGGAGCGGCAAGGCTGTGGCCTTCATCCATGATGACAAAGTTTATGCCTATGACGGGCGCTTCATCGGATGGGCTGACCGAGGCTGGATATCGGATGAACAGGGAGCGTGTCTCCTGTTCGAGCGGGACGCCATCGGTGGCCCACAAAAACCAAGCCGTCAGACAAAGACGACGCCCGGGCCAAGAGGCCCGAAGCCGCCGCGCGGCGAACGGCTTCCCACGCCATCGGGCCGGGCCAATCTCAAGGGTTGGTCAGATCGTGTATTCTCGGACCTGATCTGAGGGTCGGAAACGATAGACCCCTTTGGGGCTTCGAAGACGGGCACCATCGGAGGGATGCCACAGCCAACGGACTTCCCTGATCCGCGCCCGGATCAACGACCATCCTGCCGAAACGCAAGCCTCTGATATCCTGGCAGCAAGCGCGAGGCGTGCCGACGGAGCGGGCCGGACGGGTGCCCGTCACCGCCGCCCCGTACGCGTTCTGGGGGGCATCAGCCTCGGTCGTGAGCCCTGGGGCCGTGAGGGGCGAGAAGCTTGCGGAAAGTCCGGCGAGGGGGTTGGAATCGGTGGACGCCGCGCGGGTCGCTCGCCTTACCGCGATCGCTCCCATGGTTCGTTCGCGCTCCCGGGTTCCGCCATTGCGGAACCGGGGCCGTGCCGCCCGGCTCACCGCACGATGCTGCGCCAGGCGCGCGGCGACCGGCACGGATGCGCGCCGTCCGCTCCGGCGCCGGGCTCACCGGGTCTTCGTCATAGGGTCCTTGCCACTCGGTCCTCGACGATCGTCACCCGGCCATGCGGTCGGCCCGCCCCGGCCGTTCGCCCGCCGTCGGGTCAGGCCGCCGCGCGTTGCGGCGCGAGGGCGCTGCGGCTCTTGCCCAGGGCCTTGGCGGCATAGAGCGCCTCGTCGGCCGCGCAGAGCAGGCCCGCCAGGTCGGTGCCGTGCTCAGGCGCCAGCGCGATCCCGATGCTGACCCCGACCTGCACCGTCCGCGCGCGATCCAGGGGGAAGGGAACGGAGATCTGCGCCACGATCCGGTCGCTGAACGCGATCAGCGCGGCGGGCGCCGGGACATCGGTGAGGACGACGAACTCGTCGCCGCCGATGCGCGCGACCATATCCTGCGGTCGCGCGCTGGACCGCAGGCGCTCCGCGACGGCCTGGAGCAGCTGATCGCCCGCGGCGTGGCCATGCGTATCGTTAATGGCCTTGAAGCCATCGAGGTCGAGATACAGCAGGGCCGTGAGACCATCGCGCCGCGCTGCGATCGCGTCCGCCAGCCCGGCCCGGTTCAGAAGGCCGGTCAGGCTGTCGTGCCGGGCCCGGAACGCATGGTCGCGCTCGGCCTGCATGGTGGCCACCAGCATCCGGTTCAGGCGAAACCCGGCCGCGCTCATGCTGGCAAGGTAGAACGGGATCTGCAGGAACGTGATGAGGAGGAGCGGCTCCCCGGTGAAGGGCGCGGCGAGGCAGCAGGAGCCGAGCGTCAGAACGATCATCGCCCCGGCGAGCCGCGGCGCGCCGAAGTTGCGGAACGAGATGCCCCCGACCATCGCCGCCGCGGAGAGGCAGGCCAGGGTCGCCACGACCCAGTCCCCGCTGGTCAGGCTGATGAAGGTCCCGTAGCCGACGCTGGCGGCCCAGGCGAGGCCGAGCAGGATATAGAGGTCGGTCGGCGTCTTGCGGCGCGCAGCGGCGGCCCGCTGCGCGATGACGAGCACCAAGAGGCGGGTGAGGCAGATGCCGCACTCCAGCACACACCAGAGCAGGAACGGCCTCTGCGGAATCCGCGAGGCCACGAGCGCCGAGACCGCCAGAGTGTTCAGGACGCCCCCGGCGAAGATCGGCAGCGTCCCGAACAGGCTCGCGACCAGGGCCTTGCGGATCTCGTCGGGGACCTCGTGGCCTGCATCGGTCAGCCACCGTGTCACGCGCCAGCGGGGCAGGCTGAACAGCCGTGGATCGTTCTGCATCGCTCTACCTGGACCGGGCGGAAGACGCCCCTGGGCGCGTAAGGATCCCGATAGGTCCCGAACGCGCCGCATCCTGATCGATCACCCGCCTTGGGTTAACATTCACACAACCGGACGCCTGGGGGTTCAGCCCCTGGGCGGTTGCACCCCATCCGCCGGCGGCCGGCCGAGGCGGGCTGCGGGGCGGTCCGGCGCCTACGCCGCGCGGGCGCCGCCCTCCGGGTAGGCGACCGTCTGGCGACGGGAGGGCCGGCCGATCAGGTAGCCCTGGACCGCGTCGCAGCCGATCGCCCGGAGGAGATCGAGTTGCTCGCGGCTCTCCACGCCCTCCGCCAGGGTCGGGATGTTCATGTCGCGGCCCATCTGCGTCACCGCTTTGATGACCGCCAGGGATTGCCGGTCGTCCAGCGCCGCGGCGACGAAGCTGCGATCGATCTTGATCCGGTCGAGGGGAAGATCGCGCAGGTGGGCAAGGGAGGAGTAGCCCGTCCCGAAATCGTCCATCGCGATCTTGACGCCGACCCGCCGCAGAGCGTCCAGGGTATGGGCGATCTGCCGCCCGTCCTCGACAAGCGCCGTCTCCGTGAGTTCGAGTTCGAGCCGGCTCGCAGGCAGGCCGCTCGCGGCCAGGGCTTCGGCGACATGCGTCAGCAGGAGGGGCGAACGGAGCTGGACCGCGGACACGTTGACGGCCAGATGCTGCGCGTCCGGCCAGTTCGCAGCCTCCCGGCAGGCCTGTTCCAGCACCCATTGTCCGATCGGAACGATCAGCCCGGTCTCCTCGGCGAGGGGGATGAACTCATCCGGCGAGACCAGTCCGCGATGCGGATGGTTCCAGCGGATCAGGGCTTCACAGGAGACGATCCGGTCGGTCGTGAGCGACAGGATCGGCTGATAGACGAGATAGAACTGCCGCAGGGCGAGCGCCCCGCGCAGATCGTTCTCGAGATGGCCGCGGGCGGCGATCGCCTCGATCATGCCGGGCTGGTAGCCGACCGCCACCCCGCGGCCCCGGCGCTTGGCTTCGTACAGGGCGATATCGGCCCGCTGCATCAGGTCGCTGGGACTGGTGCTGTCGTCGAGGCCGCACACGCCGATGCTGCAGCCGACGACCACGGTCATGCTCGCGAGGATGTAGGGCTTCTCGATCTCCGCCACGATCCGGTCTGCCAGGGCCTTGGCCGAGGCCGTATCGCCCGCCGTGAGGATCGCGAGTTCGTCGCCGCCGTGCC
Organism: Methylobacterium sp. 001424705; assembly: GCF_059816145.1. NCBI lineage: Bacteria > Pseudomonadati > Pseudomonadota > Alphaproteobacteria > Hyphomicrobiales > Methylobacteriaceae > Methylobacterium > Methylobacterium sp. 001424705. The sequence continues at coordinate 18,878 of NZ_JCBANU010000018.1, read as the reverse complement.
GGGCGATGAAGTCCGCCTCGCCGATGAGCGCGCGCAGCCGGCCCGCCACCGCGACGAGCAACTGGTCACCGACCGCATGGCCGAAGGTGTCGTTGACGAATTTGAACCGATCGAGATCGAGCAGGAGCAGGGTGGATCGAGCCCCCGTCTGATGCACGGCGAGCATCCGCTCGTTGAGCGCGCGCCGGTTGCACAGACCCGTCAGGGGGTCGTGATAGGCCAGTTGCGAGATCTCCGCCTGGGCGCGCCGGTCCCGGGTCACGTCGTCGTAGGTCAGGACGGCGCCGTCGGCGACGGGCTGGCAGGCGATCGACAGGATCCGGCCGTCGTCGAAGAGGTGCTCGATCCGGGTCTCCTCGTCCTTGCCCATCCAGAGCCAATGGTTGCCCGCCACACGGGCGGTGCGCTCGGCATCCCATCCGTTGGAATCACCCGTGGCCTTGAGAAAGTCCTCGAGGTGCATCCCGACCCGGACGGCGTCCGGAGCCAGATCGAGCATGCCGAGGAGGCGCTGATTGTAGAGTTCGATGGATCCCTGGGACGAGATCTTCAGGATGCCGTTGGACATGTTCTGGAGCGCCGTCGCCAGGACGTTCAGGTGGGCCTGTTCCTGGGCCTCGAAGCGCCGGGTCGCCGCCAGGGCGACGAAGGCACCCGTGATGAGGATCGCCGCACCGGCGGCGGTCAGGATGCTCAGCGCCACCTGGACGTTCGGGCCGAGCGTCGCGGTGGGTTGCCCCTCCAGCACCGTCCCGGCCAGGGAGGTGAAGTGTGTTCCACACACCGCCAGGACGATGAGCGCGCAGGCGATCGCATCGAAGGGCCGGCGCTCGGGGAGGAGGCGCGCCCCCGCCATCACCCCCGCCCCCAGCAGGTAGGCCAGGGCGTTGGCCGTGTCCGACTGGCTTTGGGTGCAGCCTTCGAGGGCGGACATGCCGGTGATGTGCATCGCGCCGATGCCGAGCCCCGCCACGGCACCCAGGAGGCCCCGGGCCGGGCGACCCTTCGGCAGAGCCGAGAGCGCGAAGGGCACGCCCACCGCCACCACGGCGATCAGGGCGGACGCGATCGTGGTCCCGGAATGGAAGCCCAGGATGACGTCGGTCCGATATCCGAGCATGCCCAGGAAGTGCGTGGTCCAGACTCCGAGCCCGGCGGCGAGGGCCGTGCCCACCAGCCATCGTCCGCGTCGGGTTGCCGGCGCGGCCTCGGCCTTCCGGAGCAGGTGCACCGTCAGCCAGGCACTCAAGGTGCAGATCGTCGCTGCAGCCAGGACGGAGATGACGGCCTGGCTTTCCAGAAGCGTTGCGAGGGTGAGCATCATGGGATGCATTTAGCACGGGAGACCTTATGTCTTTGTCAAAAGCTTCAGTGAACGCCGCGTTACTCTTGCTTGATGTTATCATGGTCGTCCGCGGCTTTTATCGCGGATTGAAGGCGGCAGACTCAGACACGACTTTGTGATTGGGATGCTATAGCCTAGTTGTAGAGGACCCCGCCCTTCCCGTTCCTCGATCATCGTCGAGCTCCTGGTTGCCGTGAAGGCCGGCCCGACCGGCGCGCCTCGGGTCTGGAGGGACTGCCGGTTCTCCCGTGCATCCCGCCCTGGCATCTGCTAGAACGAAGGAAGAACATCTGTTGGGGCGGCCACCGGCCCGGCATCGATCCGTGCACGGGCGCTCGGCCCCTCTCCCACGCCGGGTGAAAGGGCCGGAGGGCGCGGACGCTCGGCGCGTTCCGTTTGCCCGGCGAACCCGGCAGGGCGCGGACCGCCCACTCGATCACCGGGGGCGATGGGGTGGCCGGCACGAGGCGGGATCCACACGGGCCGGTCCTCATCACGGATGATACGAGAAGAGGATCCGATCATGGCATTCAAGGCGAAATCGGCGGCCGAGACCAAGGCCGCGGATCTGGCATCCGCCCTCATCCGCATCGCCGACCGCGAGGGCGCGCCCTTGAGCATCGGCGTCGACCAGCTTCGACAGAGCCATCCGCGCCTGACGCCTCTGGCGATCGGGCAGACGTTCCGAAAGCACCGGGACGGTCTCGAGGCCGCCTTGCGCGAGCGCGGCTATGCCCTCGTCGACTATGCCGACCAGGGGCCGGGCCGCGGCATGGCGTTCGACATCGACGTCGACGTCGGCTGAGGCGGCCCCCGGTGGCTTGACCACCGGGCATGAAGAACCCGCCGCGGCCGGAGCCGGGCGGGTCGGTCGGGACTTGTCAAGAACAGACCTCGTCGAAGGCCGTCAGGCGTCAGCGGCCGCCGGCGCTGCTGTTGGGGACGGCCTGCTCGGGCTTGCCTGCATTTCCACCCGCGGCCGAGTCCGTCGTCGCCGTCTCGGCACCGGTCGCACCCCGGGAGACGGACACGCTCGGGTCGTTGCCCGTGGTGTTCGGCTGACCCTGGATCACGGTGCCGCGCGGCTGGCCGGGGGCGGCGCCAGGGGCCGTGGCGGGCTGGGCCAGGGCGGACAGGCTGAAGAGGGAAGCGCTGAGGGCGAGGGCGGCAGTTCTGATCATGGGGTGTCCTGATGGCGAGATTACCAGGGCAACAGTCGGTCCGTCTTCGTCGTTCCCATCGGAACCTGTCGATCGGAACTTGCGAATCGGAACTTGCCAATCAAAACCCGCCGCGGCCGGAGCCGGGCGGGCGCGGTGAGACCTAACGGTTGATCGGGCGTCGACCTCAACGGAGGAATTCGACACGAATCGTGGACGATTCGCAGCAACAATCCAGCAACAGGAACCGAAAAACGCGTCGGAGCTTTCGCAGAACCGGGGAAGGCATTCGACGGACGCCCCCCGCGGATGCTGGCACCGAGCAGGACGTGCGTCGCACCGGCAGCATCCCCGCGATGGATTGGCGTTCCGACCATTGGCGGTCAGGGTCGGCTCGCACGGCCGGGATCTTCGCTGTCGCATGCGAAGATCGCCTTACTCGGGCCCCTGTCCTTTCGAGACCTGTCTCGGATAACAGTCGGACGCCGGCGCTGCGAAGATCTTCGCGCGGCATCGCAGGTCTCGCAGACCCGTCCGATCGCCTCGTTGCGACGGGCGTTGCCGCGTTCAGCGATAGAGTCGCGCGCCCATCCTGCGCAGGGCGGACGAGCCGGCCGGTCGGTCGATCGGCCCAATGCCCGTCACGCCGGACGATTCCTGACGATGTCCCAGGGCGAAGCCAGAAAAAACACCCGCCACGGCGTGAACCGCGCGGGTGTCAAGGTAACAGCCCCCGGGTTTCGGGAGGCATGAGATAGACGAACGGCCGAGCCGGAATCATCCGATGGTTGCGCGAACTCCGTGGGCCGGATAGCGCCTCTCCGGGCGACGCGCCGACGCGGGGTGCCTGCTGTCGGGCATGCGCGGGCGGCAGGGCCTCGACCTGGATTGCCGTCGTCACGCCCTATCCGGTGGACGGCGGCCGGGCCGTGTTGCCCTTGAACCGGGGCGGCGCCGGGCTGCCCCGCTACTGGTTGCCGATCGAAGGGCCGCCCGCCGCACCACCGGTCCCGGGCGGCCCGCTGGTTGGCGTGCCGCCGATGTTCAGGCCCGGGCTGCTTCCGGGAATGGAATTGGAGCTCGGATTGCCCACGACGTTCGGTGCGGGGCGACCCACGGCGTCGCTGGCCCGCGGCGCGGCGCTCGGGGCCATGGACGGCGTGGTGACCCCGGTATTTCCCGCTCCGCCGGTGGGCGCGAGCGGTTCCGCCGAGGCCGGATGCGTTAGGGGGGAGGCGGACAGGGCAATTGCCAAGGCGGCGAGGGTCAGAAGGGTGCGGGTCATCGGTCCGTCCATGCAGCTACGATCGATCGGCGACCGCCGGTCGTCCCGGAGGTTCAGCCCACCAGCCAATGGGCGGCGAGCATCACGATCGATCCCGCCACCGCAAACCCGAGCAGGGTCACGCTGCTGACCTGATCCACCTGGTCGACGGTGTTTCCGACGCGGTGTTCGCGGTTCATCGACGTGCTGTGCGGCCCGGTCCGATTGGCGTCGACGTTGCGGACATCGTTCGTGGTCTGGCGGGGTGTGGCATCGAGATGGGTCAGGGTGGTCATCGAAAAAATCCTGTGAGGGCGAATGATCGCGTCGGGGACGCGGTCCGGTGCGGGCTTCGGCTCAGGAAAACGAGCCGAAGCCCTCGAAGTCGGAAGCCGGCGAGACGCGGGCGCCGGACGGCCTGGACGATGGGCCGGCCGCAGGCCCGCCGTGCTCGTCATGAAGCCGCTCGAGGCGCTGGGTCGGGGCGGCGGAACCAGAGTTCTGATCCGCCTCGATCGATGGCCCCGACAGGGCGCGATGGTCGGGCGTGATATGGTTGCGCATGCGGGGAACCCCGTTGGTATGCCACGACTGTCTGAATGTGAGCAGAGAATGTCTCGCAGCGACGGGCGTTCCTTGCCGACGCCTAAGCAAGGAGTCGCAGGCCGCGGCCCGTGCCGAGCCCTTGAACTCGGCGCATCCTCCCCCCGGATCGCCGTCGAGGATGCGCATTCCCGGGCGGGGACGCCGGTGACGAGAGCGACGGACCCTGGAGCCGCTCGTGGCGGCGCCGCGGATCCGGGTTCGCCGACGCACGTCGATCGCGATGCCTCGCCTCCGCGCTGCCGTCGCTGTACCGGGACTGCTCGGGATGGTGTCCGGTGGCCATCCGCGACACCCGAAGCCGCCCGTGACCCTGGCCCCCGTCGCCCCCTCGGGGCAGCGCTTTCCCGCGGCCGGCCATCATGGCGCCACGAACCCGGCCGAAGCAGCCTGAACGCCACGTCAGGGATGGAACTATGCGCTCCGCTACCGGCCGCCTCTGGACGGTTCTGAAGGCCACGTTGGGAATCGGTCTACTGGCGGCCCTGTCGCTGTACTCGGCCAGCGTGGTCGACCAGAGGGGACTGAATCCCTTCGCCGCCGCCCTGGCCGAGCCGGCGACGACCGGAACGGTGAAGGCGAGCCTGGCGCGCTAGCGGAGATCACCCGCCCCTGCCGGGCCTACATGTTCTCGCCGGCATCCGGACTGACGCCGAGTTGCTCGGCCTCGACGGTGGTGTAGCCCTCCAGCCAGTCCGCGCTCTCCTGCGATCCGGCCGGATAGGGATTGGCGGAAACCGGGAGCCCATCGGTCCGGGCGGTACTGCCTTCCAGCCAGATCTTGTTCGAAGCCACGACGGTCATGAGCACACCTCCCGATGCCATGAAACGGTCCATCGGTCGGATGGTTCGAGGGAGCCCGGTGGGGGCCGAGCCCGTCACCATCCCACGCGACCGAGGGCGGGAAGCTTGAGGGCCGGACGCCGCAGATCGAGTCCCGCCACGGCACCGAGCAGGTTCACCTCGAGGCCCTCGACCCAAGCCACCGTCAGCCCGAGATAGCCGCCGAGGTTGAGCCGCAGGCCGGTTCGCGACGGCGTCAGGCCGATCCAGCGGCCGTCGTAGGGGAAGTCCTTGCCGATCGCGGTGGCCGGCAGGCTCGCCGCCATCTCGGGCACCGCGCTCATCACGGCGGCCACGAAGGTGTTCGAGTTCGGACCCGGCCAGACCGTGTAATCGCCCGGCTGCGCGTAGCGGTAGGTCCGGATCGTCTCCCGGATGCGCGGGATCATCGCCTCCGCGGTGGGACCGTCGGCGGCCACGATGGTGTCGGGAACGCTTCCGAACCAGCGCCCGTCCGGCACGAAGCGGTCGATCCAGATCGGCTGGCCCCAGGCCGTGTAGTCAAAGCGCTGATAGGCGGAGGCCCCCGCCTCCTTGACGACGATCCAGCTGTGGGTGGCGAGGATGCCGCGCCAACTCACCGTCCGTGCCGAGAAGATCCGGACGATCGCCTCGGGGTGGGTCGCGGCCGGCGGCAGGAGGCCGGTGCTGGACCGGTCGGCGGAGCGCCAGTCCCCGCGGGTCTGGCGGGCGTAGAGGGCGGCGGAGATCGCGATGGGCGCGAGATAGAGGAGGACGAAGGCGAGAGCGGCGATCTTGAGCAAGGCGGTTCCGAACGGCGGGAGGACCGTGCGCATATGGGGCGCCGGGTCGACGGCGGGAGGGCCACCGCGCACCGCGGGACCCCGGGGGCCCTGCGCGCGGAGGCCCCCGGCCCGGCGCGGACAGGGCTTCCTTAACCACTCGCGCGCTATCCCGGAGATGTGTCGTCCTTCGGTTAACTTGACGGTCCTGCCCGATGAGCCACCACTCGGAAACGCTCGTGATCGGGGCGGGACCCGCCGGCCTGACCGCCGCCTATCTGCTGACGAAGGCCGGGCGTTCGGTGACGGTCCTGGAGAAGGATCCGGCCCAGGTCGGCGGCATCAGCCGCACGGTCGCGCATAACGGCTACCTGTTCGATATCGGCGGTCACCGCTTCTTCTCGAAATCGAAGGCCGTGGTGGATCTCTGGGACGAGCTGCTGCCGGACGACTTCATCGAGCGGCCGCGCCTGTCGCGGATCTTCTACAAGGGCAAGTACTACGCCTATCCGCTCAAGGCCTTCGAGGCCCTGCGCAACCTTGGGATCCTGGAGAGCACCGCCTGCGTCGCCTCCTACCTCTATGCCCGCGCCCGTCCGATCGCGGAGCCGAAGAGCTTCCACGACTGGGTCCGCAACCGCTTCGGCGAACGTCTGTTCTCGATCTTCTTCAAGACCTACACGGAGAAGGTCTGGGGCATGTCCTGCGACGCCATCTCGGCGGACTGGGCGGCCCAGCGCATCAACGGACTCGATCTCGGGGCTGCGATCCGCGACGCGCTGGTTCGCTCCCTCGGCCTGCGCAGGGCGCCGCGCGCCGGCGAGCCCGTGATCAAGACGCTGATCGAGTCCTTCCGCTATCCCCGCAAGGGGCCGGGCATGATGTGGGAGGCGGCCGCCGCGAAGGTGGCGGCCCAGGGCGGAACGCTGCGCCTCGACCGGGGCGTGGACGGCCTGCACTACGAGGTCCGGACCGGCCTCTGGACCGTGACGGCCAAGGCCGCCGACGGCACCCGCGAGACCTTCACGGCGCGCAACGTCATCTCCTCGGCGCCGCTGCGCGAACTCGTCGGATCGCTCTCGCCCGCGCCGATCAGCACCTTCCAGGCCCGCGCCCTGCAGTACCGGGACTTCCTCACCGTGGCGCTGATCGCGCGTTCGGACCGGAATTTCCCCGACAACTGGATCTACATCCACGATCCGTCCGTGCAGGTCGGGCGCGTGCAGAACTTCCGCTCGTGGTCGCCCGAGATGGTGCCGGACGCGGCGCATACCTGCCTCGGCCTGGAGTATTTCTGCTTCGAGGGCGACGGGCTCTGGGCACAGTCCGATGCCGACCTCATCGCGCTGGCCAAGCGCGAGATCGGCCAGATCGGGCTGATCCGCTCCGAGGACGTGGTCGACGCCTGCGTCGTGCGTCAGCCCAAGGCCTATCCGGTCTACGACGAGGACTACAAGGCCCACGTCGCCACCATCCGGCGGGACCTCGAACAGGCCTATCCGAGCCTGCACCTCGTCGGGCGCAACGGCATGCACAAGTACAACAACCAGGACCACGCGATGATGACCGCGATGCTCACGGTGGAGAACATCCTCGCCGGGGAGCGCCGCTACGATCCGTGGTGCGTGAACGAGGATGCGGAATACACCGAGGCGGGCGTCTCGGGCGCACAGGACGCCCTGACGAGCGAGCGCATGGTGCCGCGCCGGGCAGCCTGACGATGCGCGCGGCGTCCGGGACCTCCGACCCCCTGGTGGCCGTCCCGGATACCGTCCCCATGCCCGGAGCCGTTCCGCGCTGGGCGGCGGTCCTGCGCCGCTCGGCTTGGCCGGCGCTCGGCATGGGGGGTCTCTATCTCCTGCTGCATCCCTACGAGGGGATCGACGGCGATGCCCGCATCTACGTGGGGCGGGCCCTCGCCGACCTCGATCCGGACGGGGTCGGACGCGACCTCATGTTCACCCATGACGGGCAGTCGCGCTTCAGCCTGTTCCCCGTCGCCTTACGGGCGCTGGTGGGGGCGCTGGGGCCCGGTCCGGCGGCCCTGGCCGTCAGCCTCGTCGGGCTGATCGCCTGGTTCTGCGCCGCCTCGGCCCTGGCCGCGGCCCTGGGCGCCGGCCGGCGGCGCTGGGTCGTCCTCGCGGCGATGGCGGTCCTGTCCGCCTCTTACGGCTATCCCGGCATCTTCCGCGTCGGCGAGGCGCTGGCGACGCCCCGGACGCTCGCGGAGGCGGCGGTCCTCGCCGGTCTCGCGGCGAGCCTGTCCGGCCGCCGCGCAGGGGCCCTGGCCTTCATGGCCCTGGGAGGCCTCGTCCACCCGATCATGGGGCTGGCCGGCCTGGCGGTGCTCGTCCTCGCCCTGGTGGCGGAGAACCGGCGCTGGCTGCTGGTCCTGGTCCCGGGTCTCCTCGCCATCCTGGTGGCCGCCCGCCTCGGCGTGCCGCTGTTCGCGCGCCTGCTGCAGCCCGTCGATCCCGCCTTCCTCGAGATCCTGCGCCAGCGCTGTGCCGACCTCTTCCCCACGCTCTGGCCGAGCCAGGCCTGGGGTCCGCCCCTCGTGCAGGCCGCCACGATCCTCGTCGCCGCGACCCGTGTTCCGATCCGGGCTCGGAGGCTCCTCCTGGCCGCGCTCCTGGCGGGCGCCGGCGGGGTGGCGGCCACCACGGTGTTCGAGGAGCAATGGTCGTCGCTCCTGGTGATCCAGGTCCAGCCCTGGCGCTTCCTCTGGGTAACCTCCGTCCTCGGCGCCGCCGCCCTGGGCCTGTGCGCCAGCATCCTCCCGCGTGGGACGCCGGGCGACCGGATCACCCTCGCCCTCCTGGGGCTCGCCTGGGTGTTCTCCACCGACCTGCCCATCGCGGCGGCCGCCGGCCTCCTCGCCGTCGGGGTCCACGCGGCGCTCCGCCGGGACCGGCTGGCGCCGTCGCGCGGCCTGATGCGCGCGACCCTGGGTCTGGTCGGCCTCCTCGTCGCCGGCCGCCTCCTCCTCGAAGCGCTCGCCCTCGGCTGGCTCGCCGCGAACCGGACCGAGGGTGCCCATCTCGGCCTTAGCCTGATCCGAAGTTTCCCGATCGTGCCGTCGCTCGCCTTCGGGGCCGGCCTCGCGTGGCTCGCCGCCGAGCGGTCCCGGGTCGCGCGGCCGGTCCTGGCCGTGGCGCTGGTCATCGCCCTCCTGGGCCTCTGGGACGAGCGCGCGCGGGCGTTCCGGCGGATCGAGGACCGCACCCTGCTGCCCGGTCTCGTCGAGGCCATCGCGCGCCGGCCGGGCGAGGTGCTCTGGCTGGACGGGCGGGCCGAGACCTGGCTGACGCTGGGCCGCCCGAGCTGGATCACCAACCTTCAGGGCGCCAGCATCGTCTTCTCGCGCTCTCTGGCGATGCTGTGGTCCGAGCGGATCGACCGGCTCATCGCCCTCGGCCTCGCCACCGAGGCCCAGCGCAGGCCGTTCGCGCCTCCGGTGCCCCCGCGGGCCGACGACCTGCCGGCCGGTGCGGTCGCGACGCTCTGTGCGGCTCCGGACGGGCCCGCCTGGATCGTGGTGCCCCTGCGGGAGGGCCAGGCGCCGCCGGACGGAGCGCGCGTCTTCCCGCTCGCGGAACCCTATGTGAAACCGATGGCGACGGTCGAGGGCATGGGCTGGCAGAGCGTGACCGCCTACGGGCTGCTCACCTGCCGCGCCTGAGTCCGATCCCGCGCCGCGGCTCAATCCCCGCGAAGGAGCACGAGGACCGTGAGCACCGCGATCGGGATGACGAGGCAGCCGAACGAGACGGCGGCGACGCCGAAGGCCCCCGCGAGGGCGCCGACGGCGAAGGCCAGTACCGCGGGCAGCATCCGGCGCATCCGCCCCCGCGCAGCCCCGTCCGGCGGCACGGCGCCCCGCGCCCAGTCGACAAGGTCTATCACCGCCTGGGTGACGTTGACCGTCATCACCGTGGTGGCGGCGAGATGCGCGAGGCCGAGGCGTCCGATGGCGTTCTGGACTCCCATCGCCGCGACGCCGAGCATCCCGACCGTCACCGCCGCCGCGCCATCGGGGGAGCCGAGGGGCGAGAGGGCGAGACCGACGACGCAGAAGGCGGCCAGCAAGGCGATCTCGAGGGCCAGCAGCCAGCGCAGGGGCGCCCGGCCGCGGCGCTCCAGGGCCAGGGCGAGGAGCCGGGTGGCCGCGACCGCCCCCACGAAGGCCGGCAGGGCGAGGAGCTTGGCGACCACGCCGGTCGAGGTCGAGACGAGTTCGGCCCCCAGCAGCACGAAGTTGCCGGTCACGTGAGCGGTGAACAGGCCCGTCAGGGCGATGAAGGCGGCCGCGTCGACGAAGCCGGCCACGAAGGCGAGACCGATCCCGGCGGCGAGGTCCGTGTCGATGCGGAGGGGGCCCGACCCGCGCGTGCGGGAACGCTCGTTCGAAGAGGAGATCGGTGCCATCCGGTGCGTCTGCTGAGGATCCAGGGTGGAGGGATGTCGAATCGGCCGCCCCCCCATGCGCCGCCGGTTCTCGCCGAACCCGCGGCGAAACGGAAGCATCGGGGTACGGGATCATGGTCGGAGGATTTGAGCCTGCGTGCTTCGACCCGTGACCCTCCTCGCGGAACGGGGTGGAATCCTTCGGAGAGGCCAAAGAAAGCTTGCGACGACCGCAGGAGTCCCTGAACCGCTGGCGGGGCCGTTCGTTGTGTCGGCATGACCCATGCTGCAACTGATCCCGCCCCCGCCGAGTCCCGAATCGCGGACGCGCGCCACCGTGAACTCGCGACCGAGCACCTCCTGTTCGGAACGATCCGGTTCCTGGCCCAGGAACATCCGGACCTGCTCAAGAGCCTGGAGGCGAGCGTCGACCACCTCTGGGACAAGGCCGACGACGACACCCGGGACGACGAGGCCGTGCGCGAGGTCGCACGCCGCTTCCTCAAGAGCCTGCGGGCCGAGCGCTGATCCTCCGGCCGCGCGGCCCCGGCCCGAACGTCCGTGCCACGCGTCCGTTCTCAACGCGACAGGAGGTCCCCATGGCGCACAATGCGATGATGGCCACAGCCATCCGACGCACCACGCTCTCCGCCACCCTCGTTCTGGGCACCCTCGTTCTGGGCCTCGGCGGCGGCGCGCTGGCCCGGGGCGGCAGCGGCGGCGGCGACGGCCTGTCGCCCTACGCCGCCCTGAGCGGCAACGACCGCTCGGCCGGCGTGAACAACGGCAACTACCGCGATCCCGCCCTCGACCCGTATCTGGGCGCCTACGAGGGCCGCTACGATCGGCCGGTTCGCGCGCGCCCTCGCCCGAGCCGGCAGCCCTATGACGGCACGCCGTACTGACACGGCACGCCCTGACGACCGGTGCGGAGGGAGCGGCGCCGAGGGGGTCCGAGGCTTTCCGTCCCGAGAGGATCGGATCGGAGGGTCCGTCTGCGGCACGCTCCCATGGGACGAGCGGCGCCAGACCCGGAATCCGCCGGCGCCCATGCCCTGCCGGAGGTAGAGCGGGTCCGGTCCGATCGGAATGGGAAACGCGCCGGTTGGCGGCAGGCGGCCGTATCTGCGGGCGACGATCGACTCGCGCGCTTTCGCCTCCTCGTCCATGCGGGCACAGGCGCGGGCGGGCCGACGCATTCCGTCCGCGGCGGACGCAACCGATCCCGGGCCGGGAACTTGCGTTCTCGCCGCGACGGCCGCGCCTCGGCCACCAGGAGTGCCCCATGGATACCCCCGCCCTGCCGCCATCCGCGTTCGACGCCCCCGCCATCCTTCTGTCGGGGACGGTCGACCAGGAGATGTACCGGGATTTCCGCCGCCAGCTCGACGCGGTCGGCGACCGAACCCTCGTGGTGGTCGAGCTGACGACGCTCGGCGGCGATCCCGAGGTCGCCCGAATGATGGGCGAGGACATCCGCTTCAAGACCGGCCTCCTGACGGATCGCCGGTTCGTCTTCCTCGGTAAGGCCGCGATCTACTCGGCCGGGACCACCTTCATGAGCTTCTTCGCCCGGTCGAACCGCTATCTCACCCGGGGCACGCGGCTGATGATCCACGAGCGCAAGCTCGACAAGCAGGTGGTCCTCAACGGACCGCTCACGACCTGCATCGCCAGCGTGAAGGCCGCCCTGCACGAGATCGAGTGCTCCATCGCGATCCAGAACGAGGGCTTCGCCAACCTCATCCGGGGCTCGCAGGTGACCCTGGACACGGTGCTGCAGCGGGCTCCCGAGAACTGGTACATTGAGGCGAGCGAGGCGCAGGAACTGGACCTGATCGAGGGGATCCTCTGAGCGGCCAGGGCCGCCCGGCCCGTCAGCCCGTCCCGTCGACCGGCAGGCGCTCCGGTGCGGCCTCCTCGGCGCGATCCGCCGGGAAGGCGGTGCGCAGGAGCGCCACCTGCCGGCTCAGCGCCCGCTCGCCAGCCTCGCGGCCACATTTCTCCACGTGGACCCCGCGGTTGACGACCTGAAGGTTCGGGGCGCCCCAGAAGCCGAGCAGCGTCGGCCAGGGATCGTCCCGGTGCTCCCGCCAGACGCGGTAGAGGGGCACGCGATGGTCGACCTCGGCGGTCTTGAACAACCGCTTGCCCGAGGCGGCGCAGCGGTGGCGCTGATGCGCCTTCAGAACCTTCACCTGGTCGCTGGGCGCCACCCAGAGCTTCCAGGCGGCGACACAGGCCGCGTGCCAGCGCGCATTCTTGTTCGGGACGCCCCCCCCCCAGAGATCCCGGTGCCAACCGAAGCGGAAGACCGGCTGCCCGCAGATGCAGCAATGGCCCTTGCCGCGCGCATGGGCCGGCTCCCGGAAGGGCGAGGGCGGCATCCGGAAGGTGGCGGCGAGGCCGGATCCCTTCTCGGTGCCGAGACGCCAGGTCCAGCCCTCGGGATGGCCCGAGCGTGTGGCGAGGGCCCGCGCCAGCCGGTCCGCGCGCAGGAGATGCGCACGCCAGTAGCTCTCCACCGCGAGGCGCGGCGTCGGCGGGATCAGCGGGCGCGACAGGGCGTGCCGCAGGACGGGGGCCGGGAAGATGCCCGGCAGGGCGCGGTCGAGGCGCGCGCGCGCGGCGACGTTCCGCTCGGCCCGCCACTCCGATGCGGCGCTCACGCCTGAACGAGGCTGTCGTCGGCGGGCGCGGGCGTGGCGACCGGCGCCGGGCGTCCCGCGACCGCATCCGCGAGGCGGTTCAGGCGTCGACCCAGATCGATGACCTCGTTCAAGGCAATGGATTTCTCGCCATTCTTGACGGCACGGGTGATATCGCTGAGTTGCAGCTTGGAAATACGAAGCAACTCGGCGGCAAGCTGGTCTCTGGTCATCGTGCGGATCGCGGAGTTTGGTGGGCGGCGGGGTTCGCGAGAGTTAGGGCGTAACGGTTACCGAGGCGTTGCCGTGCGGGGGCGGCGGCCCCGGAGAAGGTCTTATCTCGGTCGCCGATCGCAGCGCGTCCGATTGCTTGCGTGTCGGGCGCGGCGGCGGCCTCGACGGCCTCGACGATGGTATGTCGTGAACCGCCATCGTGGAAACTGAGGCGGAACGCTTTATTGTCCTGGGCCGACGGCGCTGGCACCAAGAACCCTTTGCCGCCGCGCCGGCAGCGCGCTCAACTGGGATGGCGCGCCCTCATACTGATCTCTTGCATCGATCACAGAACCGTGAGTTGTCTCGCGCGTTCGGAACGCCCATCCCGGGGGGTGTGAGAATGGGTCGATTGGGATTTGTCCGATGGGCCCTCTGATCCATCCGGTCGGGTTCAGTCAGACGTGTCGCTTCCGTCGTTTGCCTTTTCCACCCAGGAGGTCGGTGCGGAGTTCGCATTCGAGGCGTATCGCGACCTCTATGCCGGCGGCGCCGATGTCGCACGGATCGGCCCGGATTTCTCCGCGCAGGTGCAGGCCTACCGGCTGGATCGGATGATCCTGTTCAAGCGCCAGCTGAACGGGCTTCAGCACAGCCGATCCCCGCAGCGGGTGCGCCGGGACGGCTTCGACCATATCACGCTCCACCTGCTCCTCGAGGGCGACCTCCTGGCTGGCCCGCCCGGGCACGAGCGCCGCGTCCGACCGGGGGAGATCCTGGTCTGCGACAACACGCTGCCACACCAGAGCCGGGCGCACCGCGTGCGGCAGATCTCGACGCCGGTGGCGCGCGAGCTCATCGAGCCCCTGGTCCCCGACCTGCGCAAATTCCATGGGGCGATCCTTCCGGAGACCGTGGGCGGCCTCGTGGCCGATTTCATCGTGTCCCTGACCCGCCGCTCGGAGACCCTCGACGGTTCGGTGGTCTCGCGGTCGAGCGCGGTCCTCGGCATGCTGCTGGCCGCCGCGCTGCGCGGCCATGCCGCCCCCACCGAGGCGATCGTCTGGGCCGCCGTCCACGATGGCCCCGACGACGCCGCCCGCCGCCGCGAGGCCGAGGCCCACGTGGAGCGGCACCTCGCGGATCGCGACCTCAGCGCCGAGACCATCGCGGCGGAACTGGGGATTTCGCGGAGTCGCCTCTACCGGGCCTTCCTGCCGGATGGCGGGGTCGCGCGCTTCGTGCAGCAGCGCCGCCTGGAACGGGTGCGCGATGCCCTCCGGCGCCAGGGCGAAACGCGCTCGATCGCCACCCTCGCCTACGCCTACGGTTTTGCCAGCGAGCAGCATTTCAACCGCGCCTTCCGGACGGCGTTCGGCCGCCCGCCCGGACAGTTCCGGACCCATATCCAGCAGCTGCGCGGCGACCCGCATGCCCGGGGCGATCGATCCTGGCCCCTCGCGGCCTGGCACAGCGAGCTCTACTGATGCCCCTCGACTCCGGCGTGCGTCGACCTCCTCGCGCGTCGCGGACCGCCCCTCGCGCGTCGCGGACCGTATGAGCGAGACCGCCGGACGGCGTCCGCTCACGGCTCCGGCACGCAGGGTCCTGGGGTTCGGCCCCCTGGTCCTGCTCATCCTGGCGCAGCTCTCGGCGGCCAGCGACCGGTTCCTGATCACCCTCGTGACGACCCCGGTGAAGCAGGATCTCGCCCTCAGCGACGCCCAGCTCGGCCTGCTCCACGGCTCGGCCTTCGTCATCCTGTACGCGCTGACCATGCCGCTCTTCGGCAGCTTGGCGGATCGGGGGCACCAGCGGACGATCCTGCTCGCCAGCATCGGCCTCTGGACCTTGGCGACCCTCGGATTCGGACTCGCGGGCTCCTTCGCGGTGCTGTTCCTCAGCCGGTTCGTCCTCGGACTGGGACAGGCCGGTCTCGCGCCGGCCTCGCTGTCGCTCATCGCCCACGGCTCCGAGCAGGGCCGCATGGCCCGGAACGTGTCGCTGTACACGGCGGGAGGCAGCCTCGGGCAGAGCTTCGCCCTGCTCGCCGGCGGTGCGGTCCTGGCCTGGCTCGTCCTGCGCGGCGGCCTGGCGTTTCCCGGCCTCGACCCGCTGCCGCCCTGGCGCGCCCTGTTCCTGCTCGCCTGCCTGCCCAACCTCGTGCTGATCCTCGGCGCGGTGGCCGTCCGGCTGCCGCGGGCGCCACCCGCCGCCAGGGCGGGGCTGAACCCCGCCTGGGCGTGGGTCCTGCGGCGGCGGCGGATCTACCTGCCCCACTTCGCAGCCGCGGCCTGCGCCGTCCTGATGGGTCGGACCCTGGCCGCCTGGGGGCCGACCCTCTACGTGCGAAACCACGGCATGAGCCCCGCGGAGAGCGGCGTGGTTCTAGGCGGCCTGCTGCTGATCGGCGGTCCGCTCGGCCATCTGTCCGCAGGCCTGCTCCTGGACCGGGTGGCGCGGGCGCGCCGGCGTGCGGCCGCCTCGCGCCTGCTCGGTCTCAGCCTGATGGCGGCCCTGCCGCCCGCCATCGTGATGGCGGTGGCCGCCGACCGGACGCTCTCGCTCGCCGCCTTCACCCTCCTCACGGCCGTGATCGGGTTCACCGCCCCCCCCGCCGTGACGGGGGTGCAGCTCCTCACGCCCGTCAGCCTCCGCGGGCGGGTCAGCGCCCTCTTCATCGCCGCCGTGACCCTGACGGCCTCGGGCACCGGGCCGCCCCTCCTGGGGTTCCTGGCCGACACCGTCT
This sequence comes from Methylobacterium sp. 001424705, assembly GCF_059816145.1. Lineage (NCBI taxonomy): Bacteria > Pseudomonadati > Pseudomonadota > Alphaproteobacteria > Hyphomicrobiales > Methylobacteriaceae > Methylobacterium > Methylobacterium sp. 001424705. The sequence goes on along the minus strand of NZ_JCBANU010000018.1, from coordinate 2,903 downwards.
TCGGCGCCGAACACCTCGGACGGGCCCTGATGGTGCTGTACGGCCTGGTGGGTATCCCCGGGATCCTCCTGGCCTTTCGGGCGGCCCGGATGGGCCGTCCACTCACCGGCGCAGGGCGCTGAGCCAGGACGAGACCGGATCGAGGACGTCGCTGGCGACGGAGGCGGCCCAGGCGCGCGCCCGCTCGGTCAGGGCGGGACGTCGGGCCGGCTCGCCCGCGCGCGCCTCGCGCGATCCGGCATCGACCTCCGTCATCGCCGCGGCCACGAAGGCATCTTCCTGGGCCTGGCAGGCATCGAGGGCGTTGCGCTGGGAGCCGGCGCGGCTCTGCGTCCGCGGCTGCTGCGCGAACGCGTCCCGCACGCAGGCGTGCCAGGTCTGTTCGAGGGCGGCGAGCCCGGCCTCGGACCGGCCAGGCACCTGCGCCGTCGCCGCCTGTGGCGCGAGGCTGATCAGCAGGAAGGCGGAGCGGACGGTCATCGACATGGAGGGGAGTATGGCCGTCCGGCCCGTCGCAGCCTAGAACAAAAGCGCAACACCCGGGGAGCCGCGATCGCCCGTCCGCCGGATCGTCCCCCGGCCGGGACCGAATGCCGGGCCGCCCGCGCTGGGCGCTTCGGATCCGTCCGGGTCGATCGCGCGATCAGACCACGATCGCGAAATCCTGATACTGGAGAAGCGGGTTGTTGGAGAAGGTGGCCACCTGTTGGGCGGCCGCACTCCCGATGCCGTCCGCGTCCCAGCTCAGCGTGTGCGACCCCGAATTGAAGACGAACTCCGCGTGCGCCTTCGTGGCGAGACCGGTGGCGCTCGTCTCGAACCAGTCGCTCGCGAGCGTGCCGACGGGAAGCCCGTAGTCGGAGGCGTGCACCTGGATCTTGTCGCCCTGCGCCCGCGAGAAGTCGCGCACGAGGTCGATGCCCTGACCGGCCTTGCTGAAGAGGAAGGCGTCGGCGCCGAGCCCGCCCGTCAGGATATCGTTTCCGGCCTTGCCCTCCAGGATATCGGCGCCGTCGCCGCCGGCGAGCGTGTTCGCCGCGCTGTTTCCGGTCAGGACGTTCGCCAGGGCATTGCCCGTTCCGTTGATGGCGTTCGTCCCCGTCAGGACGAGCTTCTCGACATTCGCCGCCAGCGTGTAGGTCACCGCGCTCTGAACGGTGTCGATCCCCGCATTCACGGCCTCGATGATCCGGTCTCCGGAGTTGTCGACGATGTAGGTGTCGTTGCCGCTGAGGCCTTGCAGCGTGTCGGCGCCGGCCCCGGCATTGATCGTATCCGCGCCGTCCGTTCCGAAGATCCAATCGCTCGCGGTCGTTCCGACCGGCGCCGACGCGAGGACGATGGAGACGTTGTGCTGTCCCAGTCCGGTCAGGGTCAGATCCAGGTTGGCGCCGGAGAGGCTCGCGCCATCCGTTCCGGTGATCTGCACCATCTGCCCGACATGGGACTTCAGCTGGATGATGTCGTGGCCCTCACCGACGACCGAGTAACTGAGGTTGGTGCCGTCGCCGGTCACGCTGAGGAGGTCGGACCGGTCCGCAAGGGTCGTCAGGTGGGTGACGTCGTCCGGCGTGCCGTCGAGGGCGATCTTGAAGGTCCCGCCCGCCTTCGGCACGAAGACGCTGTTGCTGTCGTAGGCGTACCAGCCGGCCACGCTCTTGATCGTATGGCCGCTGCCGATATCGAGGGCGAACTTGCCGAGATCTCCGGCCGCGGTGGTCGCCGACGCGGTGAGGACGTTCGCGGCCGCATCGAAGCTGTAGCTGACGTCGGACTTCTCGAGGGTCGCGGTGCGCTGGGCCAGATCGTTCAGGGTCACGAATTCCGAACCCGCCTGCGCGGCCCGTGCGATGAAATCCGTGAACATCTGCTGGGTGTAGCCGGCATCCGTCGTATCGGTCAGCCAATTCGTCGGACCGTAATCGTGCCAGGGCCAGACCACGACCGGCAGGTCGGAATGCGCCGTCAGCGTCGCCCACTCCTTGGCCCACGCTGCGGAGGCCTGCGCGGCGGTGAGGTGCTGGTAGCCCACGAGGGTGAAGTCGAAGGAGGTATTGGGCGCGATGTAAACCGATTTCATATCGGTGGCCGTCGGGCTGAGATAGCCGATCGCCCCCGGATACCCGGCGCCGATCAGGGAGGCGCCGCCGGAGATGTAGGGATAGTACTGCGCGATCTGCCGCGCGGTGGCGAGATTTTCTCCCGCCCCGGGAACGGCGGCACCGATATTGGTCAAACCGAGCTGCTGCTCGATGATCGCGCGGGATTGCTGGAATTCGGTCTGGAATTGGGCCGCGGTGAGGAGGTTGGTGTTCTCGGGATGGGTTAGGGAATGCGAGCCGATCTCGTTCCCCATCGCCAGCATCTGGTTGTAGTACTTCTTCGAGTAGGTCCAGTCCGTGACCTCGCCCTCGGCCGGATTGTTGCCGACATCGATGTAGTAAGATCCGACGAAGTTGTAGGCCTGCTTCCACTGCGTCAGGATCGGCAGGAGCTTGTCGTAGATTCCCGATCCGGAGGCCGGCCGGACATCATCGGTGTACATGGCCTGATCCATGTCCACGCGGGCGGCGACGATCGCCTTGTTCCGGCTCATGTGGAGGCTGACATCCGGCCCCGTCGCCGGCGCCATGGTCCAATCCAGGGCGTGGGCCAGCATGTTGTTGTCGGCGAGCATGCCGTCCGTGGCGAAGTGAACGTTCTTGCCCCCGGTCTGCGTCGCCATCACCGCGATGTTGGATTGCCCGTTGACGATCTGATTGGCGAGCGTCGTTCCGAGCCCGTCCGTACTGGTGAAGTAGGAGGTGCTGATGTTCGTGTACTGGCGGATCGACTCGCCGGCCGTGTACCCGGCCATGACGGGATTGGTCGTGGCCGCCGCCTTGACCTCGACGTTCGCCCCG
>NZ_JCBANU010000017.1:0-118284 GCF_059816145.1 Methylobacterium sp. 001424705 | reverse complement strand
GCGACGCCCCGGGGCGGCTCGTCGGCCAGGCGCAGGGACCCGCCCATCAGCCGCGCCAGGGGCGCGTCGGTGGCGAGCCAGGCGAGGATGGCGGCGCGCAGCGCCAGGAGCGGGCTGGTGGGCGAGCCGGCGGGAGCGGGGGCGAGGCTCATGCGGCGGCCCCGGCACCGAGTTCCTCGACGTTGAGTTCCTCGACCTGGCAGACGAGGTCGCGCCGGCGCCCGTCCGGATCGCCCGCGCTGCGCACGGCGAAGCGGCGCGGGCCGCTGGCGAGGCGCATCGCCGGCGTGATCGTGGGGCCGAAGCGGAACCGGACCCGGTGGGTGGCGACCGCCTCGGCGCGGCCGAAGCGGAGCCGCTCGACCGGGCGCAGGGGCTCGATCGCCCCCCAGAGCAGCGGGCCGGCCTCGAACCGGCGCACCACGCCGCCGAAGCCGTCCGGCGTCTCCACGGGACGTTCGAGCACGAAGCGGCGGCGGCGCGCGCCGATGGGCACGGGGGGGAGGGGCTGGGGCATGGCGGCGATCTCCGGGACGGGGCGCGCTACAGGCGCAGCCGCCGCAGCGGCGCGACCAGGGCGGCAAGGGCGGGCGGCGGGACGTCGTCGCCGGCCCCGTCGCCGCGATGCTCGAAGGCGTGGGCCACGAGGAGCCGGATCGCCTGGGCCAGGGCCGGCGGCAGCGGCGGCCCGGCGCCGCCGTAGCCCGCGTCGACTTCGATCAGGGCGGCGCGCCGGTCGAGGGCCGGCACCGCCGGGTCGATGACGAGGCCGGGCGCCTCGATCCCGTCCGCGCCGGGCCGGACGAGCCCGGCGGCGAGGTCGGTGACGGTGCCGCCGGGATCGACGAGGCCCGTCCGCGCCACGGCCACGAGGGGGCTGAGCGGCAGGGGCAGCCAGCCGTCGCCGGGCCAGGCCGTGAGCATCACGCGGTAGCGCCCCGGCGCCAGGATGCGCCGGGTGGCCACCTCCACCTGCGCCCGGGCCGCCGCGATCAGGCGCTCCACCAGGGGATCCTCGGCCCCGCCATCGTCCGGGTCCAGGCGCAGGACGCCGCGCATCTCCGCCAGCGTCACCGGCTCGACGCGGGCATCGTCGACGCGTATCGGGGTCATCGTCGTCTCCGTGTGGGGGCCGTCCAGGAAAGGGATCCCGATGGCGCGCAACGCTGGCCGGACCCGCCGCGCGGCGCGGCGCGGGGCCCCGGCCCTGCTGGGGCTTCCGGTGCTGCTGGCCGTGCTGGGACCGCCGGCCTCGGGGCTGGCCGGCGCCGTGGTGGGCGGCCGCCCCGCCCCCGAGGCGGCGGGCTCGGCCGTGATGGTGCTGTCCTCGAACGGCGGCGTCTGCACCGGCATCGTCGTGGCGGCGGACGCGGTGCTCACCGCCGGCCACTGCGTGGCGGCCCGGGCCGAGCACCGGGTGCATTACAAGGACGCGGCCGGCGCGCCGGTGCTGGCCGAGATCACGGCCCGCGCGCTCCATCCGGGCTACGATGCGGGTGCGGTGGCGGGGCGCCGCCGCTCGGTCGACCTCGCCCTGGTGCGCCTGGCCGCCCCCTTGCCGGGCCGCTTCGTGCCGGCCGCCCTCAGCGCCGCGCTGCCGCGGGCGGGCGAGCGCCTGACCCTGTCCGGCTACGGCGTCGCCGCCGCCGGGGATGCCCGCAGCACCGGGACCTACCGCAGCGTCGAGCTCGGCGTGATCGAGCCCCACGGACCGAGCCGCCTCCTGGTCTGGCTCGGGGCCGGTCCCGGCGGCGCCAGCGCCTGCCAGGGCGATTCCGGCGGGCCGATCGGCGCGGGGCCCGCCGTCCTCGCGGTCTCCGCCTGGGCCGCCGGCAAGGCCTGCGGCGGCGTCTCCCAGGGCGTCCTCCTCGGGCCGCAGCGCGACTGGATCGACCGGACCCTGTCGGGCTGGGGCAGCGCCGCGCGCTGGTCCGGCGTCTGAACGGGTCTGCGGATGACGAAAGGTCCGCGGAACCAGAGCTTGGCCGAGCCATTGCCTTCCGATAGGCTCCACGCCGTTCTCGTCCAGAACATCGCCGGACGCGGGAGAGACACGATGTTGCCGACCGCGCTGCGCAAGGCTGCCCCCAGCAAGGCTGTGCGCCACACGACCCGTCCCACCCGCCTCCGGATCGGAGCGACGGTGCTGGCGGCGGCCCTCGGCGCGCTGGCGCCCCTGCCGGCCTCCGCGGTGATCAACGGCGAGGTCTCGCGCGATCCCAACGGCCTGCGCGCCTCGGTGGTGCGGATCGAGAGCACCCAGGGCGAGATCTGCTCGGGCACGCTCATCGCCCGCGACCTCGTGCTCACCGCCGCCCACTGCGTCATGCATCAGGCCGGCTACAGCGTGGTGGCGGTCGACCGGGCGTTCCGCTCGCGCCGCATCAACGCCATCGCCTTCGCCATGCATCCCGACTTCGTGCCCGGCACCACGCCGGAGGACCAGCCGGGCATCGACCTCGCGGTCATCAAGCTCGCCGAGCCCCTGAGCGGCGATTTCCAGCCCCTCGATCCCCGCGGCGGCGCCATCAACACCGGCGACGCCGTCGACATCGCGGGCTTCGGCGTGGTCGCGGAGAACCGGCGCAACACCGCCCGGACCCTGCGCCAGGCCCACCTCGTCTCCATCGGCTCGCTGCAGGTCGCCAACCGGGTCACGGTGGTCACCGACCGCCGCCGCATGGCCGAGACGGCGGGGGCCGGTGCCTGCCTGGGCGATTCCGGCGGCCCGATCCTGCGCGGCGGCCCCGGCGGCTACCAGATCGTCGGCGTGGTGAGCTGGTCCAGCGGCGCCATGCGCCAGGACCGGAAGGCCCGCACCGCCTGCGGCGGCTTCACTGCCGTGACGCCCACCGGCGAGCATGCCGGCTGGATCAACGCCCGCGCGGCCGACTTCGCCCGCATGCCCTCCGGCGCCGCCATCGGCGCGACCCGGTCGGACTGGATGGCCAAGCCGGGCCGGCGGTAGGCCGAGGCGCTGGGCGACAACGGCTGCCGACCTACGGGGCCGGGCCGGGCTTGGCGGGGGGCATGCCCGTGCTGCGGATCGCGTCCGCGGTCCGATCCGAGGTGAGGGGGGCTCGCCGGAGCGACAGTCGAACCTGCGGCGATCCACCCCGCCTCCACCGGGTTGTGCAGGCCCTCGTTTGAGAGGGGCACCACGTCGACCGCCGCGCCGTGCTCTCGCTGATGGCGCATCGTCTTCGGACCCTGACCCTGGGAGGCGCCCGACAGGGTCCGCACGCGCAGCCCGTCATCGCCTCGAAGGCCGGCAGCGCCGCCTGGTAGGCCAGGGCGAAGCCGCCCGAGATCATGACGGTCAGGGCGTCCGCGCCATCGGGACGGTCTGCCATCGGATCACTGCCATTCGCGGGAGAGCCGCACGGATGGGGTTCCTGAAGCCTGCCGGTCCCGCCGTCACGCTGGGTCTCGGGCCCGAGCCAGAGATTGATCCCGCTCTTCGGAGCGGACACCCCCGGGCCCGGGGGGCCCGGGGGTGTCGGGCTCACGCCCCGAAGGACAGGAGCTTGATGGCGTCGAAGTCCTGGACGCCGCCGCCGACGCGCTTGGTGGTGTAGAACAGCACGTAGGGCTTGGCCGAGTAGGGGTCGCGCAGCACCCGCAGGCCGGCGCGGTCCACCACGAGGTAGCCGCGGCGGAAATCGCCGAAGGCGAGGGAGAGGCTGTTGGCGCCCGCGTTGGGCATCGCCTCCGCCTCGGCCACGGGGAAGCCCAGGAGGGTGGCCGCGCGGTCGGCGGCCAGGGGAGGCTGCCACAGGTAGTTGCCGTCGGCGTCCTTGAACTTGCGGATCGTGCTCTGCAGGCGCCGGTTCATCACGAAGGTGGCGTTCTGCCGGTAGCCCGCCCGCAGGGCGTAGACGAGATCGAACAGCACGTCGGACGGGTTCGCGGCCGCGAAGCCACCCGACACGCCTGTCGTAACGGTTCCGATCTTGCCCGGCACCCAGGCGGTGTTCGCCACGAGCTCGTAGGTCAGGAAGCCGCGCGGGCGGCTGACCCCGTTGCCGGTGACGAAGGCGGTGCCCTCCTGCTCGGCGAAGGCCGATTCGACCTCGTCGGCGAGCCAGGCATCGATGTCCACGACGGCGTCGTCGAGGAGCGTCTGCGTCGCCGCCGGCATGGCGTAGAGCTCCATGGCCGGGAAGGTCAGCTCGGACAGGACCGGCGAGTCGGTCTGCGGCCGCGGCGCCGTCTCGGCGACCCAGCCCGAGACCGCGTCGCGCACCGAGACCGCGCGCTTGTACTGCCCGCCGGAGATGACCCGGACCGTGGCCAGCGACCGGATCGGCGACAGGGCGGCGAGGCGCGTCAGCACCATGCGCTCGACCTCGGCCGGCACGAGGTAGCCGCCATCCGGGCCGGACCCCGCCGAGAGGGCCTTTTCCTCGAGCCGCTTGAGGCCGCCGCTCTCGCCGGACCGGACGTAGAGGTCGAAGGCCGCCTTGTGCTCGAGGCTGGCCCCGTCGCGCGGCGCCGGCCCGCCCTGGCCCAGGGGCGCGCCACTTCCCAAGGGCGGGCGGCGGCCGTCGAGGGTGAGGCGGTCGAGGCGGGTGCGCGCCGTATCGAGGGCGGCGTCGATGCGGGCGAGCTTCTCCTCGGTGAGCACGTCGCCGGGGGCGCGGCCCTCGATGGCGGCCAGGCGCGCGTCGTTGGTCTCCTTGAACGCCTCGAAGGCGCGGGCGAGCTCGGCCATGGCGGTGCCCACCGCCGGGTCGGACGGGGCCGGATCGTTCGAGGCACGGCCCGCGGCCTTGTCCTCCAGGGGCGGCCAGGCGCCCTTCATCTCGGGCGCGCGCGGGGCGGCGGCGTGGGTCTCGAACGGGACGGGGACGGTCATGCGAACCTCGCGGAGCGGGCGGGCAGGATGGCGGCGGGCCGGGGCCCGGGCCGGGTGGAGGGGGAAGCCGCGCGCCGGGGCGGCGCCATGCGGTGGGCGAGAGCCCGGATGTCCTGCGCCAGGGCGGCGGCGGCCCGAGCCGTGGCGAGGCCCGCCTGGGCCGGGGCGGCGATCCGCGCGCCCGCCTGGAGCGGAAAGGTGACCAGGGAGATCTCCCAGAGGTCGATCGCCTCGAGCCGGCGCAGGCCGCCGCGCTGGGGCTGCGCCCGCACCGTGCGGAACCCGATCGAGAGCCCGTCGAGGCCGCCCGCGCCGAGCAGCGCGTCGAGCTCGCGGGCGCGCTGAACCGCGAGGTTGAGCTGGCCCGCCACCCGCAGACCGCGGGCATCCTCGCGCAGGGCGAGCCAGCGCCCCACCGGCTCGGCCGGATCGTGCTGCCAGAGCATCCGCACCCCCGCGACGCCCCGCGTCGCGAGGCTCTGCCCGAAGGCGCCCGGCGCCACCACGTCGCGCCCGAGATCGGGCACGCCGAACAGGCTGGCATAGCCGGTGAAATGGCCGTCCATGGGAAACTCCGCCGCGTGGTTTGAGAGGGAGACGGCCGGCTCCGGCCTATCCTTCGAGCCGCCGCGAGCAGGACCCTGCGAGGGGACGGGGGGCGGTGGTGAGCACCGGTGCGACGGACCGGGGTGGTTCGCGTTGACCGCTTCGTTCCGCTGTGTACACATCGTGTGTGCACAATGGAGGCGGGTCATGGCCCAGGACGACGAGGCTTCACCAGAGCCGCCGCGAAAGGTCGGCGTGCGCGAGTTTCGCGGCAACTTCGCCGGCTTCATGCGGCAGGTGCGCCACGGCGCATCCTTCGCGGTGACCGCCCACAACGAGGTGATCGCGATCGTGCAGCCGCCCCCACCGTCCCGTCTGCGCCGGCCCGGCACCCTGCGCGGGCAGATCGAGATGGCACCGGATTTCGATGTCCTGCCTCCTGAGCTGCTGGCCGCCATGGAGGGCGAAGATCTGGTGGGCGAAGATTTGGAGGGCGAAGATTTGGAGGGCGAAGATTTGGAGGGCGCGAATTCGGAAAGCCGGGGGGAATGAGGCTTCTTCTCGATACGCACGCCCTGCTCTGGTGGCTGCTCGCGGACCCGAGACTCGGCCAGGCCGCCCAGGACATGATCGCGGACCCCGCCAACGACGTGCTTGTCTCGGTCGCGTCCCTCTGGGAGATCCAGGTGAAGGTGCGGGTCGGAAAGGTGAAGGCAGACCTCGACAGGATCCTCGACGCGGTGCGGGACCAGGGCTTCGACATCATCGGGATCGCCCCGGCGCATCTGCTGGCCCTCGGTGACCTTCCGCGCCACCACGGGGATCCGTGGGATCACCTGCTCATCGCCCAGGCAAACGCCGAGGGCGCCGTCTTCGTCTCCGAGGATCGGCACGTTCCGGCTTATCCCGTGGCGTTCGTCCGCTGTTCCGGGTCGGCGCAGGTGCGGCCGGCCGGCCAGTCCGAGACGAACCCTCCGGCTTTGGACGGGACCTGAGACACGGGATCTGCGGCTTGGGCCGGCGGGCTTGGGCCGGCGGGTTTGGGCCGGCGGACCGTCCGACCTCAGCGCGGCCCGTAGCCCACCGCCTCGCGCTTCTCCGCCTCGGTGAGGAAGTCGGCGGCCTGGACCCGGCGCCACAGGCTCTCGCGCTCGGGGGCCAGGGCCTCGATGGCGTCGAGGTCGGGCTCCAGGCGGGCGGGGCCGAAGGCCGGTTCCAGCCAGTGGGCCAGGGCCTCGGCGGTGCGGCGCACCAGGGGGATCACGGTCTGGCGGTAGAAGGCGCGGTTGGCCTCGGCGTAGTTGGCGTGGGTGTTGTCGCCGGGCAGGCCCAGCAGCAGGGGCGGCACCCCGAAGGCGAGGGCGATCTCGCGGGCGGCCCCGCTCTTGGCCTCGACGAAATCCATGTCTTTGGGCGAGAGCGCCAGGGGCTTCCAGTCGAGCCCGCCCTCCAGCAGCAGGGGCCGCCCGGCATTGCCGGCGCCCTGGTAGTTCGCCTCGAGCTCGCCCTTGAGCCGGGTGAACTGCGCGTCGCTCAAGGTGGAGCCGGCGGCGGTGGCGAAGACCAGGGCGCCGGAGGGCCGGGCGGCGTTGTCGAGGAGCGCCTTGTTCCAGGCCCCCGCCGCGTTGTGGATGTCGAGGGCCACCGCCGCCGCCTCCATCGGGGAGAGGCCGTAATGGTCGTCGGTCGGGTGGAACAGGGTGAGGTGGAGGATCGGGGCCACGCCGTCCGCGCCCTGGTCGAAGCGCAGGGTGCGGCCGCCCACCGCGTAGTCGTAGGCCGCCGGCCAGCCGTCGGGGCCGGGCACCACCCGCATCCGGTCGGGCCGCAGGGCGTGGAGCTCGCGGGGCACGCCGTCGAGGCCCGTGGCCTGGAGGTAGGCGTTGCCGGAGACCATCAGGTGCCCGTAGAGCGATTCGAGCAGGGCCGCGCCGCCCTGGCGCGGGTTCGGCCGGGCCAGCAGCGCCGCCAGAGGGTGCGGCCCGGCGGCGGACGTCCCCGCCAGCCCGAGGGGCAGGGCGGCGGCGGCCTCGGCCACCAGCCGCACGGCCCGGTGCACGATGGCGTTCCTCTGGAAGCCCGCGCGGGCCAGCGCCCCGATGTCCCGCGGCGTCCAGGAGGCCGGGCCCTCGCCGTAGAAGGCGACGCCGAGGCCCGCGAGGGGCGCCGCCTTGCTGTCGGGGGCCGCGGGCGCGGCGCGGCGCACGAGCCGGGAGAGGAGGTTCGCCATCGGGGCCTCGCGGAAGCGTCGGTGTGGACGGGGCGTCAGAGCCGCCGGATGCGCGGCTCGGGGCCGCTGCGCAGGAGGAGATGCGTCAGGGCCCAGACCAGGGCGTCGAGGCGGTCCGGCGAGGCGCCGGAGGAGAGGCCGTCCGGCCCGAAGTCGCAGAGCTCGTCCTCCAGCGCCGGCAGGGCGCCGACATGGTGGACGCGGCCCTGTGCGTAGAGCATCGAGACCGGCTCGGCCCGCAGGTACTTGCCGCGCGTCGCCCGCACGGGGGTCACCGGCACGGCGGCGTCGACCTGGTGCAGGACGGCGGTGGCCATCTCGCCCCCCTGGTTGACCTCGACCACGAGGCTATCGGCCGCGAGACGGTGGTAGAGCGCCAGCGCTGTCGCGGCCCAGGCCTCGGGGGCGGCCCGGCCCAAGGTGGCGTCGGCCAGCACGTAGGCGTGGCCGGCGGCGTCGAGGCCGGCGGCGACGATCCCGCAGGCATCCGCCCCGGCCTTGGAGGAGGCCGGCGGGTCCACCGCCACGACGATGCGGCGCAGGGCCTCCGGCGCCGCCGGGACGCGGGCCGCCTCCAGGCGGTCGCGGCTCCAGAGGGCGTCGGCCCGGTCCGCGATCAGCTCGCCGTCGAGCTCCTGGCGCCCCAGCCGGGTGCCGGCGTAGCGGCCCACCACCGCCTCGAGGAAGGCCGGCGCGAGGTTCGCCGCATTGTCGGCGGTGCGCGCCCGGCTGACCACGGTGCGCGGGTCGGTGAGGATCCGCCGCAGCAGCGGGATCGGCCGGGGCGTGGTGGTGACGAGGCCCCGCGGGCGGTGCCCCAGGCGCAGGCCGAACTGGATCATGTCCCAGGCGGCCTCGGCGTAGCGCCACTTGGCGATCTCGTCCGACCAGGCCGCGCCGAACTGGGGCCCGCGCAGGGAATCCGGCTCCTCGGCCGAGAAGGCGAGGCCGACCGCGCCGTTGTCCCAGTCGAGGCGCCGGCGGGAGGGCGACCAGCGCGGCCGTTGCCCGGCCAGGCCGAGGAGGCCGGAGGGCCCCTCCACCATGACGTCGCGCACGTCCGCGAAGGTCTCGCCCACGAGGGCGATCCGCCCCACCGGCCGGGCGGTGAAGGCCGGGTCGCCCAGGGCCAGGGCGCGGACCCACTCGGCCCCGGTGCGGGTCTTGCCCGCCCCGCGCCCGCCGATCACCGCCCAGGTGGTCCAGTCCGGCAGGGCCGGGCAGGGCGGAAGCTGGTCGTCCCGCGCCGCCAGCAGCCAGTCAGTCGCCAGGGCCCGGATCAGGGGCGGCGGCAGGCTCGCCAGCAGGGCCGGCATCCGCCCGCTCGCCGCCGAGTGCCGCAGCGCGCCGCGCGATCTCCGCGCGCAGGGCGGGCAGGTCGTCACCCGCCCCGTCGCGGGCGGTCGCGTCGTGGTCGCCGGAGCCTGCCCCATCGCTTCCCCCCGCCCCGTCGTCGGTCGTCTCGTCGAGAAGGCGCTTCAGGCCGCCGAGATCCCGCAGGACCCGGGCGCTGTCGAAGGCCGGAGCGCCCGCCGCCCCGTTCAGGGCCGCGTCGAAATGCAGGATCTGCCGGGCGATCTGCGCCCGGAGCGCCGCCCGCATCCGGCGGGGATCGGCGTCCAGCCCCAGGGCGCGCCCGACCTCGCCGGGCCGGCGCCCCTCCAGGCCGCACTGGGCGAACAGGGCCTCGGCCCGGTGCCGGGCGACGCCCAGGGCCTGGGCGAGGTCGCCGATATCGATCCAGTCCTCGCGGTAGAGCCGGGCCACCGCCGCCCGCCGCGCCGGCTTCCAGCGCGCGGGGGTGAAGGCCGTGGAGGCCGTCGCCGCCGCGGGGCGCCAGCCGAAGCGCTTGTTCCAGGTCCGGATGGTGGTGACCCGCACCCCGGTCTCCGCCGCGATGGCGGTGACGGGGCGCGTGGTGTCCCGCATGGCCGCCTCGACGGCCCCCCGGATCGAGGCGACGATCGGCACGAGCTTCGCCATCGCCGTCTCCCGTGCCACTCACACTTCCTGAGCGTGCCCTGTTGATACCCCAGGAGCGTCGCGCTGTCAAACATAAAATCCCATTCATGGACTTTATTCATCGTCGCGCGATGGTGGGATTCTGCCGGGCGCGAAGAGGGCAGACACCCGATGACGACCCGATCCCGGGTCGATGGAACCGCCCGGCGCTCCCCGGTCCCGGGCATCGCGCGGCGGGACGTCCCACGCTTCATTCCGGTCTCGGCCGGCAACGACCGGATGTTCCCTCAGGATCAGGCGTTGAAGCGGCCGGATTGGTTCGATCCTGAGCTTCGTCGCCGCCCGGACATCGAGACGCGCGGACGTCACCGCGGCGTCCGGCGAGCGATCCGTGCCGGCAAACGGACATGATCGAAAGGAGGGCATTGGTGGGACGCCGACGTTTCGAGGCCCCCCGAAAAGACCTGAATGGCATCATCCAAGACGAAATCACAATTTCGTCATCAGTCCTTTGTTAAGACGAATCATCCTGCTCGCCCAACAAGATGATCGGAAGACTTCCGAGTGGACAGCGATGCGCGACGACGCATCGGAGGGAACAGGACATCATGCGCGCCCGCCTGCGTCGTGCCCGGACAAGCCCATCTCCCGGAGAGGGGGCGTGCATGAAGCACCGGCGCAGGCCGACCCTGCACCGGGCGGTGGACGCGCCGATCCGGATTCGCGCACGCGATCGGGGCGGCTTGCGCAGGGTCTAAAAGGCCGGGTGATCGGCCGTGGCGGCCCGCAGAGCCGCGACCGCCGGCCTCGCCGGCAAACCGCGACGCTCCGGGATGATCCGGGTTGATACGCAGATCCAAGATGCAACTACAGTCATGGATTCAGCCTTTAGTCGAGTTTTATCGGATTTAACTAATAATCAATCTGACAAGACTTAGATTTAGGCATGATCATCAGAGATTTAGTCAGACTGATTGGGCATCCGATCGTGGGGATCTGGTTCCTCGCGGCGATCTCGTACTTCGCAGCCGCCGCTTTGACGATCCATCTGACGAGCAACGGACGCGACATCGCCACCATCTGGCCGGCCAACGCGATCCTCGTGGCCCTCCTGCTCGCGCAGGAGCGGCCGCGCTGGGGCGCGGTGCTGAGCGCGGGCTTCGTGGCCGGCGTCGCCGCCAACCTGATCACCCGGGGGGCCTCTGCGGGAGCGATCCTCTACGGCCTCGCCAATCTCATCGAGGTCGGCTTGGCCGTCTCCCTCCTGCGGCGATCGGGCGAGCGGGAGGGCATCCTGCACACGACGGGCGCCGTCCTGCGCTTCATCCTGGTGGCGGGCCTGGTGGCGCCCGCGGTGAGCGCCGTTCCCGGCAGCCTGACGGCCTTCGCCCTGTACGGCGAACCCTTGCCCAAGGCTTTCGCCACCTGGGTCGCCAGCGACGGCCTCGGCCTCCTGGTCTTCACACCCTTCCTCTCCACGGTCGTCCGGGGCGACTTCGTGGACGGCTTCGCCCGGAAGACCTGGCGCGAACGAGGCCTTTCGGCCGCGCTGCTGGTCCTGGTGGGCCTCGTCGCCTACGGCGTCTTCTTCCTGGCGACGCGGCCCCTGCTCTTCGCGATCTTTCCTCCGCTGATGCTCGTCACGTTCCGGGTCGGACGCCTCGGCGTGGAGGCTGCCGTGATGCTGGTCGCGGTCATCGGGGGGATCGCCACGATGCAGGGGCGCGGGCCGATGATCCTGATCGCCGCCGACGCGGCGACGCAGGCCCAGGCTTTCCAGGCCTTCCTGGCCGTGACGCTCGTGACCTGCCTGCCGGTCGCCGCCGAGGTGACCGCCCGGGCCCGCCTCACCGCGGCCCTGGCCGCGCACGGCCAGGAGATGACCGCCTCGGCGATCACCGACGCCCTGACCGGGACCCTCAATCGCCGGGGCTTCGAGGCCGAGGCCCGGCGCTGGCTGCGCGCGGAGGCGCCGGGTTCCCTGAGCCTGATCGCCGTGGATTTCGATCATTTCAAGCAGATCAACGACCGCTGGGGCCACCAGGCCGGCGACCAGGCGCTCCGGCACTTCGCCGCCCTGGTGTCGTCGCATGTCCGCGCCGGGGACCGGGTCGGCCGGCTCGGCGGCGACGAGTTCATGATCCTCCTGCCCCACAGCGATCTCGACCTCGCCAGGGGCGTCGGCGAGCGCGTCCGGGCGGCCGTGGAGAACGCACCGCTGGCCTTGGGCGGCCAGCCGGTGGCGTCCCTCAGCCTCAGCATGGGAATCGCCGCCGCCCGGTCGGGCGAGAGCTACGAGGACCTGGCGCGGCGGGCCGATCGCGCCCTGTACGAGGCCAAGGAGGCCGGCCGCAACACGATCCGGTGGGCGGGCTGAGCCGCGCCGCGCGCGGTTTCCGGACCCGAGGGGGCCGCCCTGGACCGGCTCCCCGGCGGCAGCGTTTCCCGCTACTCTGCCGGGGCTGCGAGACAACCGGCAAAATCAAGGATACGCATGCGATGAGTACGGACAGCCTGACGGCGCACGGCGTCTTCGACGTGGCGGAGCAGGCCGCGCGCCTGCCCGAGACCTCCGACACCATGGTGGCGGATCACCGCTTCACCGACGATCCGGCGGCCAGCGCCCGGGTGTTCCGGGTCTACCATCCGACGCCGCCGCACAGCCACGCCTCCTGCGACGAGTACCTCTACGTGCTGTCCGGGCGCTGCCTGATGACATTCGGCGACGAGGCGCCGGTGGAGGTCGGCCCCGGCAAGCTGGTGTTCTTCAAGCGCGGGGTGGTGCACGCGGTCCCCGAGATCCTCGAGCAGCCGATGGTGTTCCTCTCCGTCGACACGCCCCGGCGCGAGCCGCGCGACATCCGCTTCGTCACCGACGGCACGGGGACGCCCGACACCTTCATGCGCCAATCGTGAGGGGCGCCCGTCGCCGACGGGGGCGGCCTACTCGACCTTCTCGTTGGGATAGACGCCCCAGAGCCGGTCCTGGCGGATGTAGCCGTCCACGTCGCCGCGCCGCTGGGGCAGCGCCACGATGATCCGGCACCAGGCGCCGGTGCAGGTCTTGACGCTGCCGATGACGCCGGCCTGGAGGCGGGCCTCCTCGCCGGAGGCCTCCTCGGCCTTGGCGTAGAGCGGCACCGGGGCCTTGTCGCCCCCCTTGCCGGCGGTGACGATGGAGGTGCGCCGGCCCGAGAGCAGCGAGTGCAGCACCCAGCCCTCGGTGCCCTCCGAATCGCGGATGCGGCGCCAGGTCTCGAACTCGGCCACGATCTCGACGGGCAGGCCGGCCCGCTGGAACACCCAGAGGGTGCGGTGGTCCTTCGAGGGGCCCTCGCGCAGGTTGACCCGGTCGGTCTTCAGGCTGGCGTAGCGCGGCAGGGGCAGCTTCGTCACCGGCCCGAGGGCGACGTCGGGGCCGGCCCCCGACGCCGGGGCGGCCGCGGCGGCGCCGGCCGACAGCAGGGTCGCGAGGGTGAGGAGCAGGGCAGGCGCGCGCATCGTCCGGTGATCCTTCACGCTGTCCGGTGCGAGCCGAAGGGAGGCGGCCGGCCCCGGCGTGCATTGTGTTCCGCGGCCTCTCTGGTAGAGAGGCCCTAGGGTCGAGGGGACCCTGGGGTCGTGGCCTTCCGGCTGTCGGCCCGGTCGTCTCGAATGTCTTGACCGGTGCGTGGTTAACGCGCGGTAAGCCGGCGGTGTCGCCCCCGCATCGGAGATCGCGCCGGAGACCGGCCGGGTCGGATCGGGGCTGGCCGACACCGTTCGCGGGGAGGGTGCATGTCGTCGTTGAAGCGCAAGCCGCTCGTGGTCGTCACGCGGCGTCTGCCCGAGGTCGTGGAGGCGCGCATGCGCGAGCTCTTCGAGATCCGACTCAACACCGACGATGCCCCGATGGCGCCCGACGCCCTGATGGCGGCCGTGCGCGAGGCCGACGTCCTGGTCCCGACGGTGACCGACGAGATCGATTCGGGACTCCTCGCCCAGGCCGGCCCGAACCTGCGGCTGATCGCCAACTTCGGCAACGGCGTCGACCACATCGACGTCGCCGCGGCCCTGGAGCGCGGCATCACCGTCACCAATACCCCCGGCGTCCTCACCGAGGACACCGCCGACATGACCATGGCGCTGATCCTCGCCGTGGCCCGCCGGGTCACCGAGGGCGCCCGGATCATCCCGGACGACGCCTGGACCACCGGCTGGTCGCCGACCTGGATGCTCGGCCGCCGAATCACCGGCAAGCGCCTCGGCATCGTCGGAATGGGCCGGATCGGCCAGGCCCTGGCCCGCCGGGCCAAGGCCTTCGGCCTGCAGATCCACTATCACAACCGACGGCGCGTTCCCGCGCAGATCGAGCGCGACCTCGACGCGACCTACTGGGAATCCCTCGACCAGATGCTGGCCCGCGTCGACATCGTGTCGGTGAACTGTCCGCACACGCCGGCCACCTACCACCTGCTCTCGGCCCGCCGCCTCAAGCTCCTCAAGCCCGAGGCCGTAGTGGTGAACACCGCCCGCGGCGAGGTCATCGACGAGACCGCCCTCGCCCGCCTGATCGAGGCCGGCGACATCTCCGGCGCCGGCCTCGACGTGTTCGAGCAGGAGCCGGCGGTGAGCCCCCGCCTCGTCAAGCTCGCCCGCGCCGGGAAGGTCGTGCTCCTACCCCACATGGGCTCGGCCACCCACGAGAGCCGCGTCGACATGGGCGAGAAGGTCATCATCAACATCAAGACCTTCATGGACGGGCATCGGCCGCCCGACCGGATCCTGCCCAGCATGCTCTGACGCCGCCGCCGTCCCGCGGCATCCATGCCGGCAGCGGATGGCGGCCCCCCATCACAACGTAGGATCGGAACGGGCCCATGCCCGGCACGTTGACCGGCGCTGGCTCGGACGGGGCCGGTGTTTGGAACGGGTGGATCGAGACATCATGGCCGCGGACACACCGTCGACCGAGGCGGCATCGGTGAGTGTTATGGGGTGCGGCGAGTTCCGGCGTTTCGCCGATTTCGTGCCCCTGATGATGTGGCGTGCCGATCCCCAGGGGGCTGCCGTCCATCACAACGAATCCTGGCTCGCCTTCACGGGCCGCTCGGTCGAGGAGGAACTCGGCCACGGCTGGCGTCGCGGCCTTCATCCCGACGACCTCGAGCGCCACGCCGCCATCGTAGCCAAGGCGTTCGCCGCGCAGGAACCATTCACGTCCGAGTTCCGCCTGCGTCGGCACGACGGCGCCTACCGGTGGCTGCTCGATACCGCCAAGCCCTTGCGCGAGAACGACGATTTCGTCGGATTTCTCGGCACCTGCTTCGACATCACCGACCGCAAGCATGCCGAGGAGCATTCCGAGCGCGCGCTGGTGGAGAAGGAGGCGCTCCTCGCCGAGGTCTACCATCGGGTGCGCAACAACCTCCAGGTGATGGTCAGCCTGATCGGTCTCTACGGCCGTGCCGCGCCGGCCCCCTGCCGAGGCAGCTTCGAGGCGCTCGGTCAACGGGTCCGCGCCATCGCCCTCGTGCAGCAGCACCTTCACGAGGCACCCCACATCGCCTCCATCGACCTGCGCGACTACCTGCACCGGCTCGCCTCCGGCCTTGGCCAGTTGCGCCGGGCGGGGCGCATCGGCGTCACCGTCGGCGGCCATGGCACCAGCCTCGTCGAGCCGCGCACCGCCAACGCCCTCGGGATGATCGTCGCCGAGGTTGTGTCGGAATGCCTCGACACCACCGCCGAGACGGTCGCCTGCACCATCGCGATCCAGATCGACGCGGCGGCGGGCGGTCCCGTGCGCCTCAGCATCGTCTCCGGAGCGGGAGAGGGCGCCGCCCCCGGCAAGCTCGAGGTGCCGAATCTCGGCCCTCGCCTGATCGCCGCCTATGCTTCGCAGGCCGAGATCGCCGTTCGGGGCATCGGTACGGCCGCCGAACCCCTGGCGCTGCAACTCCCCGAGGTCCTGGCGCAGCCGTCCTGAGGATCGCATTGGCGCCGGCATGGACTATATGCGCAGGGGTGCCGCCGCACAGGAGCCGTTCCCCCACCCATGCTTCCAGATATTGCGACGATCATCGACAATTTCGGCATCCTCGATGAGGGCCCGGACCGCTACGAGTATCTGATCGAACTCGGGCGTGCCCTGCCGCCGTTCCCGGAGGAGTTGCTGACCGAGGAGAACCGGGTCCATGGCTGCGAGAGCCAAGTCTGGGTCGACGCCCATATCGATCGCGCCGAGACCCCGGCCCGCCTGCACCTGCGGGGGACCAGCGATTCGGTGATCACCAAGGGTTTGATCGCCCTCGTCATGGCCCTTCATGACGGCAAGGCGCCGGAGGACATCGCCAAGGTCGACGTCTTCCAGACCTTCAAGGAGATCGGGCTCGGGGCCCATCTGACCTCGAAGCGTTCCAACGGCGTCCGGGCCATGGCGGAGCGCATCCACCGGGATGCGATCCGCCTGACAGCCGCCTGAACGGTCCCCGCCAAGAACCGATCAGCCCCGCCGCGCCGCTTGCACCGAGGCTTCCCGCCACAGGCGCAGCCGGGCACGGTCCGGCCCGACCGCCGCGCGCTCCAGCCCATAATGTTCGGCCAGGCGCGCCAGGGCGATCCGCGCCACCACCTTCGCCGAGCGGGCCGGCCAGCGTCGCTCCGCCTCGATCCGCTCCAGGCCCTTGAGGAAGCCGCACAGGTCGATCAGCAGGCCGGACAGGTCGCTGCCGACGGCATCGAGGGCCGCCCGGACCCGCTGGCGTGCGGCCAGCATCGCGTCGGAGCCGGCGGCCGGATCCCGCGGACCTGATCCATCGACCTTTACGCCGCTCCAATCCTGACCCATCCGCGGCATCAGCGCGGCTCCGGTCAGGTCCCGGCGCAGGCGTTCCCCCGCCTCGAAGCAGGCTGCGTCGATGAGAGGCGTGCCGTCGCGATCCCGCCGCCGCGCCATCCAGGCCAGGGGGCTCTCGGAAGCATCGCGGACCGGCCGGTCCGGCGCGACGAGGCTGCTCACGAGGTCGAGATGCTGGGCGAGATAGGGTGTCTGCGGGCCGGCCGCTTCCCGGCGCAACCGCGCCCGTCCGGCCGGGCTGATCGTCAGGCGGGCCCGGCGTCCCGAGCCGCATTCCGCGAGATCCCGGGCCAGCAATTCGGCGCCCGCGCTTCGCCCGAAGCGACCGCCGCCGACGGAGATGCCGGTGCCGCCCTCCCGGACGATCCATTCCTCGGTCTCGGTGGGATCGGGCAGCGCGTAAGCGCCTTCCTGCGCGAGGGCGTTGAGAAGACGCCGGGCATTGGGGCTCAACACCTCGTTCCCGCAACGGGCGTGCAGAGGGCGGGCGCCATACTCCCGGGCCGGACGCACGGCAGCGATCGACGGGGCAGTCCGATCAATGTTCATGGTTTGTTCCAATACTCAGGACAGCGGCGGCACGCGCCAGAACGCCGACAGTACGGGAAAAATATCCTAGTTCAAGTCTTGACGGCCATTTTGCCGACCGCTCGTCAGCCCGTCCCGGTTCGGGGTGGTTGGGGCCGGTCGCGACGCGATCGAGGCCTTTTCGCCAATGGAGACGGGCTCCGGAGACCACGGGTGCTCCGGAGTGGTCGCAGCCTCAAGCCGCTTCGTCGTAGTTCCCGCTGCGGGTCTGTCCGAGACCGATCGCCTTCGCGAGGTCCGAACGCGCCTTGGCGTAGTTCGGAGCAACCATCGGGTAGTCGGGCGGCAGGCCCCACTTGGCGCGGTATTGCTCGGGGCTCATGTCGTACTTGGCGCGCAGGTGGCGCTTCAACGACTTGAAGGTCCGTCCGTCTTCGAGACAAATGATGTGATCGGCCGTCACCGACTTCTTCACGGAGATTGCGGGCTGAAGCGGCGCAGCAGGCGTCTTGGCCTCGATCTGGCCGCTGGCAATCTGGGTCAGCGCCCCATGAATGCGCGTGATCAACTGAGCCAGTTCGCCGGGAGGCACCGGGTTGTTGCTCACGTAAGCCGAAACGATGTCGACGGTCAGTTCGACATAATCCGCGGAGTGTTCGATGTCGGTCATAATCGGAAGAGCTCTCCTGACGCGATGCAGTGAATAGGGTACGCAAGCAACTCGACCGCCTTCGCGCCGATGCTCGCTCGTTCCGCGGATCGAACCCGCGGCGTCACCGTCTGTCCTGCATGCGCTATAGAATGCGCAGCAACTTCGCCCGCTACGATTTCTTGATATGCTATTCTCAATGACATCGCAAGACGGGCGTGCGCAGTTCGATAACGTCAAGCAACTGTTGCGAACAATATTTCAACCTTGCCGAATTCTCGGGATCTTCATCCAGGCGTCCGAGCATGAGCCCCCGAGAGACCGTCGGACAGATTGCCGCAGCAGCGGCAGCATCTCTCGTTCCACGTCCCGCACTCCCCACGCGCTTGCTTGCAGCTCACGCTCGCGCCACATGGCACGGCAATATGGAGCGACGCGTCTCCGTGTCTCGACCCTGCGCCAGGATTTTTTGCGATGGCCTCCCAATCAACAAGCCTTTCGGTTTCAGCCACCGCTCCGGTCGCGGAAGTGCGCCCGCACACTTACGAAGTGCACGGCCGTGTGATCCGCGACGACTATGCTTGGCTGAAGGCTAAAAACTGGCGGGATGTCCTTAAGGATCCGGCGGCCCTGCCCGCCGATATCCGGGATCATCTGGCAAGCGAGAACGCTTATTCGGACGCCGCGCTCGCGGACACCACTGCACTGCGCAAAACCCTCGTCGCCGAGATGCGTGCTCGGATCCGGGAGGACGACAGCAGCGTGCCCGAGCCTGACGGCCCCTATGCCTACTACACCCGCCATCGTGAGGGCGGACAGTATCCGCTGGTGTGTCGGCGACCGCGCACCGTCGTGGTGATCCCCGGGCAGGGCGCCGAGACAGCGGCCGATGGGGGGCCGGAAGAGGGGGAGGTCATCCTCATCGATGGTGATCGCGAAGGTGAAGGGCTGACCTTCTTCGAGATCGCCGCAGCGGTCCATTCCGATGACCACCGGTTGCTCGCCTGGAGCGCCGACACCAAGGGCTCGGAACTGCACAGCATCCGGGTGCGTGATCTGGAGACTGGCTCCGAGCTGACGGACCGCGTCGAGGCGACCACCGGGGAGGTGGTCTGGACCGCCGATTCCCAAGCCTTCTTCTACGTCGCCGTCGACGACAACCACCGGCCCGCGCGAGTGATGCGCCATCGCCTCGGCACCGCGCAGGACGCCGATACCCTCGTCTACGAGGAGGCCGATTCCGGCTTCTTCGTCCATATCGACGAGACGCAATCGGGCGACTACGTGGTGGTGACGGCCAGCGACCACGAAACGTCCGAGGTTCATCTCCTCGACCGTCGGACGGGGGAGGGTACGCTCACCGTGGTGCAGCCGCGCGAGCCGCTGCTGATCTACTCGGTCGAGAATTGGGCCAACCACCTCTTCATCCTCACGAATGCCGACGGAGCCGAGGACTTCAAGATCGTCACCGCCCGGGTGGAGGCTCCCGGTCGCGAGAACTGGACCGACGTCATCGCCCACCGTCCCGGCGTGATGATTCGTCACCAGCACGTGATCGCCGATCATCTCGTGCGCCTCGAGATCGAGAATGCACGCCCGCGCATCGTCGTGCGCGACACCAAGGGCAACGAGCACGTGGTGGCCTTCGCCGAGGAGGCCTATTCCCTCGGCCTGCAGCCGGGGCACGAGTTCGAGACGGCGGTGATCCGCTTCACCTACTCGTCGATGACGACGCCGGCGGAGACCTACGATTACGACTGCGTCACCCGGGCCCGGCAGTTGCGCAAGCGTCAGACCGTGCCCAGCGGCCACAACCCGGCGGACTACGTCACCCGGCGCCTGTTCGCCACGGCGGCGGACGGCGAGACCGTGCCGATCTCGCTGCTACACCGGCGCGATCGCCCGCTCGACGGTACCGCCCCGCTGCTGCTCTACGGCTACGGCTCCTACGGGACGCTGATGCCGGCCGCCTTCCGCACCAACATGCTGTCGCTGGTCGACCGCGGCTTCGTCTACGCCATCGCCCACGTGCGTGGCGGGACCGAGAAGGGCTGGCGCTGGTACCTCGATGGCAAGCGCGAGAAGAAGCCCAACACCTTCTCGGATTTCGTTGCCTGTGCCCGCGCTCTGATCGAAGCCGACTATACCGCCCAGGGCCGCATCGTGGCCCATGGCGGCTCGGCCGGCGGCATGCTGATGGGGGCGGTCGCCAACCTCGCGCCGGAGCTGTTTGCCGGCATCGTGGCCGACGTGCCCTTCGTCGACGTGCTGAACACCATGCTCGATGGTGAACTGCCGCTGACGCCGCCCGAATGGCCGGAATGGGGAAACCCGCGCGAGAGCCTCGCGGCCTTCGAGACGATCCTGGCCTACTCGCCCTATGACAACGTGGCGGCCAAGGCCTATCCGGCGATCCTGGCGCTCGGTGGCCTGACCGACCCGCGCGTGACCTACTGGGAGCCGGCGAAGTGGGTCGCGCGCCTGCGGGCGACCATGACGGGCGGTGGCCCGATCCTCCTGCGCATCAACATGGAGGCGGGGCATGGGGGCGCCGCCGGGCGCTTCGATCGCCTGGAGGAGGTCGGCCTGATCCAGGCCTTCGCCCTGCTGGCCGTCGGCAGGGCCTGAGAGGCGTACGCGGGCGAAGGGTCGAGCCAGATCGAGGGGCGGGACGAAATCCCGCCCCGAATTGCTTCGAACCGCGCAACTTTATTGATCCTTGTAAGATCCGCCGCATCCCTGGTCGGCATTCTCCGTGAGGCAACTTTTGGTTGTGTCCCGAGGGGGTGTGCATGACGAGAATTTCAGTGACATGGGCCGACGATTGGTCCCGGAGCCAAGCCGGCGGGCGAGCGGACCTCATCCTAGCCACTGCGCAAGCTGCCGCCGATGGTTGGGGCAAGTATATCCAGGGCAACGGCACGATCGACCTCACCGTCGCAATCGGCAACGTCGGAGGTGGGAATTATCTCGCGAACGGGGGTCCGAACGGAACCTGGGACGGACGCTTCTCGGCAGCCATTCACAAGGCGCGCTTGGGTTGGGACGGAAATGGAGGCGCTCCGGACGGGAAGGTGACCTTGGGCGAGCACCGGCTCGACAGCTTGTTCTACGATCCGACGGGTGCGGCCTCTGTTCCGTGGGATAAAATCGATGCCTATTCGCTGTTCCAGCATGAATTCGGGCATGCCCTGGGATTCGTCGACCTTCCGGCCACATGGTCCAACGGGAACAACGAGTTCTCTGGGCCCAACGTTCAGGCTTCGAACGGCCGCTCGATCCCGCTCGACGACTCCCGCTCCCATGTCGCCGGTCGAGAGGATCTGATGGATCCCTGGTCTTCTATGGGCAGCCGTGCGGCGATCACGGATCTCGATCTCGCGATCTTCCAGGATATGGGCATGCCGATCGCCACCGAGCGGGCTGACCGGATCGGGCTCGACTACCCGAACGAGGAATTCTTTGCCTTTGGTGGGGACGACTGGGTCGATGGCGGGTGGGGCGACGATCGGATCGACGGGGGGACCGGCGACGACAGCCTGTTCGGCAGCGGCGGCAACGATATGCTGATCGGTGGTGCGGGCGACGATATCCTGGATGGGGGGTGGGGGTACGACACCCTCGATGGCGGCGAGGGCCGCGACCGGGCGACGTATTCCGGTAACCCCGCCGACTTTGCCGTCATCTACGATGCCACCAGCAGGGGCGGCGCCCTCAGGATCAAGAACATCGCCAGCGGCGAGGTCGACATCCTCACGGGGATCGAATCCCTGCGCATCGGCGACGTCGAACTTGATGTGAAGGGTTTGTTGGCTCACCTCCGGGCACGCTTCGGCCCCATCGGGACCGACTCCAAGAGCCGGTTCGAGATGCTGTTGACGGACACCTCCGACGAAGCCTTCGTGGCCGACATCCCGGAGATCGACGGCGGCTTCGTGGCGAGCGCCCTGGTGCGCTTCGATAACCTCGCCGGCGGCAGCCATCAGCGCGTCTTCGACACCGGAAACGGAGCGTGGAGCGATAACATCTGGCTCGGCCAGGTCGGCAGCAGCCGCGACATGGGCTTCGAGATCTATGCCGGCTCCGGCGTGCATCGCATCGTGGCCAAGGATGCGATCGTGCAGGGGGTCGAGGCGCGCTGGACGGCTGCCGTGGACCCCAACGGGCGCATGAGCCTGTCCAAGGACGGGGTCCTCCTGGCGCAGGGGCAGGGTGAGGTCCCCCGCGACATCGTCCGTACGAGCGACCTCGTGGGCAAGTCCAACTGGTCATACGACACGGACCTCATGGGCACCGTCTACGACCTGAGCTTCAAGGCGGACGGAGTCGCCGATCTTCACGGCGCCTTCTCGGCCACCGCCAAGGTCCGGTTCGACGATCTCGATGCGGGTCCCTGGCAGCGGGTCTACGACCTGGGCAACGGAACGAGTGGCGACAACGTCTTCCTCGGCCAGATCGGGACGTCGAATGACATGCAGTTCACGATCCAGAACGGGAGCAGGGAGGGAACCCTGATTGCCAGGAATGCGATCGTGGAGGGACAGGAGGCGTCCTGGACGACCAGCGTCAACGAGGCGGGCTGGATGCGCTTGTTCAAGGACGGTACGATCCTGGCCGAGGGGCAGGGCGTCGTGCCGAAGGACATCGAACGGACCAATGAGTTCGTCGGCAAATCCCCCTGGTCCATCGATGCCCCACTGGCGGGCAAGGTCAGCGACCTGGAGGTCACCGCGTACAAAGGGATCCCAGAGATCGAGGGCGCCTTCAAGGTGTTCGCCGAAGCCCGCTTCGACGATCTGGCCGGTGGCAGTTACCAGCGCATCTTCGACACCGGCAACGGGGCCTGGGAGGACAACGTCTGGCTCGGTCAAGCCTGGACGAGTGACGACATGGCCTTCGAGATCATCGCGGGGTCGGAAACCTACCGGATCACCGCCTACGATGCGATCGTGGAAGGCGAAACGGCCCGATGGCAGGCCAGTGTGGACGACGGGGGCTACATGCGCCTGTTCAAGAACGACACCCTGATGGCCGAGGGTCCAGGGGGCGTTCCCCGCGATGTGCTCCGCACCAGCGATCTAGTAGGGAAGTCGAACTGGTCCTACGATGCCGACCTGGCCGGTCAGATCAACGAGCTGATCTTCATGTAGAACGGCACCGCCTGCCCCTTCCGCTAGGGGCCCGGGGGCGGACCCTCCCGGTCCCGGGGCGGCTCCGGCTCGCTGCGCTGGCGGCGCGCCGCCTCTTCGGCCGCCCTTTCAGCCTCCTGCTGAGCCGCTTGCTGTGCCCGCAGACGCGCCTGGCGGGCGGCGTCCTCGGAGGCCGCTTTCTCGGCCGCCAGCTTGTCCGCCGCGGCCTTGATGGCGAGGGCGCGGGCCCTGTCCATCTCGATGCGGGCGCGGCGGCGCTGGCGCTCGCTCTGGTCGGCTTCGAACAGCTCGATTTTCTCGAGTTCGCGCTGGAGCACCAGGGCGGCGAGCCCGTTGGTCACCGGTCCGGCGTCGATGCTGCGCTCAGGGTTTCGGATCGGGCCGCTGAAGCCGAGCTGGATCGAGGGGTTCGCCCCGCTCCAGCCCTTGGGCGCCTGGCCGGCGAGGAGAGACCCGCGCGCATCGATGCGCGCGTCCCGCAGGTCGACGCCGAGAGTCCCGCTCCAGCGCGCGGATCCGAGGGGCAAGGTCAGCGGGCCGGCCCGCAAGGTACCGCCGACGAGGCTCGCCGGGCTCGAGACCGGCCCCTTCACGGTGAGCGGGCCCGCGCCGAGCTCCTCGGCCGCGAGGGCCTGCAGGCGGCCTTCCCGCAGGGGATCGTCCTCCGCGAGCGCCCGTGTCAGCGCCCGATCGAGACCGGCCGGATCGGCCCCCGGCAGGCTGAGGCCGGTGAGCGTGAGGGTGCCGCTCCCGCCGAGGTTGTTCATCAATCCGGTCAGGCTCTCGCCCGAACTGCCGAAGCGGAGCTGGGCGGAGACCCGACCGTCCACCGGCCCCGGGCCGACCAAGTCGGGGATTGCCGCATCGGTGATCTGGCCCTCGCCGGAGAGCGCGGCGGCGCCGCCCTGACGTGTCGAGGTCGCGCGTCCCGCGATGCGTCCACCGGCGAGGGTCGCGTCGAGGTCACGCAGGGTCAGGGTCTCGCCGTCCAGGGTGACGCCGAGAGTCGCGCCGGTCGCCGTGAGCCCGCGCCCGAGGTCGAGGCTGTCGACCCGGAGGCCGAGGGAGACCGCCGGCCGGCCGGCCGGAACCGGCGCGAACCGCGCGCTCGCGGGGCTCTGGCCGGGTCCGCGCGGGGCCTCGGTCGGCAGGATCGTGGCACTGGCCAGAAGCGGCAGGGCGAGGCGGGTCAGGGACGCGCTGCCGCCGATCGCGCCCTCGGCCGTGCGGGTGAGGTCGGCCGAGACGGGCTGGCCGGCGATCCGGCCGACGACGCCCAGGCGCAGGTCCGGGCCGGCCCGCGACAGGCGCAGACCGAGATCGGCCGGCAGCGGCCCGGGGATCGGCACGGCGCTGCCCGCCAGGGTGAGGAGCGGCGCGAGATCGGGCAGGGCGAACTGAAGCGCGCCGGCTCGCGGCAGGGGCTCGGCGGCGTCGAGGAGGATCGGCTGCACCGTCGCGACGGTGATGTCGGCGACCGTCCCGCTCAGGCGCAGGGCGAGGCCCCCGGGAGACGCGGTGCCGTCGGACGGGGCGGGTACGCCGGCGATGCGCAGGTATCCGGGCCGGCGCAGGGCCGGGACATCGGTGCGCCCGAACCAGGGGGCCGCGTTCGCCGTCGCGATGGTGAGGTCGAGGGTGTCGATGCGGCCCGCCCGGCTCAGGAGGTCGAGGTCGAGGGTGCCGCCCGCCGCGTCGCCCTTGGCGCCGACCCGCAGGGTGTCGGCCGCGCCCGCATCCCGCTCGAGGTTGACCGCGAGGTCGAGGGCCCCGTTTCGCAGGAAGGCCGGGACCCGGCGGGCCTCCGCCACCCAGACCCGGTCGAGGAGCGCGAACAGGGGGGCGGCCACCGCCGCCGAGACCTGCCCGGCGATCCGGCCCGTGCCGTCCGGGCTGATCCGGCCGGAGAGCTTGGCATTGGCGCCGGCCAGGTCGGTGATGGCGAGGCTGTCGACCACGAGGCTCGGGCCGTCCGACTGGATGCTCGCCGCGATGGTGCCGTTGCCCGAATGAGCGCCGGCGGGACCGTAGCGCACGTCCCGGGCCTGGAGCGTGATCCCGACATCGTGGCCCCGCAGGTCCGCGAGGGTGCCGCTCAGCACCGGCAGGGCGGCGATGTCGATGCCCTGCGCGGCGAGCTGTGCATCGAAGCGGCCGCGCGCCGGTCCCTCGGCCGCCGTGTAGCGGGCATTGCCGGTGATGCGGGCCTCGCCGAGCCCGAGGCGCAGGTTGCGCAGGGACACCGTGCCGGCGGCCACCGAGAGGTCGGTATTCACCTGCACCGGACGACCGTCCATCACCGCCACGGCCGGGCCTTCGAGCCCGAGGCGCCGCAGGTAGCGGCCGAACCCGTCGGAGGCCGGCGTGTCGAGGGACAGGCGCCCGGTGAAGCGCAGGCCGGTCTCGGTGTCGATCTCACCGCTGGCGCCCAGGGCCGTGGCGCCCGGCGCGGTGACGTCGAGGCGGCGCAGCACCACGCCGCCGGTGCGGTCGAGGGTGCCGCTGGCGGCCAGCCCCGTCCACTCGTCGAGGCCGAGGGCCAGGCTCTCCGCCGCGAGGTCCAGGTCCACCATGATCGGCAGTCCGAGGCCGTTGCGGCCGCCGGTGTTCGGCAGGCCGCGGGCGATCAGCGCCTGTCCGGCCGCCGAGGTCAGGAAGGCGTCGAGGTCGAGGCGACGGGCGGAGAGCGCCAGGGCGCCGCGCCACTGCTTCAGGTCGAGCTGACCCGAGCCGCCCAGGCGCAGGGCCTGGCCGCCGGGATCGATCTCCAGGGCGACGTCGGTGAACCGAGCCGTCAGGCCGCGCCCCTTGAATTTGCCGGCAAGGGAGAAGGGCAGATAGGCGCCCGCCGCCTGGACCGGCGGCCCGACGACGATCCGGGCGCTGCCTTCGGCCACCGCCGAGGTCAGGCGCCGTCCGCCCGTCGCCGTGCCGGCGGGTGCGAGGCCGATGCGGGCATCGGCCTCGAAGCGGGGCTGCGTGTCGCCGCCGCCCGCGATCTTCACGTTGACGCCGTCGGGCCCGAGCTCACCGGTCGAGACCCGGAAGGGGACGCCCCGGCTCGTGCCTTCGGCCCGCCAGGGGCCGACGAGGGCGGGCGCGGAGACCTGAAGGGCCTCGGCGTAGAACTGCTCGGTCCGGCCCGTCGCGAGCACCTGGGTCGTCAGCACGAACTGCCGGATCGACAGGTCCTCGATGGCGAGGTCGCGCCGTAGGGCCGCCGACAGCCCGCGCGTGGGCAGGAGCATCGCCTCGCCATCGGTGACGGGGAGCTTGACCTCCGCCCGGCCGACCCGCGTCTCGGTGAACAGGATCTCGCCCTTCAGCAGGGGCGCCAGGGCGATCTCGGCCTTGATCCACTGCAGGTCGAGCTGGGGCTGGTCGAGGGCGGGCTTCTGCGCGGCGCCGGCCCCGGACCCCAGCCGCAGGCGATCGAGCTTGAGGCGCGGCGAGGGCAGGAGCCGGACACCGATACGGCCCTCGGTCTGAGCCGCGACCCCGAGGGAGCGCGCGATCGTCCGGTCGATCGTGCCACGATAGCCCTCCCAGGCCACGAAGGGCGGGACGGCGAGCGCCGCGACGAGGAGCAGGATGACGGCGCCCGCCAGCGCGGTCAGGATGTCACGCACCGTCTCTGTTCCGCCTCGTCACCCGGGTCGGGCCCCGCTCCGTCGGCGGACATAGCACAGGGAACGCCCGCGCGCGCCAGGGCCGGCGCGCCGCGTCCGGCGCCCCGGGGCCGCGGCTCAGCGACGGCCCGGAACGACGATCGGGGCGGGGGGCGCGCTCGGCCGGAACAGGTCGCCGCGCTGGATCTGCAGGCGCGTCTGGTTGGTGTCGAATTGCTGGCGCTGCTCGATGCCCCGGAGTTCGCTGCGGTTGGACAGGCGCTCGTTGGTGGCATTCAGGCTGTCGACGCCCCGCGACGAGACCTGGGCGAGGGCCGGACCGGCGGCGAGGAGCGCGAGGCCGGCGAGAAGGGCGGGGGAGCTACGCATGGCGGCGTCCTTGTCAGGTGCACTGTGATGTCGTGATCTGGTGAGACGACCTGCCGGTGGGAAGGCGGGTTCCGATCTTCGAAGGTTCTGCGACGCTGCGTGAGACTGCCGCATCGATCGTCGGCAGCGATGGGAGGTTGCGGGTTTCAGTCCTCTTCCGTCCTTGGCCGCCGGAGTCTCAGTGTGTCGCGGTCTCTGCCTGGCGGACCGCGCCACCCTACGCCGCGCTGGGTGCGCCCACGCGGCGCGGGCGGCCCCGCTTGCGCGGCCGGTAATGGGCGTGGAGCAGGATCGGGTCGCGCAGGGCCGCCCGACACGCCATCGCAATGGGAGTCGGCACCGCGCTGATGCCCGCCTTGTAGGCGTTCCACGTGCTCAGCGAGAGGCCGAGGAAATCCGCGGATTTCTGGTTCGACAGTCCGGCGGCTGTCTGCCACGCAGTCACCTCCGCGCGGCCGAACCGCCGCTGTTCGTCCGCGATCAGCCTGAGATGATGCGCATCGATGGCGAGGTCCCCATCCTCGCTGCCCCATTCCACGGAGGTCCCGTGATCTCCGAGCCGGACCGTCGCGAACAGGGCCGGATCGTTCAGAGGCGACAGGATCTCACCGCCGGTGGCAATCCATCCGGCGAGGTCCACGCGGTCGGACCGGTCGTCGCGCCACATCACGCCGAGGCCGGTGGGACCCGTGGCGATGACGGTTGAGATGCGGGGCAGGGGATCGTTCACGGCAACCTCCTTAGGCAATCGGGAAGCGGGCGTTGGTCCGATTCCATTCGGCCGCGACGGCGGCGCGGTTCTCGGCGGCCCAGGCCAGGGCCTCGCGCTCGATCTTGCCCGGCAGGGCGCCGGCCAACAGTCGGAGGGTGGCAATCTCCACGAGAGCCTCGTCATCCGGTGTCAGGATGTGGAAATGCGGCGGCAGATGATCGTTGGCATAGAACCGAATGATGATGCTCCCCGACTGATAGAGCTCGCCCATCGCCGCGCCTCACCCATCCCGTCGAGACATAGTCCTGGCCCGGGCTGGCGGAAATTCCTCATCCGATTTTCGGATGAATTTAATCGCCGATCCGACACTCTCCGGGATATGAGGTGCGTCCGAGATGGAGCCTCGGAGACCGTCCAGGCGGAGGCCGGGCCACTCCGGAAACGCGCGCGACCCTCGACGCCGTTCGCGTTTTGGTCCAGGGATGCGCGATGACTCAACGCTTCGACGCGGCCGGCGCATCCGCCTCCGACGCCGCCCCGACCTCCATCGCCGCCCGTGCCATGGCCTCCCTCCGGCCGCAGGGCTCGCCCTACCTCGAAGGGCTGAACGCCGAGCAGCGCCGCGCCGTCGAGGCGACGGACGGGCCGGTGCTCGTGCTGGCCGGGGCCGGCACCGGCAAGACACGGGTGCTGACGACGCGCATCGCCCACCTGATTGCGACGGCCAGGGCGCGGCCCTTCGACATCCTCTCGGTGACCTTCACCAACAAGGCCGCGCGCGAGATGAAGCACCGCATCGGCGGGCTCATCGGGCCGGCCGGCGAGGGCATGCCCTGGCTCGGCACCTTCCACTCCATCGGCACCAAGATCCTGCGCCGGCACGCCGAACTGGTGGGCCTGCGCTCCGACTTCACGATTCTCGGGATGGACGACCAGCTGCGGCTGATGAAGCAGGTCATCGTCGATCAGAACATCGACGAGAAGCGCTGGCCCGCGCGCGCCCTGTCCTCGGCCATCGACGGCTGGAAGAACCGCGGCCTCCTGCCCGAGCAGGTGCCGCCCGGCGAGGCCCAGGCCTTCGCCTTCGGCAAGGGCGGGGCGCTCTATGCCGCCTATCAGGCCCGGCTCCTGACCCTCAACGCCGCCGATTTCGGCGACCTGCTGCTGCTCTGCCTCAAGCTCTGGCGCGAGAACCCGGACGTGCTGGAAAACTACCAGCAGCGCTTCCGCTACATCCTCGTGGACGAGTACCAGGACACCAACGTCGCCCAGTACCTCTGGCTGCGCCTGCTGGCGCAGGGCCACCGCAACGTCGCCTGCGTGGGCGACGACGACCAGTCGATCTACGGCTGGCGTGGCGCCGAGGTCGACAACATCCTGCGCTTCGAGCACGACTTTCCAGGCGCCGTGGTGGTCCGCCTGGAGCGCAACTACCGCTCCACCGGCCATATCCTCGCCGCCGCCTCCGGCCTCATCGCCAAGAACGAGGGCCGCCTCGGCAAGACCCTGCGCACCGAGGACGTCGCCGGCGAGAAGGTGACGGTGTCGGGCGCCTGGGATTCGGAGGAGGAGGCCCGCCAGGTGGCGGAAGCCATCGAGAGTCTCCAGGCCCAGCAGCATCCCCTCTCGGAGATCGCCGTGCTGGTGCGCATCTCGGCCCAGATGCGCGAGATCGAGGACCGGTTCGTCCAGCTCGGCCTGCCCTACCGGGTCATCGGCGGCCCGCGCTTCTACGAGCGGGCCGAGATCCGCGACGCGCTCGCCTATCTGCGCATCACCGCCAACCCCTCCGACGACCTCGCCTTCGAGCGCATCTTCAACACGCCCAAGCGAGGCCTCGGCGACGCCACCCTGCAGGCGCTGCACGCCTATGCCCGGGCCGAGCGGGTGCCGCTGCTCCAGGCGGCCCGCCTCGTCGTGGAGACCGACGAGCTGAAGCCCCGCGCCCGGTCCGGCGTCCGCGCCCTGGTCGAGAGCTTCTCACGCTGGGCCCGGCTGGTGGGAACCCAGCCGCATTCGGAGGTGGCGCAGACCATCCTGGAGGAATCCGGCTACACCGAGATGTGGCAGAAGGAGAAGTCGGCCGACGCCGCCGGACGCCTGGAGAACCTCAAGGAGTTCGTCCGCTCCATGGAGGAGTTCCCGGACCTCGCCGCCTTCCTCGAGCACGTCTCGCTGGTCATGGAGGCCAGCGAGCAGGAGGGGGCCGACCGGGTCTCGCTGATGACCCTCCACGCCGCCAAAGGCCTGGAATTCGACACCGTCTTCCTGCCGGGCTGGGAGGATGGCCTGTTTCCGAACCAGCGGGCGCTCGACGAGAGCGGCCGCGCCGGGCTGGAGGAGGAGCGCCGCCTCGCCCATGTCGGCCTGAC
This sequence comes from Methylobacterium sp. 001424705, assembly GCF_059816145.1. Classification (NCBI taxonomy): domain Bacteria; kingdom Pseudomonadati; phylum Pseudomonadota; class Alphaproteobacteria; order Hyphomicrobiales; family Methylobacteriaceae; genus Methylobacterium; species Methylobacterium sp. 001424705. The sequence goes on along the minus strand of NZ_JCBANU010000017.1, from coordinate 88,441 downwards.
CCGGGCCCGCAAGCGCGCCAAGCTGTCCTTCGCCGTCAACCGGCGCATCCACGGCCTGTGGTCCTCCACGGTGCCGAGCCGCTTCATCGACGAGTTGCCCGAGGACAGCGTCGACGTGATCGATGCCCCCGCCCACTTCGCGGCCGGGGCCTCGCGCTTCGACCGGAACCCGGCGCCCTTCGGCTCGTCCTACGGCACGCCCGGCTGGCAGCGGGCCCAGGCCAATACGGCGCAGTCCGGAAACGCCAACGGCTACGGGGTCGGCAACCGTTCGCCGGCCAGTCGGGGCGGCCCGCGCCAGATCGAGGGCGAGCTCATCGCCAAATCGACGGGCGCGCCTTCCGCTTTCAGCGTCGACATGCGGGTGTTTCACACCAAGTTCGGCCCCGGCACCGTCGCGGGTGTGGACGGCAACAAGCTGACCGTTGATTTCGACAAGGCCGGCCGGAAGATGGTCCTCGACAGCTTCATCCAGGCGGCCTGATCGCGGGACGCGGGGGCTGCGGAGGACGTCGGGCGGATGCGGACTGCGTCTTCTGCGGCACAGCCCAGGGCAATCGACCGCCGCGGCGGATCGGCTCCCGCAGCGCAGCATCGACGCAGACTTTTTACATCATTCCGAAGAATAGTGGATGTCACGCCCCTGTCGCGCCCGGCGCGGCATGGTGCGTGCAACGCACAGTCCTGCGGTCATCGGGACCGTATCGGGAATCCACAGCCTTGAGGGACCCGTCCGGAACCTGAGGGCGGTCTCCGGATTGGCTGTGAAGCGGGCGAAGTCGAAAGGATCGCCGAAACGGGATCAATCGAAAGTGATGCGAAGCAAGTTCAGCAAGTCAGGCTCAGATTAAATCCAGGTTGGCAAGTCCGGTTGGAGTGTTGATCGATGAAGAGACGCCGCGCACGACTTGAACTCGTTGAGGACCGTCCGGTCCGGCTGCACAAGACCCGCTTCGACGAAGAACGCAACCTAAGTCCGATCCAGCCCCTCACCGACCGGCAGGCGCAGTACCTCGACGCCCTTGCCCTTCACAAGCAGGTGATCGTCCTCGGCCCCGCCGGCACCGGCAAGACCTTCATCGCCGGGACCCGCGCCGCCGACCAGCTCCGCCAGCGCCGCATCGCCAAGGTGATCATCACCCGGCCGAACGTGCCCTCCGGCCGCTCCCTCGGCTTCTTTCCCGGAACGTTGGAAGAGAAGATCGCCCCCTGGGTCGCTCCCCTTACGGAGACCATGAAGGAGCGCATGGGCGAGGCCGCCTTCGAGATCGCGGTGAAGACCGGCGACATCGAGGTGGTGCCCTTCGAGGTCATGCGTGGGCGCACCTTCAAGAACTGCCTCGTGATCCTCGACGAGGCCCAGAATACCACCACCGCCGAGATCAAGATGTTCCTCACCCGCATCGGTGACGATTGCCAGGTGATCATCAACGGCGACGTGTCCCAGACGGACTTACGCGAGACGTCTGGCCTGCGCACGGTGATCCACCTGATCAAGAGTCGGATGATGCCGATCCCGGTGGTAGAATTTACCCTCGACGATATCGTCCGCTCCGGAATTTGTGCTGAGTGGGTGCGGGCTTTCGAGGAAACGAATCTCTGACTCAGGTGTTGTCAGCGGCGGGCCGGAACGGGGCCTGCCGCTCACTCCGGTGCGCGACACGAGTTTCTCGGCCTCGGGTGCGAGAGAACAAACCGGGTGCCGCGCTCGGACAAATGAGAATGGGAGTCTTCACGTGAGGAAACTGACCCTTGCCTTCGCCGTGCTCGCCTCGCTCGGCGGTGCCAGCCTCGCCACCTCCGCCTCGGCCGCACCGGGTGCCCCGCTGGGCGTGACCGCCCCCGAGACCGTGTCCACCGTGCAGATGCGCATGGAGCGCCGGATGGAGCGTCGCATGATGCACCGTCGCATGGAGCGCCGCATGATGCGCCGTCACATGGAGCGCCGGATGATGCACCGTCGCATGATGCGCCGGATGTGATCGGTCGACCGATCTGACTGATCTGGAGAAGGGTCCCTCGCGGGGCCCTTTTTCGTTGCGCGCCGGGCTGCCCCGCCTCTCGGCCGGGCGCGGCCCCGGACGCGGTCTGCTAAGAGGCTGCCGGAGCGCACCAGGGCGTGCGCGTTTGATCCGGGAGCCCGGCCGTGACCTTCCAGACCTGGTGGCTGTTCTTCGGCGCCGTCTTCCTCCTGTCCGGCACGCCGGGGCCGAACATGCTGCACATCCTGGCGCGCAGCGTCCGCGTCGGCCTGCGTCGCAGCCTCGCCGCCATGGCCGGGTGCCTGAGCGCCGTGGTCCTTGTGCTGGTGGCCTCCGCGGCGGGACTGAGCGCCGTCCTCCTGGCGTCGCCGGTCCTGTTCGATGGCCTGCGCTATGCCGGCGTCGCCTATCTCGTGGGGCTCGGCATCCGGGCCTGGCGCGGGCGGGACGGGGCGCTGGACGTCCCCGGGCACACGGGGAGCCCTGCGCCGGTCGGGCTGGGGCGTCTCTACCGCGACGGGCTGCTGATCGGCCTGAGCAACCCCAAGCTCCTCCTGTTCGCCAGCGCCTTCCTGCCGCAATTCGTCGAGCCGGCACGGCCGCAGGCCCCGCAATTCGCGATCCTGGTCGTCACCTTCGCGGGGGCGGAGCTGTTCTGGTACGGGGTCTACGCCCTCGGCGGCCGCCGGCTCGCCGTATCCCTGACCCGCCCGGCGCTCCGGCGGGCCTTCGACCGGATCACCGGCGGGATCTTCCTCGGCTTCGGCGCCATGCTCCTCGGCACGCGCTGAGGCGGGGCGGCCCGGCCCGCCTCGGTTCCTCGCCTCAATCCTTGGGCGTAGGGGAGCTCTTGGGCGTGGTGGAGCCGGTGGTCTTCGGCGAGGCGGTCGCGGCGGCCGATGCGGTCTTGTGGACCGGCTTCGCCGCCTTCTCCTCGTCCGGCTTGCCGCCCTTGGCCGGGGCGGGCGCGGCGTGTGCCGCCTTCGCGGGGGCGTGCTTGGGCGCAGGTTTGGCGGCGATGGGCTCCGGCACCGCCGCGGCCACGGCCGGGACGGTGGCGGCGTCGGTGGCCGGTGTCGCGGGCGCGCCGTTGCTGAACACGTTGCCGAAGAGCTTCTTGTAGGCGGCCGGATCGCCCTCGGCGTCGGCCACCATCACGCGGGCGGGCTTGGCCGGCTCGGCCACCACGGGCTCGGGCTTGGCCGCCGGGGCGGTGCCCTTCCGGGCGAGGTTCGCGGCGGCCGCCTTGGTGGGGATCGGGGCGGCCGCGGCCATCATCACCGGGCGGCCCTTGGCGTCGACCTCGATCTCGCGCTCGCCGGCGGCCAGGCTCTCGGGACGGCTGACGTCGCCGAGCTTGTGCTGGGCATAATCCTTCGGGTCGTACGGCAGTTCGGGCTCGGGGGGCGCCTTGCCCAGGCTCGCGAAGGTCAGGGTATTGGCGGGCGTCTGCTGACCGCGGAACACCGGGTTCTGGCTGCCGTCGTCGTAGACGAGGCGGGTGGCGGGCGTGCCCTTGGCGATCAGGTCGGCGATCTCGCGATTGTCGCGCTCGCGCTTCTCCGCCACCTGGGGCTCGACCCGCGGCGTGCAGGAGCCGGCCGCCGCGTCGGCGCCGCCGAAGACGTACTTCGTTCCGCACAGGCCGACCCGCGGCTCGTCGCGCAGGGCCTCGAAGTAGTCCGAGCCTTCCTTGAGGTTCTTCCAGAACGGCGCGTTGGGGTCGTTGCGGAACTTGGCGATGTTGGCCGCCGTCATCCGGAACGGGTACGATTGGAACTGGAACGCGCGCTGGCCGCCCGCGAAGGAATCCCGCGCCAGGGCGTAGATCTCGCCCATCGACTCGTCGGTCATGGCAAAGCAGCCCGATGACGAGCAGGTGCCGTGCACCATGATGTAGTTGCCGGTGCGCCCGTTCGCCCGGTCGTAGGCGTTCGGATAGCCGGTGTCGAACGAGAGGTAGTAGGACGAGTTCGGGTTCATCTGGCCCGGCGTCACGGTGTAGAAGCCCTCGGGCGCCTGGCGGTCGCCCTGCTTGGTCTTCGGGCCGAGCTGGCCCGACCAGCGGCAGATCGGGAAGGTCTTGAGGAGGGCGTACTGGCCGTTGGTGCCGCGCTTCCACACCTCCATCTCCGCTTCCCGCTTGTAGGCGCGGATCAGGATGGGATCGCTCTGCGACATGCCCTTCTGGGCCATCAGCGCGAGGGTCTTCGGCGGCACCGGGGCCAGGGCCCGCAGCGGAACGCCACCGCCCATCGAACCGTCCTGGCAGGCGCCGAGCGACAGGGCGAGCAGAGCGAAACCGGCGGCCACGAGCGGGCGCATAGCCATGGGGAACCTATCCTCAGTCACGCAGCCCCGGGCTCGCGCCCGTGGCATGCCACTCCCCAACCCCTTAGCGTCGTTAAACTTACCCGGTTGTTACCGCAAGGAGACCGCCTTCGTGGCCCGGGCGGGATGTGGATTGCGGACATCGTCGGCCCGTCGACCCCATCTCGCCGCATTTGATGCAGCGCGGAGCGTGCCGACGGAAAGAGGATTGATTTCACAGGTTTTTCGCCGCCGATCCGCCAGGCGTCGGTGTGGCGAAACCTTGGCGGGCGCAACGGACGCATCGGGAGGTTTGGTTCCCGCACGCATCCGCGGCGCAGTGTCGCACTCTCAGAGCTTGCGACCGATCTCCAGGAACTTCGCCGCGCGCCGGTCCCGGATCTCGTCCGGGCCGAGGCCCTGGAACTCCACCAGGGCGGCCTCGATGGCGGCCCCCGTCGCCGCGATCGCGGCGTCGCGCCCGCGATGGGCCCCGCCGGTCGCTTCGGGCACGATGCCGTCGATGATGCCGAGGCGCAGCAGGTCCTGCGCGGTGATCTTCATGGCGGTGGCGGCGTCCGCCGCGCGCCCCTGGTCGCGCCACAGGATCGAGGCCGCGCCTTCCGGCGAGATCACGCCGTAGATGGCGTGCTCCAGCATGAGCACCCGGTTGGCGGTGGCGAGCGCGATGGCGCCCCCCGAGCCGCCCTCGCCGATGACCACCGCGACATTCGGCACACCGAGGGCGAGGCAGGCCTCCGTCGAGCGGGCGATGGCCTCGGCCTGTCCACGCTCCTCCGCCTCGATGCCCGGAAAGGCGCCTGCGGTGTCGACGAAGGCCAGCACGGGCAGGCCGAAGCGGTCGGCGAGCTCCATCAGGCGTACGGCCTTGCGGTAACCCTCGGGCTTGGCCATGCCGAAATTGTGCCGCAGGCGGGTCTCGGTGGTGGAGCCCTTCTCCTGGCCCAGCACGCAGACCGGACGGCCGCGGAAGCGTCCGAAGCCGCCGACGATGGCCTGGTCCTCGCCGAAGGCGCGGTCCCCGGCGAGCGGGCTGAAATCCGAGATCAGGCCGGCGCAGTAATCGATGAAGTGGGGCCGCTGCGGGTGGCGGGCGACCTGGGTCTTCTGCCAGGGCGTCAGGCCGGCATAGATGTCCGAGAGGGCGGCGGCGGCCTTGGCCTCCAGGCGCCCGACCTCTTCGCTGATCGAGACCGCGCCGTCGCGGGCGGCCATGGTCTTCAGCTCCTCCAGCTTGGATTCGAGCTCGGCCACCGGCTTCTCGAAGTCGAGATAGGAGCGCGTCACCGACATGGGTCAGGGATCCTTGTTCGTCGCCATCGCGCGCGGGGCGGCCGGGTCAGGGACGATTGCGGCGGAGGGCGTGCGGGAAAAGCCGCGACTGGGCGGGGGGTGTTGGCGAAGGAACTGCGCCTGTCAACCGTCCACGGGACCGGGGCGAGGCTCGACCGCGTGTCCCGCCGGCGCGTTTCGGCCGGGAGTCCGTCGGTCGAGCCGAGAGGCTCGGATGCGAATCGTGCCGGGTCGTCACCGCCGGCCGCCGCACCCGGGCGCCCGAGCGCGCAGGCCGAGGGCCTGACAACCGGGCCGCTTCGTCCCACCCGAGGGATGGTGGTCGCCCCGGCCTTGCGTCATGGTGGTACCGCACGCTTACGGCAACCGTGGATTGGGTTTGGGCGAGCCGTGGGCGGGACGCCTCCCGGGATCCCCCGAGGCGGGGTGTGGTCCGGATAGGTGAGGGCCGGTCGTGACGGCATGTCCCAGCGGCGAAACGAAAGTTCTCGTGCTCCAGGGCGGCGGGGCGCTCGGCGCCTACCAGGCCGGCATCTACGAAGCGCTGGCCGCCCAGGGCCACGCGGTGGATTGGGTCGCGGGCATCTCCATCGGAGCCATCAACGCGGCGCTGATCGCCGGAAACCCGCCGGAGCGTCGCGTGGAGCGGATGAGAGCCTTCTGGGAGCTGGTCTCCTCGGGGGTGACCGGGGTTCCCTGGTTTCCCGGGGAGCGGGCGCGGGTGGCCTTCAACGAGGCCAGTGCCGGCTGGGTCGCCGCCTTCGGGGTGCCCGGCTTCTTCAATCCCCGCTTTCCTCCCGCCAGCTTCTATCCGGCCGGCGCGCCGGAGGCGCTGAGCTACTACGAGACGACCCCGCTCCGGGCGTCCCTCGAGCGCTTCGTGGATTTCGACCTGATCAACAGGGGGGCGACCCGCCTCAGCGTCGGTGCCGTCAACGTACGCACCGGAAACTTCGCCTACTTCGACACCCGGTGCGACCGCATCACGCCCGAGCACATCATGGCCTCCGGTGCCCTGCCCCCGGGCTTCCCGCCGGTCACCATCGCGGGCGAGCCCTACTGGGACGGCGGCATCGTCTCGAACACGCCGCTGCAATACGTCCTCGACGAGGAGCGCCGGCGCGACCTCGTGGTGTTCCAGGTGGACCTGTTCTCCGCGCGCGGAGCGATGCCCCGGACCCTGATCGACGCGGCCGAGCGCGAGAAGGATATCCGCTTCTCCAGCCGGACTCGGCTCAACACCGACATGAGCCTGGAGATCCGCAGGGCCAAGGCCGCCACGCGCAGCCTCCTGGGCAAGCTGCCGCCCGAATGGCGCGACGACCCCGATGCCGCGTTTCTGCGACGGATCGTCACGACAACGTCGTGACGATCCTGCAGCTGATCTATCGTCGCAAGGCCTACGAGGGGAATTCGAAGGATTACGAGTTCTCGCGCGCGACCATGCTGGAGCACTGGGCCGCGGGGCTCGGCGACCTGCGCCGGTCCCTGCGCGCGCCGGCCTGGCGCGACCGCCGGCCCGACGCGAGCGGAATCTGCGTGCTCGACCTGACCCGCGACGCGCAGGACTGAACGCCCTTCACCCCCAGGGAGACGAGCCCGTGACCCGCGACGAGATCCTCGAGACGCCCTCGATGCCCGCCTTCAGCCCGAGCTATCCGCGCGGGCCGTTTCGCTTCCTCCGGCGCGAATACCTGATCGTGACCTACGAGACCGATGCGGACGCCCTGCGCCGGGCGCTGCCCGAGCCCCTGGAGCCGCATCCGGACAATCGCGTCTATTACGAGTGGATGAAGATGCCGGATTCCTCCGGGTTCGGCGATTACGAGGAGAGCGGCTCGGGCGCTCTCGCCACCTTCGACGGCGAGCCCTGCACCTTCTCGATCCAGATGTACCTCGACGACGAGCCGCCGATCACGGCCGGGCGCGAGATCTGGGGCTTCCCGAAGAAGTGGGGCGTGCCCCGCCTCAGGCTCACCAAGGACACCCTCACGGGGACGCTGCACTACGACGACGAGCGGGTCGCGATGGGCACCATGACCTACAAGCACCGGAGCCTGGAGCACGATCTCGCCGCGGTGAAGCAGGGCCTGGGCAAGCTCAACGTCAACCTCAAGCTGCTCCCGGATGTCGACGGCGGCCCGAAGGTCGCGCAGCTCGTCGGCTACCGCCTGGAGGACATCACCGTCCACGGCGCCTGGGAGGGGGAGGCTCGCCTTCACCTGATTCCGCACGTGAACTGCCGGGTAGCCGACCTGCCCGTGCGCCGCATCGTCGGCGGCCGGCACATGGTCGTGGACTTCACATTGCCCTACGGGCAGGTGCTGCACGATTATCTCGCCTGATCGACCCGATGTCGCGCGTCGTGCCGGACCCCGCGCTCAGGCTTTGTTCGACCGCGCGCCTGTCGGACGCGCTAGGATCCCCCGCGTCGAAGAGTGCCCCTAGGAGGCTTCCATGATCCTGAAATCCAAGACCGCCGTCGTCACGGGCTCCACCAGCGGCATCGGCCTGGCCTGCGCGCGCGCCTTCGCCAAGGAGGGCGCCAACATCGTCCTCAACGGCTTCGGCAAGCCCGAGGACATCGAGACGGCGCGGTCCGGGATCGAATCCGAGTTCGGCGTGAAGGCCGCCCATTCGCCGGCCGACCTGACCAAGCCCGGCGAGATCGCGGGGCTGATCCGACTGGCGGAGGAGACCTACGGCTCCGTGGACGTGCTCGTGAACAACGCCGGCGTCCAGCACGTCTCGCCGATCGAGGACTTCCCGCCGGAGAAGTGGGAGCAGATCATCAGCCTGAACCTGTCCTCGGCCTTCTACACCATGCGCGCCGCGATCCCCGGCATGAAGCAGCGCGGCTGGGGCCGGATCATCAACACGGCCTCGGCGCACTCCATGGTCGCCTCGCCCTTCAAGTCCGCCTACGTGGCGGCCAAGCACGGCCTCGTCGGCCTGTCCAAGGCCGCGGCCCTCGAACTCGCCACGCACGGCATCACGGTGAACTGCATCTCGCCGGGCTATGTCTGGACGCCCCTGGTCGAGAGCCAGATCCCCGACACCATGAAGGCGCGGGGGATGACCGAGGACGAGGTCATCAACGAGGTGCTGCTCAAGGCGCAGCCGACCAAGGAGTTCGTCACCATCGACCAGGTGGCGGCCCTGGCCGTGTTCCTGGCCTCGGATGCGGCGAGCCAGATCACCGGCGCCAACATGGCCATGGATGGCGGCTGGACGGCGCAGTAGCGCGGTCCCGTATGGCCGTCCCCGCTCCGCCGCGATGGCGGACGGAGCGGGGACGGCCGGGGGGCGGGCTCAGCGGCGCCCGTGCAGCAGCAGGGCGAGGCCGTAGCCGACGGCGCCCGCGATCACGAGGGCGATGAACGGGTTCTCCTCCACGCGGTGACCCACCACCCGGCTGCCGTCGCGCAGGTAGGTGCCGCCGCGCTCGTAGGCGTCGCCAGCGTAATCCGAGACGTTGTCCGCGACGTCGCGCAGGGTGTCCTTGGCCTGTCCGTAGATGTCCTGCGCGCGGCCCTCGGCCTCGCGGTAGCGACCCTCGGCCGAGGTGCGCGAGGAACCGGCGAGGTCTCCCGCGGCGCCCTGAACCTTACCGCCGAACTCCTTGGCGGCGCCGACGATGCGATCCGTATCGACCATGGTCTCTCTCCTGAACGTGGATGATGCGGACCGCCCGTCCGGGTCGGGGCGCCCGCATCCGACGTTCACAGAACGCCCGACGGCGCGAAGGAGACCCATGCCGGGGGTGAAAATCTTCCCGCGCCGGCAAAGGGCCCTGTCGCCCGCCCCTCAGCCGCGCGCCCGGCCGCGGATCACCAGGCGGCGCGCGACCTCCGCGCAGGCCCGGGCGAGACGCTCCCCGGGGGCCTCGCGTCGCGGCCGCACGGGTGCCTTCGCGGGCCGGCTCGTCCGGGGCGGGAGCGGGATGTGCACGAACAGCGCCGGGGGTGATTCGCGTAAGGCGCGAAAATAGCTGGCGTTGCAGAGGTAGCGCCCCGCATCCCGCGAGGGGACCGCCGCGATCCCGTGCCCGCGCAGCGTCGCGAGCGCGGAGGCCGCCGCGGGCGAGCGGCGCGCGGGCGGGCCATCCCGCTCCAGGGTCAGGCGCGACGCGGTCCGGCCGGAGGCATCGGGAAAGAGGCGGCTCGTGCGGTTGCGTCCCTGCATCTCCACCCGGACCCGCTTGGCGCGGGTCGCGACGCCGAGCATGAGGATCGCGGCCGGCGCTTCGGCCAGGGCCGGCGCCAGCCTGTCGGGGATCGCCGCGTAGGTGGTGCGCAGGATCAGCACGCGCACCGGAATGCCGCCCAGCTTCGGGCGCGCGAGGGCACCGATGCGCCGGGCCAGGGCCGCGCTCGGATTGCGCGGCACGCCGGGAAACGGACCGAAGCCGGTGACCAGCAGCGGTCCCGTCATGCGGGTCAGAGGCCGATCAGGGTGGCGATGGCCTCCGCCCCGGCGGCGGGCGAGGCGTCCCCGCGCCCCACCGAAGCCTCGGCCTCCGCCGTCCGGCGGCGCACCTCGGCCGAGCCGACGAGGCGCTGATGCAGGCGCTCGTGCACGAGGGCCCACATCCACTTCACGTCCTGGGCCCGGCGCTTCGCGGCGATCTCGCCCGTGGCGGTGAGCTTGTTGCGATGGTCGACGATCCGCTCCCACAGGCCGTCGAGGCCCTTGTTGTTCAGGCCCGAGATCGTGACCACCGGGGGCGTCCAGGTCGAACTCGGCGCCGAGAGGATGTGCAGGGCGGCGCGATACTCCGAGGCGGCCGCGCTGGCCCGGCGCTCGCCCTCGCCGTCGTCGGCCTTGTTCACCGCGATCATGTCGGCGAGTTCGAGGATGCCCTTCTTGATGCCCTGGAGCTCGTCGCCGGCTCCCGGCAACATCAGGACGAGGAAGAAGTCGGTCAGGTCCGCCACCGCCGTCTCGGATTGGCCGACGCCGACGGTCTCCACCAGGATGACGTCGAAGCCCGCCGCCTCGCAGAGCAGCATGGTCTCGCGGGTCTTGGCCGCGACGCCCCCCAGGGTGCCGGAGGAGGGGGAGGGGCGGATGAAGGCGTTGGGGTCGAGGGCGAGGCGCGCCATCCGGGTCTTGTCGCCGAGGATCGAGCCGCCGGTGCGCGTCGAGGAGGGGTCGACGGCCAGCACCGCCACCTTGTGGCCGGCCGCCGTCAGGTTGGCGCCGAGCGCGTCGATGGTGGTCGACTTGCCGACGCCGGGCACGCCGGTGATGCCGACGCGGATCGCCGTGCCGGTCTGCGGCAGCACCGCGTCGATGAGGCCACGCGCCGCCGCCCGATGATCGGGCCGCTTCGATTCGGCCAGCGTGATCGCCCGCGCCAGGGCGGCGCGGTCTCCGGCGAGCAGCCGCTCGCGCAGGGCATCGATGTCGAGGGCGGGTGCGGGGGAGGCGGCCATGGTTGTCTTCTTTGCCGGTCCGGCCCGGTTTCGTCGAGGGGGGCGGCCCGGCGCGCGGGCGCTTCCCCCGCAAACCGGCGTGAACCAGGGGCGTGCCGCCCTGTGGGTCCGGGGCCACAGCCCTGCCTCTGCCCGCAATCCACATCGCCACGGCCACGCCTCCGCCCCGCCATGGTCACGATCCTGATCGACAGGATACTGACGCGCTGCGCCCGTCCCGGGGCCACCACGTTCAGGGCCGCCTTGCACGACATGATCCGACCCGAGCTCCGACCCATGATCCGATCCCAGCCTCCCACCCGTCGCGCGCTGCTGCGCTTCGCCGCCCTCTCGGGGGTGGCCGGCCTGACGCCCGGGCTGGCCGGCTGCGTCGCCGACGGCCTCGTCACCGATGCGGTCGGGGGCGGCGCGCCGGAGCGCCAGTCGGCCCTCGACGTCAGCCCGGTGCTGCTGGTGGCCACCACGCGCAAACCCGTCGGCTCGCCGCCGAAGAGCCCCTACTTCACCTCCGAGCGCGGCCGGGGCCTCAGCTTCGCCGAGGTGCGGCTGTCGGCGCCCGACCGCTCGCTGATCGGCAAGGTCTCCTCCGTGGTGACGGGCGACTGGGCGGTGACGGCGGTGCCGCAGGTCGAGACCGGCGCGGGGGCGGCCGCCGCCTTCGCCCAGGCGGCGCTGGGGCGCGACGTGCTGATCTACGTCCACGGCTACCGCGAGAGCTTCCAGTCGGCGGCCCTGAGTGCGGCCAAGCTTTCCGACGGCATCCGTTTCCGCGGCGCCTCGGCCCTGTTCACCTGGCCCTCGGCGGCCGCCACCTTCGATTACGGCTACGACCGCGAGAGCGCCCTGTGGTCGCGCGACGGCTTCGAGGACCTGCTGAAGGCGCTGGCGAACTCCCCCTCGGGCGGGCGCATCAACATCGTCGCGCATTCCATGGGGACGCTGCTGACCCTGGAGACCCTGCGCATGCTGCGGGCCGAGGCCGGCGAGGCCGCCATGGCCCGCATCGGCGCGGTGGTGCTGGCCGCCCCCGACATCGACATCGACCTCTTCACCAGCGCGGTGGAGCGGATGGGGCCGGACGTGCACAAGATCACGGTGATCTCGTCGACGAACGACCGCGCCCTCGAGCTCTCCGGGGCCATCGCGGGGGGCATCGTGCGCGCCGGCGCGGCGGACCGCGAGCGCCTGGAAGCCCTCGGGGTCCGCGTGGCCGACGCCTCCGACTACGGCGGCGGCCTCATCAACCACGACCTGTTCCTCTCCAATCCCGACGTGCAGGGCGTGGTCAAGCGCGCCATCGCCCGGGCGAGCGGCGGGGCCTGAGGCCCGGCCACCCGCCGCAAACCAACCCCCGCCCGTCCGGGCCTTGGCCTCCGCCCCGTTCGCCCCTACACGGACGGCGGCCCCGAGGCTGCAGACAACAAGGATTCGCGATGTTCACACTCGAGATCGATGGCGTGGCCATCGCGGTCATCAACGGCTCCGAGGAGGTCGCCAACGACCTCTTCACCTGCGATGGCTTCAAGGACGACATCCAGACCATGAAGAGCGACGGCAAGGTGCTGTGGAACGGCACCTCCCCGCTCAAGGTCCGGGCGGCCACCGAGGAGGAGATCGAGATCTTCGAGGACGCCCTCGCCGAGGACGATTCCGAGGAGGACGAGCCCTACGAGCCGGATGCCCGCCATGCCGAGGCCTCGAACGACGACGAGGCGGACGACGAGGACGAGGAGGATGCCGACATCGTGTTCCTGGTCGACATCGACGAGGACGGCGGCCTCGATTCCTGATCGCCGACCCGTCCGGTCGCTCCGTCGCGGGCGACCGGACGGGGGCGCCGTTCAGGCGCCCCGCTGCCGGACCGGGAACGGATCGGGCCTTCCGCGATAGGGGGCGGCCTCGAAGGCGCCCCGGCTCCGTGTCGATCGGGCGGACGTCGAAGGGCGGTCCGGATGGCCGCCTCGCACCAGATCCGCGTCGATGTTCACCGCGCTCAGGCCGTTGACGATCACGGCGACGCGCGGCTGCTCGCGGTCGTTCAGGACGGGGTCCAGCTCGGCTGAGGGCGAGAACCCGGTGCCGAAGGTCGTGGCCGGCGTCGTCGTCCGCGACGGGACCGAGGTCGCAGCGAACCCAGATCACCGCGCCGCCTGACCACCTCCGTCACCGGAAATCCCCATAGCTCGCGGAGAACGGGCCTCGACCCGAGCCCATCAACCCGCGCGAACATGAATCGTCCAGCCTGCCTGCCCTGCCGTCTATCGGAGCGGTCGGTCAGCGCTGACCCGTGAGCCCTGTCACGTCACGAACTTCCCGCGGAGTTCGGACTTGGCGACGGAAAACCGGCGTGATACAACCCTGAGATGATGAGGCATAAGTCTTTCGACTAGGAATTGCGACCGTGTGTGATCAGCATGCATCTCATGTCTCACGCCGCACCTTGCTGACCGCCGTCGCTGCCGGCGCGCTCGCCATGCCGGCGGCACCCGGAGCGGCCGCGGAGGCTTCGGGGTCGAACGTCATGACGCCCGACGCGGCTCTCGCGCGCCTGCTGGAAGGCAACGGGCGCTACGCAGCGAATACGCCGTCGAACAGGGACTTTTCCGCCGGCCGAGCGGCGAGGGTCGCCGCACAGCATCCGATCGCCTGCGTGGTCGGCTGCGCCGATGCCCGAGTCGCACCGGATTTCGTCTTCGATCAGGGACCCGGGGACCTGTTTGTCGTCCGGGTCGCGGGCAATTTTGTCAACACCGACAGCCTCGCCAGCCTCGAATACGGCGTGGCGGTGCTGGGCGCGCCGCTGATCCTCGTGCTGGGCCATTCCGATTGCGGTGCCGTCAAGGCGACGATCGAGGTCATGAAGACGAACGTCGTGCTTCCGGGCCATCTGCCGATGCTGATCGACGCGATCCGGCCGGCGGTCGACTTGGCCGAGAAAGCGCGGGCACCGGATCCCCTTGCCGAGGCGATCGCCCAGAATGTCCGGCACAACGTCCGGCGTCTCGAGCAGGCCGGGCCGATCCTCTCGGACCGCGTCGCTCGCGGGCAGGTGAAGGTCGTCGGCGGCTTCTATGACATCGGCAACGGCAAGGTCACGCTTCTCTGAGGCGCCTCGTCCGACGCACCTTGCCACGCGCGATACGCCCTCGATCAAGGCCGCTGGCACGTCGAGACAGAACCCACGAGACCCGCCATGGCCAGGTGCCAGGCAGGAGGCTCACCACCTCGCTCTGCGACGCTGCTCCGCGCGTTCCGCCGGACCCTGGGTGATCCGTCTCCTCGCACGGCCCCCGTCGGAACGCGCTCGCAAGATGATACCATTCAATTGATGGCGATCCCGGGTCTTGTCAGCCGCGCGTCGACTCCCGAGAGCGTCCGAGCGGACGGGCCACGACAGGTGGCCGGGGCGGACCGGAGGAAGGCGCCCCCCATCGCGCCGGGCGAGCCCTTGCGATAGGGGAACGGCCGGCTTGGGCTCAATCCGTGGGGGGAAGCGCCGCGCGGCTGGGGATCGATCCCGGGGGGACTAAATCGCCTGCCGTCTTCTCGGCGCCGGTACTCGTCGGCCTGGGCGCAGCTGCCTTGCCGGGGCTCTGAGCCGGGGCCGCGCCGGGCACGGCTCCCTTATCCGCGATCACCTTCGGCACGGGCTTGGGTGGGACCGGCGCAGCCTGAACCGGCTTGGCAAGGGATGGCTTGGCAAGGGATGGCTTGGCAAGGGGCGGGCTGGCGAGGGACGGCTTGTCGCCGGGAGTCCGGGCGGATGCGGACCCGGTGCTGGACGCCTTCGGCGTCGCGGGCACGGCCGCCGACTTGGGAGCGGTCGGCGGCGCGATCGTCCCCGTCGCCGCCACGTCCGGCATCGGCACCGCAGGGCTGTCGATCCCGTAGATGTCGTCCCGGAAATGGGCGCGGCCGTCCGGGGTGGCGTAACCGGTGAGATACACGAAGGTCACGGGGATCTGCTTCGGCAGCTTGATGTCGAGGCGCTCGTTGGTGGCGATGCTGGTCTCGATCTCGATCGGGCCCCAGGTCGAGCCGGGACCGTTGGGGCCGGGCGTGCCCTCGAGCAGCCAGCCGGCGAGCTCCTTCACCTGCGCGACGCGCACGCAGCCGTGGGAATGGAACCGCACCTCGCGGGCGAACAACGATTTCGACGGCGTGTCGTGCATGTAGACCGCCTGCTTGTTCGGCATGTCGATGCGCACCTGACCCAGGGAATTGTCCAGGCCGGAATCCTGCCGCAGGGTGTAGTTGGCCGCCTTCTCGCTCGACCAGTCGATCGCGGTGGGGTCGACCTCGACGCCACCGGGACCGAGGATGCGGATGCGCTCCCGGGCGAGGTAGCCGGGATCCTTGCGCATCTTCGGAATGATCTCCTTCTTGATGATGGAGACCGGCAGGGTCCAGGTCGGATTGAGGTTCACGTCGGTGATGCGGGCCTCGATCCGCGGCGTCGCCTTGTCGGGCTTGCCGACCACCGCCACGTAGCGGCGCACCACGACCCCGTGGTCCACGGCCTCCACCGTGGCGGAGGGGATGTTCACGACCACGTAGCGGTCGCCATAGGCGAAGTTCGAGCCGATCTGGCGCGCGGCGGAGGCGGCGAGCTGGCGCTGGCGGGTGGCCGCCGGCACGTTGAGCGCCGCCACCGTCTGGCGGCCGATCAGCCCGGTCTCGGGCAGGCCGTGGCGGGCCTGGAACGCCTTCACGGCCGCCACCAGGGTGGTGTCGAGCTGGTCGTTCATCGGGGCATCGGCAGCCAGGTCGCCCACGAGCGCGAGATGCTTGCGCAGGGCCGGGATGGCCGGATGGCCGGCGCCGGGCTTGACCACGAGGTCGGCGGGCAGCGCGGTCCAGCCGCCGGCATCCACCATGGCCTGATAGCGGTCGGCCATCCGCAGGGTGTCGAGGAACGTCGCGGGACTGAGGGTCGGCACCGGGTCGGCGGAGACCCGGGCCACCACCAGCGGCGGCAGCTCGCGCGACTTCCGGGCCTGGGCGGCAGCCGGGGCGGCGGTGGCCTCGGCTGCGCCCGGTGCGATCGCCTGGACGGCGGGCGTCGCCGGAGCGGTGGTGGTGAGGCTCTCGATCTTCGGAGCCTTCGCGGGCGCGGGGGCTTCCGGTGCGCCGGAGACTTGAGCCGTGGCGGCGCCGCCCAGCACCCAGAGGAGGGCCAGGGGCGACAGGCCCGCGCGGAGGCGGTGCGGGCGGAGGGCGACGGTCCTGTGGCGCGAAAGCATCGCGAACCTTTCGAGTGGAATGTCTCCCCGACCATGCGCACAGACGGTTACCAATCTCCTGCCGTGCCGTGACGGGGGCCGGCGCGCGCCCTAACTCCCGCCCCGGAACGGCAGAGGAGCAGCGGCCATGACCAACCATTCGGCAATTCAGGCGGGGCGGACCGCCGTCGTCACCGGGGCGGCGAGCGGCATCGGGCTGGCGGCCGCCCGGCGCTTCGCCGCGGCGGGCATGCGGGTCTGGCTCGCCGACCTGCCGGGCGCGGCGCTGGACTCGGCCCGCGCCGAGGTCGCGCGCGGCGGGACGGCGGCGTCCGTCCACGCGATGGCCACGGACGTGGCCCGGCCCGAGGCCGTCGCGGCCCTGGGCGCGGCGGCCTGTGCGGAGGGGCCGCCGGCCGTGGTCATGCTGAATGCCGGGATCGAGGCCGGGGGACGGCTGTTCTCGGACCCCGAGACGTGGGCGCGCATCCTCGACACCAATCTGTGGGGCGTCATCAACGGCATCCAGGCCTTCGCACCGGCGATGATCGCCGGGACCGAGCCTGGCGCCATCGTGGTCACGGGCTCGAAGCAGGGCATCACCACGCCGCCCGGCAACACGCCCTACAATGTCTCGAAGGCGGGGGTGAAGGTCGTCACCGAGGCCCTGGCCCACGACCTGCGCGAACGCGAGGGCGTCCGCGTCAGCGCGCACCTGCTCATCCCGGGATTCGTCTATACCGGGCTGACGCGGGCCCGCGGGGTCAGCGAGAAGCCCGCCGGCGCCTGGACGCCGGACGAGACCGTGGATGCCCTGATGGCCGGACTGGCCCGGGGCGACTTCTACATCCTGTGTCCGGACAACGAGACCACCCGGGCACAGGACGAGAAGCGGATCGCCTGGGCGGCCGGGGACATCATCGAGAACCGGCCGGCGCTGTCCCGCTGGCATCCGAACCATGGAGCGGCGTTCACGCGTTTCGCCGGATCGTGACCGGGCGCGGGGAGGGGTGCCCTCCCGCACGCCCCTCGGGTGGCGGGTGCCTTGCATAGCGTCGCGGGGAAGCCGACACACCGGGGGCGATTCGTCGCGACCCGCAAACCGACCTGCAAATCGACTCGCCAGCCGACTTGCCGACCCGCGAACCGCCTGACTTGCAAACCGAACGGGAGCCGCACTTGGCCACCATTATCCCCGTCGCCTCCTTCGATTGTGTCGTCTTTGGCGCCACCGGCGACCTGACCACGCGCAAGCTGCTGCCGGCCCTGTTCTACCGCTTCATGGACGGACAGATTCCGGAGACGAGCCGGATCATCGGCGCCTCGCGTTCGGAGATGACCACCGAGGCCTTCCGCGAGCGCGCCCGCGACGCCATCAAGCGCTTCGTTCCGGCCGGCGACATCGGCGAGGACAAGCTCGCCGCCTTCCTGGACCACCTCGATTACGTCGCGGTCGATGGAGCCGGCGACGAGGGCTGGGAGGATCTGGCCGCCAAGCTCGCCGAGCGCCCGGACCAGGTGCGGCCCTACTACCTCGCCACCTCACCCGACCTCTACGGCTCGATCTGCCAGAATCTCGCCAAGCACGGCCTGATCGGCGAGAAGTCCCGCGTCGTGCTGGAGAAGCCCATCGGCAAGGACCTGAAGTCGGCCCGCGCCATCAACGATGCGGTCGGCACGGTGTTTCCCGAGGAGCAGATCTTCCGCATCGACCACTATCTCGGCAAGGAGACGGTGCAGAACCTGCTGGCCCTGCGCTTTGCCAACACCATCTTCGAGCGGCTCTGGACGGCCGACGTCATCGACCACGTCCAGATCACGGTGGGCGAGACCGTCGGAGTCGAGGGCCGCGCGGGGTACTACGACACCTCGGGCGCGCTGCGCGACATGGTCCAGAACCATATGCTGCAGCTCCTCTGCCTGATGGCGATGGAGAGTCCGCTCTCCCTCGACGCCAATTCGGTGCGCGACGAGAAGCTGAAGGTCCTGCGGGCCCTGAAGCCCATCACGCCGCACGACGTGCAGAGCGTGACGGTGCGCGGCCAGTACTCGGCCGGCGCCGTCGGCAGCCAGCCGGTGGACGGCTACCGCACCGATCTCGGCGGAGACGTCGACAGCCGGACCGAGACCTTCGTCGCCCTGAAACTCGAGGTTCAGTCCTGGCGCTGGGCCGGCGTGCCGTTCTACCTGCGCACCGGCAAGCGCCTGCCCCGGAAGCTGTCCGAGATCGTGGTGCAGTTCCGCGCCTCGCCGTTCTCGATCTTCCCGGCGGAATCCTTCGGACGCGAGCCCAACCGCCTCGTCATCCGGCTCCAGCCGGAAGAGGGGATCAAGCTCGAAGTCATGACTAAGGATCCGGGTCCGGGCGGGATGCGGCTGCGGCCGACCAACCTCGACATCTCCTTCGAGGAGACCTTCAAGCAGCGCTACCCCGATGCCTACGAGCGCCTGCTCATGGACGTGGTGCGCGGCAACGCCACGCTGTTCATGCGCCGCGACGAGGTCGAGGTCGCCTGGGCCTGGGCCGATTCCCTCCTGAAGGCCTGGGCCGACCGGCCCGAGCCGCCGCGCCCCTATCCCGCCGGAAGCTGGGGTCCCACCGCCGCCATCGCGTTGATCGAGCGCGACGGCCGAACCTGGCACGAGGAGCTTCGCTGAGAGACGCCCCCGCCGGATCAGGGCGGGGTGGTGTCGGGTGAGGCCGCAGGCGGCTCGAAGACCCGCGGATCCGTCATCCCGGTGGGGTCGCCTGGCTTTCGCCGGAGGCCTGTGCGCGGAACCGGGCTATAGTTCCGCACTCCCTCGACAGGTCTCAGTCGACGCATTACCAGAGGGAGTATTTTTCATTCCTCTTCCAGACGTCGTGGACCCATGAACAAGATCGAACCGGGCCTCGGCATCAACCGGCGCTATCTGCACGATGAGGTCGTCGACCGAATGCGCGACCTGATCCGCTCGGGTGAGCTGGAGCCGCGGGCGCGGATCAACGAAAGCGAATTGACCGAACGCTTCGGCATCTCCCGCACGCCCCTGCGCGAGGCGATCAAGATCCTCGCCACCGAGGGGCTTCTCGAGTTGCTGCCCAATCGCGGCGCCCGCGTCGCCAGCCTGTCGCAGTCCGAGATCGAGGAGATGATCGAGGTCATTGCCGGCCTGGAGGCCACCGCCGCCGATCTCGCCTGCCGCATCATCACCGATGCGGAGATCGACGGCATCTCCCGCGACCACGAGGCCATGGTGGCCGCCTGGCGCGCCGGCGAGGAGGGGGTCTACTTCGCCCTCAACCGGGAGATCCACGAGGCCATCATGCGGGCCAGCCGCAACGCCACCCTCGGGGGCATCTACGACAGCCTCTCGGGTCGCATCCAGCGCTCGCGCTACGCCGTGCATCAGACGCCGGAGCAGTGGGCGCAGTCGGTGGCCGAGCACGAGCGGATGATCACGCTGCTGCGCGCCCGCGACGGCGAAGCGCTCGCCCTGCTCATGCGCGCCCACATCCGGGCCCGGACCCCGGTGATCGCCGAGAATTTCGGCGCCGCCAGCCGCGAGGCGGCCGGGTCGGCGGCCTGAGCCGCCATCCGTCCTCGCGCCAGCCCGTCCCGGCCGGCCATCCGCCGGGGGGCGCGGGCGGCGCCGCTCCGAGCGCTAGTTCCAGGTGTGCAGCACGGTGCGCCAGCCGTCGGGGCGGCGCTCCATCACGTTGATCCAGTTGCCCTCGAACTTCTTTCGGGCTCCGCCCTCGCCGGGGCCGTTCATCTCCCAGCGCCCGGACAGCACCAGGACGTCGCCTGTCTCCCGCGCGGACTGGACGGTGATCCGGTGATCGTCGAAGCCCTTTGCCTTCAGCCCCGAGAAGAACGTCTTGATCTCGCTCGGTCCCGAGATCGCCGCGCCCTTCGGGATCACCAGCGCGTCCGGGGCGTAGAGCGTGCCCAGGGCGTCCATGTCGCCGCTGTTGTAGGTCTTGTCCCAGGTTTCGGCGGCGCTGCGCCCGGCCGTGGCGGCGGTGTCGGCGCGGGCCGCCACCGGCAGGACGAGGCACGCGGCCAGAGCCGCACCGAGAAGATGTCGGGTCATCATCGTTCCCTCCCTCGCAAGACCGTTTCCGTACGCCCCGCAAGGGTTATTGGACGATCGAAACCGAGGAAAGTAAAGAGTCCGCGCGAGGATCTGGAGTGATTGCCCGCGGGGACATTCTATTTGATTAAGCCGCGCGAACCGTGCCGAGGAAGCGTGCCAGTTCCTGGGCGAGGTGCTCCGCTTCGTGCGAGAGCTCGGAGGCCGAGGCCAGGACCTGGGACGCGGCGGCGCCGGTCGCCTCGGCCGCTCCGGCGACCCCGGCGATGTTGGTCGTGACCTCGCCGGTGCCGGTGGCGGCCTCGCCGACGTTGCGCACGATCTCCTGGGTGGCCGCGCCCTGCTCCTCCACCGCCGCCGCGATCGAGGTCGCCACGTGGCTGATCTCGCGGATCCGCCCGCTGATGCCCTCGATCGCGGTCACGGCCTGGCCGGTGGACCCCTGGATGCGGCCGATCTGGCCGCTGATCTCCTCGGTGGCCCGCGCCGTCTGGTTGGCGAGTTCCTTCACCTCGGCCGCCACCACGGCGAAGCCGCGACCGGCCTCGCCGGCCCGCGCCGCCTCGATGGTGGCGTTGAGGGCCAGCAGGTTGGTCTGGCCCGCGATGGTCGAGATCATGGCGACGACGTCGCCGATCCGCGCGGCGGCGGCGCTGAGTTCCTGGACCTGCGACGCGGTCCGGGCGGCCTCGTCCACCGCCCGCTGGGCGAGTTCCGTGGAGCCGTCGACCTGGCGCCCGATTTCCTGGACCGAGGCCCCGAGTTCCTCGGCGGCGGCCGCCACCATGCCGACATTGGAGGCCGCCTGATCCGCCGCCGCCGCGACCGTGCCGGATTGCTGGGCGGTCTCGGAGGCGGTGGTCGCCATGCTCTGGGCCGTGCCGCGCAACTGGCCCGCCGCCGCGGTCACCCGGTCGAGGATCCCGCCGACGGCGCCTTCGAACCCGTCGGCCATCTCGCGCATCGCGGCCTTGCGCTGCGCCTCGGCGCCGGCGCGGGCGAGGCGGGTCTCCTCCTCGAGGACGCGGCTGCGCAGGAGGTTGGCCCGGAAGGTCTCGAGGGTGTCGGCCATGGCGCCGATCTCGTCCTGGCGGCCGACGCTCGGGATCTCGGTCTCGGCCTCGCCGTCCGCCACGCGCCGCATGGCCGCCGTCATCGCGCCCAGCGGCCGTGTGATACCGCGGATCGTGTGGGCCATGGCGGCCAGTGCCATGAGGACGGAGAGCCCGAGCGTGACCTGAGTGGTTCGCACGGCGCTCGCCTGTTCCGCCCGCGCCGCCGCCTTGGCGGCCTCGCCGGCCTCGCCGTTGAGCGTCACGAGCTTGCGCATGCTGGCGCTGGTGGCGAGGTAGTTGGCGTTCATCGGCCCCCGGAACAGGGTCAGGACCTCGTCGCGCCGGGCGGGGTCGATGGCCCGGAGCTGGGTCCAGTCCTGGCCCATCTGGGCGAGCTTGGCGCTGACCTCGTCGTAGAGGGCGCCCTCGGCGCGGGAACTCACCAGGGTCCCGTAGGCCGCGCGCCGGGTCTCCAGGTCCGTGGCCAGGGTCGCGGCCTGCGCGACGCTGTTGGTGCGCTCCTCGGCGGTGTCGGCGATGACGTAGCGGAACTGCCAGAGCCGGATCCGCATCACCAGGGCGTTCATGGCATGGGCGGCATCGACGGAGGGGAGGGCGTTGTCGGACAGGACCGTGATGCGGTCGCCGATGGCATCCATCTTCGCCAACGAGACGAGGCCCTGCCCGGTGGTGATGAGCGCCAGTAGACCGAAAAGGCCGATCAGCGTCGACTTGAGAGAGAGGCGCATGGGGAAAGCCGGTGACCGCTTGGCGAGAAAGAGCGTTCCTCGATTAGCGGGCCTCCCTTAAGATTGACTTGCCCTTCGCCCGACGACATCCATCGGTTGTGTCGTCGCCCCGGGCGGCGATCCGCGCGAGGCCCTCCGCGAAGGGTCAGGCCGCGGCGTTGATCGAGCGCAGACCCGCCACGAGATCCGAGAAGCGGTCGCCCTGGACGATGACGTGCGCCCGCAGCCGGTCGGAAGCCGCGGTCTCG
Organism: Methylobacterium sp. 001424705; assembly: GCF_059816145.1. Classification (NCBI taxonomy): domain Bacteria; kingdom Pseudomonadati; phylum Pseudomonadota; class Alphaproteobacteria; order Hyphomicrobiales; family Methylobacteriaceae; genus Methylobacterium; species Methylobacterium sp. 001424705. Next base: position 66,046 of record NZ_JCBANU010000017.1, on the reverse strand, counting down.
TCGCCCGACACGATGGCGGCCACGATGGCGTCGTGCTCGGCCAGGGACTGGCCGAGGCGGTTGCGGGCGCGAAGCTGGAGTCGTCGGAACGGCGCCAGACGCCGGTGCAGCTGGCGCGCCTGCTCCTCCAGGAACCCGTTCCGGCAGGCCCGGTACACCACCGTGTGGAAGATGTAGTTCTCCGCGTAATAGGTCTCGGGGTCGCCGGCCGCGGCCGAGGCGGCGCAGGCCGCCAGGGCCGCCTTGAGGGCGGCCTCGTCGTCGGGGATGAGCCGGCGCGCCGCCAGCCGCCCGCAGGAGGCCTCGATCTCCGCCATGGTCTCGAACATCGCGATCAGGAGCTGCGGGTCGGGGGCGCTGACGATGGCCCCGCGCCGGGGCTTGATCTCCACGAGGCCCGTCATCGCCAGTTGCAGCAGCGCCTCGCGGATCGGCGTGCGCGAGACCCCGAATCGCTCCGCGAGTTCCGTCTCGTCCAGGCGCGCGCCGATGGCGAGGCGACCGTCCACGATCTCGGTCTCGATGGTCTGCCTGAGGCGGCGCGATTGGTTCATGCGCTGAGATCCCGGCCCGTCCTAATCCCGCCGACTCGCAAAAATCAGGCGTCCACTATTATTCAATCGCGTTGACAAAATATACAAGGCGTCGTTTCATGTATAACGAAGACGCGGTGCAGTATAAATGCTGCGCTGCAAAAACGAGCGGCCGGGGTCCGGCCTAGGGAGAGACACGCCATGATGCTGACACGCCGTGCCCTCGTTGCCGGCGGCCTCGCCGCCCCAGCCATCCTGTCCCTGGGCTCGCGGGCCCAGGCTGCCACCACCCTGAAGCTCTCCCACCAGTTCCCCGGCGGCACCATCGACGAGGGCGACTTCCGCGATCGCATGTGCCGCAAGTTCGCGATGGCCCTGGCCGAGCGCTCGAAGGGCGCCCTTGAGGTGCAGGTCTATCCGGGTTCGTCGCTGATGAAGACGAACGCCCAGTTCGCGGCCATGCGGAAGGGCGCCCTCGACCTCTCGCTCTACCCCTCGCCCTACGCGGGCGGCGAGGTGCCGGAGCTGAACATCGGGCTGATGCCGGCGCTGGTGAGCTCCTACGAGCAGGCCATCGCCTGGAAGAAGGCGCCGGTGGGCCGCAAGCTCACCGAGATCCTCGACGCGAAGGGCATTATCCTCGTTTCCTGGGTCTGGCAGGCGGGCGGCGTCGCCAGCCGGGAGCGTCCCCTCTACGCGCCGGCCGACGCCAAGGGCCTCAAGGTCCGGGGCGGGTCGCGCGAGATGGACCTGATGATGAAGCAGGCCGGCGCCGCCACGCTCTCCATTCCTTCGAGCGAGTCCTACGCCGCCATGCAGACGGGCGCCTGCGACGCGGTCATCACCTCGTCCACCAGCCTGATCTCGTTCCGCCTGGAAGAGTTGGGCAAGGCCCTGACCTCGGGCCGCGAGCGCTCCTACTGGTTCATGCTGGAGCCGCTGATGATGTCGAAGCTCGCCTTCGAGCGCCTGCCCAAGGACCAGCAAGACCTGATCATGACCATCGGCGCCGAGCTCGAGCCGTTCGGGCAGGCCGGGGCCAAGGCGGACGACACCAAGGTCGAGGAGATCTTCGCCAAGGCCGGCGCGAAGGTCCAGAACCTCGACGAGAAGACCCTGGGCCAGTGGCGTGACATCGCCCGGGATACCGCCTGGAAGGACTTCGCCGGTAAGTCGGCCGGCTGCGCCGAGCTCCTCAAGCTGGCGGAGCAGGTGTCGTGAGCCACGCCTTCGACGCGGCCTCGGCCGCCGCCGCGACGCACACGACGGCAGAGCCCCGGGTTCCGGGGCTCCTCGGCACCATCGACCGGGCCCTGAAGGGCGTCAATCACGTCATCATGCTGCTGGGCGGCATCGCGCTCGTCTGCGCCTGCCTGGTCCTCAGCTACAGCGTCGTCATCCGCTACGTCCTGCATGAGCCCACCGACTGGCAGGACGAGATGGCGGTGTTCCTCATCGTTGGCGCCACCTTCTTCTCGGCCGCCGCCGTGCAGGCCAAGCGCGGCCACGTGGCCATCGAGGCGCTGACCGGCCTGCTCTCGCCGCGGGTCAACCGCGCCCGCCTCCTGGTGGCGGACGTGATCAGCTTCGTCTTCGTGACGTTCTTCGCCTGGAAAAGCTGGACCCTGCTTCATGAGGCCTGGGTCGACGGGCAGGTGTCGCAGTCGAGCTGGGGGCCGCCGCTCTGGATCCCCTACATCCTGATGGCGATCGGCATGACCCTGCTGGGCCTCCAGTTCGCCCTGCAGATCGCCGAGGAGATCCTCTACGGCGCCGAGAAGGCGGGCTGGGCGAACCCCAAGATCGGCCTTGGGGCCGATCTCAACCGCGATGCAGCGGGGCAGTCCGGCGCCACACCGACGGGCACGCGGCCCCTCGGCGATCCCCTCGCCAACACCGTGCCGGACACGAAGGTCACCGGGAGGCATCCATGAGCGTCGCGGCCATCGGCTTCCTCTATGCGGGGGCCACCCTGAGCGCGATGCTCGCCGGCATCCCCATCGCCTTCGCCCTGGGCTTCGTCGCCCTGGCCTTCATGTATGTCTTCATGCCGGGCGCCTCCCTCGATACGGTGGCGCAGAACGTCTACGAGGAGATGGCCTCGATCACCCTGCTGTCGATCCCGCTCTTTATTCTGAAGGGCGCGGCGATCGGGCGGTCCAAGGCCGGCCAGGACCTCTATTCGGCCATGCACGCCTGGATGCACCGCATCCCCGGCGGCCTCGGCATCGCCAATGTGTTCGCCTGTGCGCTCTTCGCCGCCATGGCGGGGTCGAGCCCGGCCACCTGCTCGGCCATCGGCTCGGCCGGCATCCCGGAGATGCGCAAGCGCGGCTACTCGCCGGGCTTCGCTGCCGGCATCATCGCGGCGGGCGGTACCCTCGGCATCCTGCTGCCGCCCTCGATCACCATGATCCTCTACGCGGTGGCGGCCGAGCAGTCGCTGGGACGCCTGTTCCTCGCCGGCATCGGACCGGGCCTGCTCCTGGTCGGCCTGTTCGCGGCCTGGTCGGTCTACCGGTTCCGCGCGGAATACGCCGCCGCGAAGGTCGCCTACGAACGGAACGGCACCGCTTCGGCGATCCTCGCGGAGGACACCTACAGCATGCGTCAGCGCTTCTCGACGCTGCCGCGGGTGCTGCCCTTCGTGATCCTGCTCACGGGCGTGATGGTGGCGCTCTACGGCGGCTACGCCACCCCGTCCGAGACGGCGGGCCTCGGCGGCCTCCTGGCGCTGGGCCTGATCGCCGTCATCTACGGCGTCTGGCGCCCGCGCGACGTCAGCCCGATCCTCACCGCGACCCTGCGGGAATCGACCATGCTCATGCTGATCATCGGCATGTCGCTCCTCTACGCCTACGTGATGAGCTACCTGCACATCTCGCAGTCGGCTGCGGCCGCGATCGTGGCGATGCAGCTCTCCCCCTGGGTGCTGCTGGTGACGATCCTCGGCCTCGTGATCCTGCTCGGCTTCTTCCTGCCCCCGGTCTCGATCATCCTGATGACGGCGCCGATCATCCTGCCGCCCCTGAAGGCGGCCGGGTTCGACCTCGTCTGGTTCGGCGTCGTGATGACCATCACCATGGAGATGGGCCTGATCCACCCGCCCGTGGGCCTGAACATCTTCGTCATCAAGAACATCGCCCCCGACATCCCGCTGAAGGACATCATCTGGGGCACGCTGCCCTTCGTCATCCTGATGGCGGTGGCGATCCTGATCCTCTGCCTCGTCCCCGGCATCGCCATGTGGCTGCCGAACTGGCTGCTGCCCACCACGCGGTGACGGCGGGCGTCGCTCGGGCGATGACCCTCACATACGGACCCGGCCCCGGAGGGGGCGTGCGACAGGCCCCAGGCCGTCGCGCGCGCCGTCCGGGGCCGATGCTTGTTCGCGTGCCCCATCCCTGGATCATCGGATCAGAGGAAAATGCGCGCCCTTAATCCTTTGAACACGGGTTGTTAACGAAGCGGTAACCATACCGGGCATCAATGGTCTGGTAAGGAATCGCGAGAGCCCGTGACTGACACAAGCCCTCCCCGCAGACCCGTTCAGCTTCGTGGCCGCGCCTTCAAGTCCTTGGTGCTGGCCCCGGAGACACCGCTTCCCGATTGGTTCGCCGATCTGGACGAGGCGCTCCAGCGCTCGCCGACCCTGTTCGACGGGCGCGCCCTGATCCTCGACGTGGCGGCGCTGGCGCCCGCCGCGCCGGACCTCGACAGCCTGCTCGCCGAACTCGGCAGCCGGCAGATCCGCATCCTCGGCATCGAGGGTACGGACGTGTCTCTCCTCGGACCGGGGCGCCCGCCGCTCCTCGTCCAGGGACGGCCCTCGAACACGATCGAGATTCCGGCCCAGCCGGAGCCGGAGCCCGCGATGCCGCCGGCACCGCCCGAGCCGGCCACGACGTCCCTCACCATCGAGGGCTCGGTCCGGTCCGGGCAATCCATCGTCCACCCCACCGGCGACGTCACCGTCATGGGGTCGGTCTCCTCCGGCGCGGAGATCCTCGCCGGCGGCTCCATCCACGTCTACGGCGCGCTGCGCGGCCGGGCCATCGCCGGCGCCGCCCGCAACCCCCGCGCCCGCATCTGCTGCCGCAAGTTCGAGCCCGAGCTTCTCGGCATCGACCGCCTCGTCCGTACGGCCGAGGAGATGGGCAACCACTTGCGCGGCAAGGCCGTGCAAATCTGGCTCGATGGCGGCGCCATCAAATTCGCATCCTTGGATTGAGGAGACAGCTCATATGGCCAAAATTCTGGTCGTGACATCAGGCAAGGGCGGCGTCGGCAAGACGACGACGACGGCGGCCCTCGGCGCGGCGCTCGCGCAGGCCGGCAAGAGCGTGGCGGTGGTCGACTTCGATGTCGGCCTGCGCAACCTCGACCTCGTGATGGGCGCCGAGCGGCGCGTCGTCTACGACCTCATCAACGTGGTCAACGGCGACGCCAAGCTCAACCAGGCCCTCATCCGCGACAAGCGCCTGGACAAGCTCCACCTGCTGCCCGCCTCGCAGACCCGCGACAAGGATGCGCTCACCGACGAGGGCGTCGCCCGCGTCATGGACGAGCTGCGCGAGAAGTTCGACTGGGTGATCTGCGACTCCCCGGCCGGCATCGAGCGCGGCGCCACGCTGGCCATGCGCCACGCGGATGTGGCGGTGGTGGTCACCAACCCCGAGGTCTCCTCGGTGCGCGACTCCGACCGGATCATCGGCCTGCTCGACTCCAAGACCCTCAAGGCCGAGCGCGGCGAGACCATGGAGAAGCACCTGATCCTCACCCGCTACGACCCTGCCCGGGCCGATCGCGGCGACATGCTCAAGATCGAGGACGTGCTCGAGATCCTCTCGATCCCGCTGCTCGCCATCATTCCGGAGAGCATGGAAGTCCTGCGCGCCTCCAACGTCGGTTGCCCGGTGACCCTGAACAACCCGCTCTGCGCCCCGGCCCGCGCCTACACCGACGCCGTACGCCGCCTCAACGGCGATGCGGTCCCGATGTCGGTCCCCACCGACAAGAAGTCCTTCCTCGACAAACTCTTCACCCGGAGGGCAGCATGAGCCTCCTCAACATGTTCAACCGGCGCGGTTCGGCGCCGGTCGCCCGCGACCGCCTGCAACTCATCCTCGCCCATGAACGGGCGGGGGTCGGCGGCTCCGATCTCGTGATGGTGCTGCGTGAGGAGATCCTCGCGGTCATCGCCAAGCACGTCGAGGTCAACAGCGACAAGGTCCAGATCCGCCTCGACCGCGGCCAGGACATGTCGACCCTCGACATCGATATCGAGCTGCCGCTCACGGCCGTCGCCAAGGCCGGCCCCGCAAAGGTCAAGGCGGCGAAACTCGCCGCCGCATGACCCTCCGCGCAAGCATCCCGGCCGGCACAGCCGTCAGGCCCCGATGAACAACCCGGCGAGCGTCGCGCTCGTCAGGTTGGACAGGGTGCCGGCCAGGATCGCGCGCAGGCCGAAGCGGGCGATCTCCGCCCTGCGCTCGGGCGCGAGGCTGGCGAGGCTCGCGAGCTGGATCGCCACCGAGGTCAGGTTGGCGAAGCCGCAGAGCGCGAAGCACAGGATCGCGGCCGTGCGCGGATCGAGGCTGCCCGCCTTCAGGACCGGCGAGAGCTGCGCGTAGGCCAGGAACTCGTTGAAGGCGATCTTCTGACCGAGCGCCCCGCCGACGAGGCCGGCCTGGTCCCAGGGCACGCCCATCAGCCAGGCCAGCGGCGCGAACACCGCGCCGAGGAGGCCCTCCAGGCTCAGGGCGGGATAGCCCGCGAGGCCACCGGCCCAGCCCATGAACCCGTTCAGCAGGGCGATCAGCCCCGTGAACGCGATCAGCATCGCCCCCACCGAGACCGCCACGGCGAGCCCCTTCTGGGTGCCGTCGGCCGCCGCCTCGATCACGTTGACCGCCCGCGTCTCCGCGAAGGTGACCCGCGTGGAGGTGACCCGGCTCGGCTCCGTCGTCGGCACCAGGATCTTGGCGTAGAGCAGCCCGCCCGGCACCGCCATGACGCTCGCCGCGAGCAGATACTCCATCGGAACGCCCAAAGCCGCGTAGCCGGCCAGAATCGTGCCCGCTGTGGAGGCGGCCCCGCTCGACATCACGGCGAACAGTTCGGCCGAGGTCAGCGCCAGCAGGAATGGCCGCAGCGCGATGGCGATCTCGCTCTGGCCGATGGCGATGGTGATCACCGCCGAGAAGGTCTCGATCCGCGAGGTGCCGATCACCCGCTGCAGCGCCGCGCCGATGCCGCGCGCGGCCGCCTGCATCACCCCGAAATGGTAGAGCACCGCGATCAGCGCCGAGACGTAGAGGATCTGCGGCAGGATGCGCAGGGCCAGGATGAAGCCGCTGCCGCCGAACAGCTCGACCATCCGCGGCTCGACGAGGCCGCCGAACAGGAACGCGGTGCCCCGGTCGCCGTAGTTCAGCACGGTCTGGACGAAGCCCGCCGCCGCCGCGAGGCCCGTCCGGCCCGCCGGGATGAACAGCACCAGGGCCCCCACCGCCACCTGCAGCGCCAGGGCCGAGAGGACCACGCGGGGCGAGATCGCCCGCCGGTTGGTGGAGAACAGCACGGCCACGGCCAGCAGCAGGGCGAGGCTCATCCCTGCGTGAAAAAGCTTCTCGACCATGCCGCCCCGCTGTTCTGCCTTGCGCGGAGCAAGCCCGATGCCGGGGCGTTTGTCGCGGGTGAAATGGCGCTGTCTCCCGGCGCCGGCGGGGAAGGATTGCCGGAGACAGGGCCGCCCGCGTGGTTCCGCGCCTCCACTCCCTCCGCCGCGCCCGGCCGGTCCTCTCCGGGCGCTCGCGCCTGCCGCGGGACGAGATCGCCGGGTGAAACGCCGCCGAGACCAAGCGCCCGCTCGTCACCCTGTCGATCCGCACCGCGCGGGTGCTGCCGCCGACCCGGGGCACCGGCAAGTTCGGCCTGACCATCGAGGGGCTGTTCATCGGCGAAATCGAGAACGGCTTGCTCCGCGCCCTCGCGATCTGCGGCCTCGCGGCGCCGGCGATCCACGGCGTGATCCACCGGCTCGGGCTCGTCAAACGGCGCGGCGGATCGTAAGCCGGCTCCCTGTCGCGCCGCGCGGCGCCTGAAAACACCGCGACCGCCGCAAGATCGTCATCGAAGCGTCACGTCCCGTCGCGAACGGTGCGCCAAACGCCCCTGGGAGCCTTTTCCGCATGGACTTCTTTCGCCGCTTCACCGTCCTGATGTGTGCGCCGAACTTCGACCCGGACGATCTCGAGGGCGTGCGCGTCCAGCAGATCATCGGCTCCGTGGAGAAGCTCGGCTTCGAGGTGGTGCGGGCCCGCCGCGTCGAGGATGCGGCCATCGCGGTCCAGACCGATTCGGCCATCGGCTGCATGGTGGTGGACTGGGGCAAGCGCGGCCTCGACGGCAAGGCGGCGGCCCTCATCAACCTGATGCGCAAGCGCGGGCTGGAGATGCCCATCGTCATCATGGTCCGCCGCAAGCGCCTGGAGGACATCCCCGTCGAGGTGCTGGACTTCATCGACGGCTATATCTTCCTGGCGGAAGAAACCCCGGACTACATCGCCCGCGGCCTGGTGAGCCGCGTGAAGCAGTATGCCGAGACCCTGAAGACGCCGTTCTTCGGCGCGCTGGTGGATTACGCCGAGCAGGGCAACCAGCTCTGGACCTGCCCGGGCCACAACGGCGGCATCTTCTACAACCGCTCCCCGATCGGACGCATCTTCGTCGAGCATCTCGGCGAGGCGGTGTTCCGCGACGACCTCGACAACTCGGTGCTCGATCTCGGCGATCTCCTCGTCCACGAGGGCCCGGCCCTGAAGGCGCAGAAGGAGGCGGCCGTCATCTTCGGGGCGGAGAAGACCTACTTCGTCCTCAATGGCACCTCGGCCTCCAACAAGATCGTGCTCTCGGCCCTGGTCGCCGAGGGCGACCTCGTGCTGTTCGACCGCAACAACCACAAGGCCGCGCATCACGGCGCGCTGTTCCTCGGCGGTGCGATCCCGGTCTTCCTGGAGACCGACCGCAACGCCTACGGCCTGATCGGCCCGATGTACCACGAGGCCCTGGACGAGACGCGCATCCGCGAGAAGATCCGCACCAACCCGCTGATCACCGACACGGAGGCCTGGCGGCGCGAGCGGCCGTTCCGCGTCGCGGTGGTCGAGCAGTGCACCTATGACGGCACGATCTACAACGCACAGATGATCCTCGATAAGATCGGGCATCTCTGCGACTACATCCTCTTCGACGAGGCCTGGGCGGGCTTCATGAAGTTCCACCCGCTCTTCGCCGGCCGCTTCGCGATGGGCTTGAAGGGCCTCGACGAGACCTCGCCGGGCATCATCGCCACGCAATCGACCCACAAGCAATTGGCGAGCTTCTCGCAGGCCTCGCAGATCCACACCAAGGACAGCCATATCCGCGGCCAGACCCGGCGCATCGAGCACCGGCGCTTCAACGAGACCTTCCTGGTCCACGCCTCGACCTCGCCGTTCTACCCCCTGTTCGCCTCCCTCGACGTCGGCGCGCAGATGATGAAGGGGCGCTCCGGCGTCGTCCTGTGGGACGACACGATCCGCCTCGGCATCGAGTGGCGCAAGAAGGTCCGCGCCATCCGCCGCGAGTTCGAGGAGAAGGAGGGCGATCCGCTCAAGCGCTGGTTCTTCGATCCCTTCGTGCCGGACACGGTCGAGGCACCGGACGGCAAGGTGCCGTGGGAAAGCCTGTCGACGGACGAACTCGCCGGCAACGTGAAGTACTGGGAACTGACACCCGGCGCCGACTGGCACGGCTTCACCCATGTGGCGCCCGACTACGCCATGACCGACCCCAACAAGCTCACCGTGCTGACCCCGGGTTTCAACCGGCACACCGGGGAATATGCCGCGCACGGGGTGCCGGCGCCGATCGTGGCGCAGTACCTGCGGGAAAACCGCATCGTGCCGGAGAAGAACGACCTCAACTCGCTGCTCTTCCTACTGACGCCGGGCGTCGAATCCTCGAAGGCCGGCACGCTGATCTCGGGGCTGGTCGCCTTCAAGCGCCTGCACGACGACAACGTGCCGTTGGAGGAGGCGATGCCCGAATTCGTCCGGCGCCGGCCCAACCGCTACAAGGGCGTGCGCCTGCGCGACCTGTGCGCCGACTTCCACGCCTTCCATCGCGAGCACGGCACCAGCACGCTCCAGCGCAAGCAGTTCGAGCCGGGGCACCTGCCCGAGATGGTGATGACGCCGAAGGAGGCGGTCCAGCAGCTCACCCGCAACAACGTCGATTACGTGCCGATCGCCGAAGCCGAGGGCCGCGTGGCGACGACCTTGCTTCTGGTCTACCCGCCGGGCATCGGCACGGTGCTGCCGGGCGAGCGATTGGACGAGCGGGCCAAACCCATGCTGGACTATTTCAAGATGTTCGAGCGCTCCGCGAACCTGTTCCCGGGCTTCGAGGCCGAGATCCAGGGCGTGTTCCGCGACGTCGATCCGGACGGCACGATCCGGTTCCACACGTATGTCATGCGAGAGCCCCGCGTCATGCGCGAGGGGCGCTGATGGCGGGCGTGGCCGAGAGCGATCCCGACCTCGTCATCCGGCCCTCGTCGGATGCCGACGTGCCGGACATGGTGGACATCTACGCCCACCACATCCGGCGCGGCGTCGGCGATGTCGGGGATTTCGAGGAGGACCCGCTCCATCCCGACGACCTGAAGAAGCGTCGGAAGGCCATGCGCAAGAAGCGCCTGCCGCACCTCGTGGCCGACCGCGACGGGATCGTGGCGGGCTACGCCTACGCGGTGCCGTTCCGCAAGCGTCCCGCCTATCGCTACACCCTCAAGCACTCGATCTACGTCCACCACGCGCACCTGAACGCGGGGATCGGCCGGCGCCTGCTGCCGGCGCTGATCGAGGCCTGCGCGGCGGGCGGCTACCGGCAGATGATCGGTTACATCGACGCCCAGAACGAGGCGTCCCTGCGCCTCCACGAAGCCTGCGGCTTCGTCCGCGTCGGGCTCTTGCCGGCGGTGGGCTACAAGTACGGGCGTTGGAGCGACAGCGTCATGGTGCAGTGCGCGCTCGGAACCGGGTCCACGGACCAGCCCGGCACCTGGACCCGCACCGTGGAGGCCGTGGTGGCGGGGCACGACTGGATCGGAAAGTAGCGCGCCGGCGCCGGAGGCGCCCGCGCAGGGATCCGGCCGCCTATTGCTGCGCGCGGTTGATCAGCGTCTGCAGCGCCCGGGCCACCGCCTCGCTGACGTTCTTGCGGTACTTGCGGTGGACCAGCTGGCCGTTGTGATAGATGTCGTGCTCCACGTAGAGCTTCTCGCCGTCCCACCGGACGATGTTGTCGGTCTCGGTGGTCTCCTCGACGCCGAGATCCTCGCGAAAGGTAACGCCCCCGGCTTGCGCAAACATGGCTCGTCCCTGGTGATCGAAGCGATTTTCCGGCGTGCCGGAGGGGTATCTTAGGCAGACGGCGCGTGGCGCGCTACCCGAAACGGGGCTCAGCGCACCGTGACCTGATCCTTGATCCGCTCATAGACCGCCCGGCTGAGGACGCGCTTCGACAGAAGCTCGCCGACGGAGGCGTAGGGCCGCTTCTGCACGATGGCGCGCCCGATCATGCCGCCGCCCCGGAGGCCGTTCAGCTCGGCGACGGTTCCAGTGTTGAGGTCGACGATCGCGACGCCCCTCGGCCCGGCCGTCTCGGCGGCGGTGTCGATGGCCTCCTCGCCGGCCGACGGGGGCGTCGGGCGGGAGGCGGTCCCGATGTCCGGGAGGGCCGGCGCCGGGTCGCTCGGCGCTGGCGAATGGGGCGACGGCGCCGTCGGCGCGGGCACCGGCAGGGGCGCATTCGGTGCGGGCGCGGGCGTCGGCGGCACGGCGGCTTGTGGCGCCGGGGCGGGCACGGCCTGCGGCAGGGGCGCCGGCGCCACCGGGGAGACGGGCCGCGTCGCAGCCGGCGGCACCGCCGCCTGGGTTCCGGCGGCCCCGGTCTCCGGGGCCGTCCGGGTGATGGGCGTCTCCGGCGTTCCGCTGTCCTGCGGACGCAGCATTTGGATGATCCCGGCCAGGACGGCTGCCACCACGATGAGAATGCCGACCCGCAGGACCGCTGAACCGCTGAGCATTGTGAGGGCGGCCTCGCGCCTGAGAAGAGGATGAACGCCTAACATAGGCGATAAAGTGAAGTCTCGCCGGCGAATCGCCTGTCCTCAAGAGCTTGAAGACGTTGGTCGGTCCCGCGCTGACATCTGCGCGACTGGGTGCGGCGTCTGCGGCATCGACGGAGGTGCCGCTCCCGGTCATGGTCCCGGCCGATGCCCGACCGTCTCTCCCCTCTGACCGTCCTCTCCGCGCGCCTCGGCGCCCTGCGCCACCTCCCGGCCCTGGCGCGCCTCGTCTATGCCGCGAGCCCCCGCCTGCTCGTGGTAAGCCTCGGCCTGCGTCTGGCGCGGGCGAGCCTGCCCGTGGCGATGCTCTACCTCGCCAAGCTCATCCTCGACGCGATCGTGGCCGAGCATGGCCGGCCGCATCCGGGCGGCCTCGGGCCCGAGGCCTGGCTGTCCGATCCCGCCCTGCGGCACCTCGCCGTGCTGGTTGCGGCGGAGTTCGGCCTCGCCATCCTCGCCGACCTCCTCGGGCGGGCCAGCACCCTGGTCGACGGCCTCGTGGCCGACCTCTACGGCACGTCCGCCACCCTGAAGCTGATGCGGCACGCCGCCGAGCTCGACCTCGAGCAGTTCGAGGACAGCGCGGAGCAGGACCGCCTCGAGCGGGCCCGCCGTCAGGTCACCGGCCGCTCGAACCTCCTGTTCCAGCTCTTCGGTCAAGGGCAGGATCTCATCACCCTCGTGGCCTTCGCGCTGGGCCTCGTGGCCTTCGCGCCCGGGCTGATCCTGCTGCTCGTGGTCGCCCTGGTGCCGGCCTTCCTCAACGAGACCTACTTCAACCGCGAGGGCTATCGGCTGGCCTGGACCCGGACGCCCGAGCGGCGCGAGATCGACTACCTGCGCTTCCTCGGGGCGAGCGTGGAATCCGCCAAGGAGGTCAAGCTGTTCGGGCTGAACGGCTACATCGCCGAGCGCTACCGGGGGCTGGCGTCCAAGCTCGTGGCCGACAACCGAGCCCTGGCGCTGCGCCGCGCCGGCTGGGGCGGGGCCTTCGCGGCCCTGGGCACGCTGGCCTACTATCTCGCCTACGCCACCATCGTCTGGCGCACCGCCGCGGGCCAGTTCTCCATCGGCGACCTCGCCTTCCTGGCGGGCTCCTTCCAGCGCCTGCGCGGCCTGATCGAGGGGCTGCTCCTCGGCTTCTCGCAGATCGCCGCCCAGGCACAGTATCTCGACGACCTGTTCTCGTTCTTCGCCGTGGTGCCGGCGATCCGCTCACCCGCGAACCCGGCGCCCCTGCCGCGTCCGATCCGGAGCGGAATCGTCTTCGAGGCGGTGGGATTCCGCTATCCCGGCACCGACACCTGGGCGGTGCGCGACCTCAGCTTCCACCTCGCGGCCGGAGAGGTGCTGGCCCTGGTGGGGGAGAACGGCGCCGGTAAGACCACCATCGTCAAGCTGCTCACCCGGCTCTACGACCCGACGGAGGGCCGCGTGCTCCTCGACGGTCGGCCCCTCTCCGCCTACGACCTCGAGGACCTGCGCGGCCGCATCGGCGTGATCTTCCAGGATTTCGTGCGCTTCAGCTTCACCGCCCGCGAGAACGTGGCCGTGGGCCGCATTGAGGCGCGCGACGACCCCGACCGGATCGCCCGTGCGGCCGGGCGCAGCCTCGCCGACGGCGTCATCGGCCGGCTGCCCCTCCAGTACGACCAGCCGCTGGGCAAGCGCTTCGCCGAGGGCGTCGACCTGTCGGGGGGCGAGTGGCAGAAGATCGCCATCGCCCGCGCCTACATGCGCGAAGCCGAGATCCTGATCCTCGACGAGCCCACCGCCGCCCTCGATGCCCGGGCCGAGTTCGAGGTCTTCCAGCGCTTCCGCGAATTGAGCCACGGGCGCACGGCGGTGCTGATCTCGCACCGCTTCTCCACGGTGCGCATGGCGGACCGCATCCTGGTCCTTGCCGGTGGTCGGGTCATCGAATCGGGCAGTCATGCGGAGCTGCAGGCGCTGGGTGGCCGCTACGCCGAGCTGTTCGAGCTGCAGGCGGCCGGCTACCGCTGAGCCGGCCTAGACGCCGAGGGCGTCGCGATAGGCGGGCGCGAGGCGTAGGCCGAGGGGCAGGGGGGAGCGCGGCGGCGGCGCGTGCACGCACTCGCTGAAATACGCCAGGGTGTCGAAGATAACCGCCTCAGTGAAGGGCTTGGCGATCACGCCGGCAGCCCCTTCGAATCCCTCGGGCAGGTGCTGGGCATTGGCGGTGACGAAGACCAGGATCATGGCGGCATCGTCCCGCAACGCCCGGACGATGTCGATGCCGGACGAGCCGCCGCGCAGCTGGAGGTCGACGAAAACGAGATCCGGCCGCACCTCGCGGGCGATCCCGATCGCCTCCGCGGCGGTCGCCGCGCTGCCGAGGACGACGTGGCCGGCATCCTCCACGAGGAATTCCAGCTGCATCAGAATGAGCGCCTCGTCTTCCGCGATCAGTACCCGGAGGGGTTCGCTCACGTGCTGTCCTTGGCGCCCGGGGATTCGCGCGGGAGGCGAATGTCGATCGACGTTCCGGGATCGCCCGGTTGCCAGGCGATACTGGCATTCAGCTGGCGCGCCAAGCTCTCGATCAGGCGCTTGCCGAAGGAGCGCGTGCCGACGACCTCCTGGGGCATGCCGATGCCGTCGTCGATGATCCGGATGCCGAAGTAGCGTCCATCGGGCTGGACCCGGATCGAGAGGCGTCCCGGCCGGTTGCTGGGGAAGGCGTGCTTCAGCGCGTTGGTGATGAGCTCGTTCATCATCAGCGCCACGGGCGGCGCCTTCTCCACCGGGACCTCCACGGGCTCCAGGTCGAGGTGCAGGCTGATCTCGGATCGGCCGGAGCCGCGCACGAGGTCCGTGGCGAGCTCGCGGGCGAACTCGGCCACGTCGAAGCGCTCGACGTCGTGGGACTGGTAGAGGCGCTTGTGCACCGTTCCCAGGGCCTCGACCCGGGTCAGCATCGACTTCATCGCCTCGCGCGCCGTGGGGTCCGAGATGCTCCGGGTCTGCATCGTGAGGAGCGAGGCCACCATCTGGAGATTGTTCTTCACCCGGTGGTCGACCTCGTGCACGAGCATGGTCTTGGCCGCCAGGGCGTCCGACAGCTCGCGCGTCCGCTTGGCGACCTCGCGCTCGAAGTGCTCCTTCTCGTTCTGCGTCCGCATCTGCGCGTCGACCCGGTCGGTGACGTCGAGCTGCGAGGCGAAGAAGTAGTGCAGGTCACCACCCTTGGTGATGACCGGACTCATGTAGAGGGCGTTCCAGAACGAGGTGCCGTCCTTGCGATAGTTCAGGATGTCGACGGAAATGTCGCGCCGGGCACCCACGGCCTCGCGGAGCTGCTGGATCGCGTTCGGGTCGGTGTCGGGGCCCTGCAGGAAGCGGCAGTTGCGCCCCATGATCTCGCCGCGCTCGTAGCCGGTGAGGCGCAGGAAGGCATCGTTGACGAAGACGATCGGATTGTCGTCGCGGCGCGGGTCCGTGACGATCATGGGCATGCGGGTGGCCCGGATGGCGGCGGCGAACGGATCGCCCTTGCCGTGCTCGACCATCAGATCACCCGTCAGGTGCCACGCGTCGTCTCGTTCCATCGCCTCTGCCTCCTCGCGCCACTGATCCCTGGGGCTGTCCTGCTCACGCCGTCATCGTCAGGACCATCGACGGCACATGCGGGCGGCACGGCCGCTCCGCGTGAGCGCGACCGGTCGGCGAAAGCAGGTTTCGCGAGGGGAACTGGACGTCGGGTCGTGACCGCAACGGTCAACCGTCACCGTATGGTGCTCCAACGGACGTGTGCGCAGGAAGTTCATTTGATGTCGGGCCGGGCCGCGGAGGCTCCGGCCGTCGACGTGCTTCCGCACGATCCCGTAGGATCGCGCGGCTGCTGCCCGAATGCCACACCGGTCCAGCGTCGCGAAGCGTAGCCGGAACACGGCAACGGCCAAGCTCATTTTCCGTGCTAGGGTCGTGCCGGGGTCGGGCTCCGGGATTGAGGCTGTGGACTTGGCTGTGGACATGTCGAACCTGCGTCGTCGCCGTTGGACCCGGGGGTTCCTGGCCCTGCTCGTTGCGGGCCAGGTCGCGGCCTGTGGCAGCACGCCGCGCACGCCCTACACGGCGAGCGAGGCGGCCGGCGCGGTCCTGCCAGGGCTCGATCCGAACGTCCGCGCCTATGCGGATGCCTCGGAGAAGACCTTCACCGAGATGTCGGCGCGCCCCCAGAACAGCAGGGTTCCGTTCGCCTACCTCGCCCTGTCCGGCGGTGGTGGCGACGGGGCCTACGGCGCCGGCCTGCTGAACGGCTGGACCGAGTCCGGCAAGCGCCCGGAATTCTCCCTGGTCTCCGGCGTCTCCACCGGTGCCCTGATCGCGCCCTTCGCCTTCGTCGGGCCGGAATACGACGCCATCCTGAAGGACATCTACACCAGTGGCGTCGCCTCGACTCTGGTCCAGTCGCCGAGCTTTGCCAACGTGCTGTTCGGCTCGGGCCTGTTCGGGGACGGGCGCCTGCGGGACCTCGTGCGGCGCTACGTGACGCCGGACCTCCTGGCGGCGGTCGCCGCCCAGCATGCCAAGGGCCGTCGCCTCCTCGTGGTGACGACGAACCTCGATGCCCAGCGCGCCGTGATCTGGAACATGGGTGCCATCGCCACCAGCGGCGGCCCCGCCGCCCTCGACCTCTTCACCGACGTGCTCACCGCATCGGCCAGCATCCCGGCGGTGTTCCCGCCGCAGCTCATCGACGTCCAGGCGGCGCAGCGCACCTTCCAGGAGATGCATGTCGACGGCTCCGTGGTGACGCCGGTCTTCACCCTCCCGCAATCGTTCCTGCTGCGCGACGGCCGGTTCAAGGCGGGCGCCAAGTCGGACATCTACGTCATCATCAACGGGCGCCTGGAGCCGGAATTCGACCTCGCCCAGAACAACACGCTCTCCATCGTCGAGCGCGCGTTCACCACGGCGAGCCGAGCCCGCAGCCGCGCCACCCTGGCCTCGACCTATGCCTTCACCCGCAACAACGGCATCGGCTTCAACCTCGCCTACATCGACGAATCCGCGCCCAACACCTCCACGGCCCGCGGCTTCGACACCGGCTACATGCGCAGCCTGTACGAGACCGGCTACGAGACCGGCCGCACCGGCACGTTCTGGCGCAAGAGCGTGCCCGTGGCGCCGCTGGTGAAGGCCTCGGTGGTGGCCGCGCAATAGGCCGGCGCCCGGGTCGTTTCCCGCCCGGGCACGACCCGAGGCGCGTGGGGCGAGGGGGCTGGTTGCGTGCCGCACCCCTCGCGCCGGATGGTGCGGTGCGATAGGGTCCGGCCCGCGTCCGGGTCCGTCCGGTGCCCCCGCCCCCGACGAGCCCCCCGCATGATTCAGATCGACGACCTCACCTTCAGCGCCTGGGGCCGGCGCTTCTTCGATCGCGCCAGCGTCGCGGTGCCGCCCGGCGCCAAGGTCGGGCTCGTCGGCCGCAACGGCGTCGGCAAGTCGACGCTCTTCAAGATCATCCTGGGTGAACTGCAGCCGGACGGGGGCGCCATCCTGCTGCCGAAGACCGCCCGCGTCGCCTCCGTCGATCAGGAACACCCCGCGACCCCCGTCAGCCTGATCGATACGATCCTGGCCGCCGACGTGGAGCGCGAGGCCCTGAACGCCGAGCTCGAGACCGCCGCGCCCGAGCGCCTGGGCGAGATCTATGCCCGCCTCATCGAGATCGACGCCGACCGGGCCCCGGCGCGCGCCGGCGAGATCCTCGCCGGCCTCGGCTTCTCCGTGGAGGACCTCACCCGGCCGATGGCGGAATTCTCCGGCGGCTGGCGCATGCGCGTGGCCCTGGCCGCCGCGCTCTTCGCCGAGCCGGACATGCTGCTCCTCGACGAGCCCACCAACTACCTCGATCTCGAGGGCGCCCTCTGGCTGGAGGCGCGCCTGAAGCGCTACCCGCACTCGGCCCTGATCATCAGCCACGACCGCGAGCTCCTGAACAACTCGGTGGACGCGATCCTGCACGTGGCCGGCGGCAAGCTCGAACTCTACACCGGCGGCTACGACGACTTCGAGAAGCGCCGGGCCGAGAAGGCCCGTCTCCAGGCCTCGACCAAGCAGAAGCAGGAGGCGGAGCGCGCGCACCTGCAGAGCTTCATCGATCGTTTCAAGGCGAAGGCCTCGAAGGCCGCCCAGGCGCAGTCCCGCGTCAAGCGCCTCGCCAAGCTGGAGCCGATCGCCACCACCATCGAGGAGCACGTGGCACCGTTCCACCTGCCCTCGCCGAAGCGGCCGCTGGCTCCGCCCCTGATGCACCTCACCGACGCCACCATCGCGTATGGCGACGACGCGCCGGTGCTGCGCGACCTCAACCTGACCCTCGACGTCGACGACCGCATCGGATTGCTGGGGGTCAACGGCGCGGGCAAGTCGACCTTCGCCAAGATGGCGGCGGGCGCCCTCGCGGTGCGGGACGGGCGCATGGTGCGGGAAGGGCGCGTGCAGGTCGGCTGGTTCCACCAGCACCAGATCGAGGCCCTCGACCCGAAGGACACGCCGCTCGCGATCATCCGGCGCGAGCGCCCCGACGACAGCGAGTCGGCCCGGCGCGCCAAGCTCGCAAGCTTCGGCCTTGCCTTCGACAAGCAGGAGACGACGGTGGACGCGCTCTCGGGCGGCGAGCGGGCGCGCCTGCTGCTCAACCTCGTGGCGATGCAGGCGCCGCACCTGCTCATCCTCGACGAACCGACCAACCATCTCGACATCGACAGCCGGAGGGCGCTCCTCGACGCGCTGAACGATTACGGCGGGGCGGTCATCCTCATCACCCACGACCGCTCGCTGATGGAGCTGGTGGCGGATCGACTGTGGCTGGCGGCCGACAACACGGTCAAGCCCTTTGCGGGCGACATGGACGATTACGCGAAATTCGTGCTCGACCGGACCCGGGCCGGCCAGCGTGCGCCGGGCCAGGGACGCGAGAAGAAGGCCAAGCGCCGGGCGGCCTGAGCCGCGAGAACAGTCCGGAGCCGGGCGGACTCAGCCGCCCAGGGCTTTGGAAACCGGGCGGCCTCGGCCGCCCGGAGAGCGCTCTTACTTCCGCAGGATCTTGGTCACCAGGCGGCCGAGCGGCGTGCCGGAATCGTAGTTGCGGTCGTCGCGGACCACGGGACGATCCTCGTTGCCGAGAAGCTTGGTGACGATGCGTCCGATCAGGCTCATGGGTGGACCCTCTAGATGTGTGGGGCGCCGGGCGAGCCGGGCTCGCGGCCCGCGAAATGGCGCAGCTTGTCGTTCAACCCGCGATGTGCGGTCCCCGTTCCCTCGGACCGTCGCCGGCCCCTCACGTCGTATCAAGCCTGTCATGATGCCGTGGTCTAAGCGCGGCCGGCAATTCGGCGGGGACGGGGCTTCCACATGGACGGCGGACAGCGGGCAGCGCAGATCGAGGCGATCCGCCGGGAGGTCGCCGACGATTTCGATGAGGAACTCGAGCTCGAGATGGAGGACGAGCGCCTCGAGCGCCTGGCCGACGGACTCGGGCAGCCCGCCCGTCCGCCCGGCCTCGACCGCAAGGTCTATTTCCGCGAGCTGTTCCGCCTGCAGCACGAGCTGGTGCGCCTGCAGGACTGGGTCCAGGCCCACAAGCTGCGCGTCGTGGTGATCTTCGAGGGCCGCGACTCCGCCGGCAAGGGCGGCGTGATCAAGCGCATCACCCAACGGCTCAACCCGCGCGTCTGCCGCGTCACGGCGCTGCCCGCCCCGAACGAGCGCGAGCGCACCCAGTGGTACTTTCAGCGTTACGTCACCCACCTGCCGGCCGGCGGCGAGATCGTGCTGTTCGACCGCTCCTGGTACAACCGCGCCGGCGTCGAGCGCGTGATGGGGTTCTGCTCGCCCGACGAGGTGGAGGAATTCTTCCGCTCCGTGCCCGAATTCGAGCGCATGCTGACCCGCTCCGGGATCATCGTGCTCAAGTACTGGTTCTCGATCACCGACGAGGAGCAGGCCTTCCGCTTCCAGATGCGCATCCACGATCCGCTGAAGCAGTGGAAGCTCTCGCCGATGGACGTGCAGTCCCGCCGCCGCTGGGAGGACTACACCAAGGCGAAGGAGGACATGCTGGCCCGGACGCACATCCCCGAGGCGCCCTGGTGGGTGGTCGAGGCGGTCGACAAGAAGCGCGCCCGCCTCAACTGCATCAGCCACCTCCTGACGCAGATCCCCTACGGCGACGTCGCGCATCCGCCCGTGCACCTGCCGGACCGCGAGCGCCACGACGACTACACCCGCCACCCGGTGCCGCCCGGAATGTTCGTGCCGTCCGTGTTCTGAGGCGGGAAGGGGGCCGGCCGCTTGCTCCGCCCGGCCCCGATGGGCGAGAGGAAGGGGCACGCATCCGCGCCCGGCGCCCAGGGACCCCGCATGACCCAGATCGACGAACTCCTCTTCACGGTCGAGGGCGGCATCGCGCGTCTCACCCTCAACCGGCCGCAGGCGCGCAACGCGCTCACCTTCGGGATGTACCAGGGCCTGATCGACGCCTGTGCGCGCCTCGAGGCGGACGGGAGCGTCAAGGCCCTGGTCATCACGGGTGCGGGCGAGAAGGCCTTCGCGGCCGGCACCGACATCGCCCAGTTCCGGAGCTTCACGAGCGCGCAGGACGCGATCGACTACGAGCGCTTCATGGACCGGGTGATGGGCGCGCTGGAGCGCCTGTCCGTGCCCACCATCGCGGCGATCGCCGGCGCCTGCACGGGCGGAGGCGCTGCCATCGCGGCGGCCTGCGACCTGCGGCTGGCCACCCGCGACGCCCGCCTGGGCTTTCCCATCGCCCGGACCCTGGGCAACTGCCTCTCGCTGGGCAACCTGCGGCGGCTCTCCGCCCTGATCGGGCCGGCGCGGGTCAAGGACATGATCTTCACCGCCCGCCTCGTCGGGGCCGAGGAGGCCCTGGCCATCGGGCTCGTCGGCGAGGTCGTGGCCGATGCCGAGGCCCTGGCGGCCCGCGCCACGGAGCTCGCGACCCTGGTGGCCGGTCACGCGCCGCTCACCCTGCGGGCGACCAAGGAGGGCCTGCGCCGCCTTCAGGACGCGGACGATGCGGGCGACGAGCGTCCCGGCGACGACCTGATCCGCCTCTGCTACACAAGCGCGGATTTTCGCGAGGGCATGGAGGCGTTCCTCGCCAAGCGTCCCCCGGCCTGGACGGGCCGGTAGGGCCTAGTCCAGACCGGCCACCTTGATGGCGTCGCCCTCGAGACGGACCTGGGCGGGCAACCCGCGCTGGACCGGGCCGAGGTCGTCGGCGGTGCGGTAGAGCCCGTCGATGGCGATGAGTTCCGGCTCGAACCGGCGGCAGGTGATGCGCGCCTCCGGGTTGCCGGCCGCCCCTGCGATCGCCCGGCCGCGCAGGGCGCCGTAGACGTGGAGCGAGCCGCCCGCGATCACCTCGGCCCCGGAGGCCACAGAGCCCATCACGGTGATGTCGCCCTCCAGGTGCAGGATCGTCTGCCCGGAGCGGACGGGCGCATCGAGGATCAGCGAGCGGAACGGAGCCGGCGCGGACGGCACGACCGGCGCGGCATCCGCCGTCGCTTCCGGGGTCGGGACCGCATCGACCGGGCGCCCGCCCGCCGGGGGCGGGGGCAGGCCGGCCCCGAGCTGGCCCGGATCGGCCCCCTCGATGCCCATCACGGCCACGTCGCGGGCGGCGAGGTCGGTCACCAGGGCGACGAGGGCCTCCCGCTCGAGCCCGAGCCCGGCCACGTCGAGGATGACGGGGCGACCCACGAAGAAGGCCGGCGAGCGCCGGGCCAGCGCGTCGAGCTCGTCGAGCCAGTCCGAGACGGGCAGCACCGGGGCGAGCACCAGGGCCATGAACGAGCGGCCGCGGAAGCGGATCGGGGGACGGGGGGAGCTTGCGGTCACGATCGGGTGTCTTGTTCTCGGGCGGTATGGGCGGGAAGCGGACGCTCGCCGTCACCTTATCCTAACCCGCGGTCCGGTTGCACAGGGCGCGACCTGCGGCCCGTCAACACGAATTCCGCGCGCCGCCACCGTCCTGCGCGCCGTCACGCCGGCGCGCGAACCGCGACGTTGCCGCAGGCGCGACGCAGCATCCCAAAGTCGAATTGGAATGATTCCATAACATAGGGTTTGCGAGCCCAAGACCAGGATCGCTATAGCGGGGGTGATCCTCACGCGTTGGGGACTCGGTCGGCGTTTTGTCCCGGCCGGGATTGCCGATCTTGCCTGCCGTTGCGGGGCCTGTCTCCGCACCGGTCTCGCCCGTGTAAGTCTCGAAGGGTTTGCCCGTGACGGAGATTTCCGGTCCCCTCGACAGGGCCCGCTTGCGACGTGGCTGCCGCTACCGCTCCGTGGTGGCGGCACGCGTGGGGCTGGCGGCCTTCGGCGGATACGCCCTGGCCGGGCTCGCGACGGCGTTCCTGTCGCTGACCCTGCCGATGGTGCGCTCCGAGGCGGTGGCCACCGCGACCCTAATCAGCTTCGCCATCCTGGCCGGCGCCGTGATCTGGGTCTTCGCCGCCCGGACCCTGCTGCGCGCCGCTCTGGGCCTCGGGCTTCCGATCGCGCTGGTGGGCCTCGGCCTCTGGCTGGCCCTCGACGGCGTCGCGATGGGACCGCCCGCATGAGACAGGGATTTCGCCAGTCGATGGCCTGGCTCCACACCTGGGCCGGGCTCGTCACCGGGTGGGTGATGTTCGCCGTGTTCGTCACCGGCACCGCCACCTATTACCGCGCAGACCTCTCGCTCTGGATGCGCCCGGAGTTGCACGCCGGTCCCTCCGATCCGGTTCCGGCCGCCGAGCGCGGCGTTGCCTACCTGAAGGCCCATGCGCCGAAGGCCATGGCCTGGTACGTCTCCGTGCCGCAGCCGGACCGGCCGATGATCGCCGTCTACTGGATGGACAGCCTGGAGGCTCCCCTCGGGCAGGCCATGCTCGACGTCGAGACCGGCGCGCCCACCAAGGCACGCGACACCCAGGGCGGCGACTTCTTCTATCGCTTTCATTACGAGCTCCAGATGATGCCGGTCCTCGGCCGCTGGATCGTCGGCGCCGCGGCGATGATTCTTCTCATCGCCCTGATCTCCGGCATCGTCACGCATCGGCGCATCTTCGCCGATTTCTTCACCTTCCGGCGGGACAAGTCGGCCCAGCGCGGCTGGCTCGACGCCCACAACGTCACCGGCGTCCTCGCCCTGCCGTTCCACCTGATGATCACCTATACGGGGATCGTGACCCTCGGCGTGATGTACATGCCCTGGGGCGTGACGGCGGCCTATAAGGGCGACGACCTGCGCTTCTACGTCGAGGCGGCCCAGACCACGACCTGGCGCCCGGCCGCCGGCCGACCCGGCGAGGCCGTGCCGCTGGCGCCGCTGCTGGCCCGGGCCCAGGGCGAGGTGTCGGAACCCCTTGAGATGGTCATCGTCAACAATCCGGGCGATGCCAACGCCACCGTGGTCGCCGTCTTCGAGGAGCCCCACGGCCTCGCCCACCAGCATCCGCAGATCGCCTTCGACGCCACCTCCGGGACCGTCGTCGAGCGGGTCGAGCCCTTGAAGCCGGCCGCCCAGGTCTTCACCAGCTTCATGGGC
Organism: Methylobacterium sp. 001424705; assembly: GCF_059816145.1. NCBI lineage: Bacteria > Pseudomonadati > Pseudomonadota > Alphaproteobacteria > Hyphomicrobiales > Methylobacteriaceae > Methylobacterium > Methylobacterium sp. 001424705. Next base: position 42,750 of record NZ_JCBANU010000017.1, on the reverse strand, counting down.
CTGCACGAGGCGCATTTCGCCAGCACGGCCCTGCGGGCACTGTTCTTCCTCTGCGGGCTGCTCGGCTCGGCCACCATCGCCACGGGCCTCGTCCTCTGGACCGTCGCCCGGGCGCCGAAGGCGGGCGAGGCGCCGGGCTTCGGCCTGCGCCTGGTGCGCGGCCTCAACCTCGGGACGATCCTCGGCCTGCCCATCGGCATGGCGGCGTTTCTCCTCGGCAACCGGCTGCTGCCCGTCGACCTCGCCCACCGGGCGACCTGGGAGGGAAGCGTCTTCTTCGGTGCCTGGGCGCTGGCTGCCTTCGTGTCCCTGCTTCGCCCGCACCGCAGGGCCTGGACCGAGCTGGGCCTCGCCGCCGGCTTCCTGTTCGGCGCCGTGCCGGTGGTCGGCGCGCTGACCACGGATCGCGGCCTGGATTTCCTGGCCTTCGACGCCGCCATGCTGGGGCTGGGCCTCGCCCTGGCCCTCGGGGCGCGCAAGGTTTCCGACTACGAGGCGCGCCGGCAGGCCGCACGCCCCGGTCCGGCCCGGGTGCCCGAAGGTTTCGCGGAAGCATGACGCCGCTCTCCATCGCCCTCAACCTCGCCCTCAGCTTCGCCGGGCTGGCGGCCCTCTGCCTCGCCATGGACCGCCACCACCGGGCCATCGCCGGGCGCAGCCAGACGCGGACCCGCGCCGGGGCGCTGCGGCTCGCCGGCTGGGCCGCCATCGCGGCCTCCTTCGCGGCCGCCGTGGTCACCTCGGACTGGAATTTCGGCCCTGTGCAGTGGATCGGCTCGCTCACCGGCGCGGCGCTCCTGGTGGTCGGGCTGGTGTCCTACCGCCCGGCCTGGATCCGCCCGGCGGCCCTGCTTGCCCTGCCCGTGGCGCTGGCGGCGGCGCTGCTCGCCTGAACCGGCCGGCACCGCTATCCTGGCCGCACCCCTCGCCAGCGCCGGAGCGCCGATGCCCCTCGATCCCGCTCTTGCCGCCCGCATCGCCGAGGCCGTCGCGGCAGGATTTCCCGAGCAGGTCGCCCACACCCAGGCCCTGGTGCGGTTCGGGTCGACGCGGGGCGCGGAGCACGCGATCCAGGATTTCGTCTTCCGGGCCTTCCGCGCCCGCGGCTATGCCATCGACCGCTTCACCATGGACGGGGCCGCCCTTGCCGCCCATCCGGGCGGGGCGGCGATGTCGGAGGCGCATTCGCAGGCGCCCCTCGTCGTGGGCATCCATCGGCCGCGGGCCGAGACCGGGCGCTCGCTGATCCTCCAGGCCCATGTCGACGTGGTACCGCCCGGCCCCGCGGATCTCTGGACCCATCCGCCCTTCGAGCCCGTCATCGACGGCGACTGGATGTACGGGAGGGGGGCGGCCGACATGAAGGCGGGCCACGCCGCCAACCTGTTCGCTCTCGACGCGCTGGCCCGGATCGGCCTTCAGCCCGCGGCCACCGTCACCCTGCAATCCGTGGTCGAGGAGGAATCCACCGGCAACGGCGCCCTGATGACCCATCTGCGCGGCTACCGCGCCGATGCCGTGCTGGTCCCCGAGCCCGAAGACGAGAAACTCGTGCGCGCCAATGTCGGGGTGCTGTGGTTCACCGTCGAGGTCCGCGGCCGTCCGGTCCATGTCCGCGAGATGGGCGCCGGCGCCAACGCCATCGACGCCACCTATCGGGTGATCGGCGCCCTGCGGGCCCTCGAGGCGCGCTGGAACGCCGAGAAGGCGGCCCATCCCCACTTCGCCGACCAGCCCGACGCCATCAACCTCAATGTCGGCCGGATCGCGGGCGGCGATTGGGCCTCCTCGGTGCCGGCCTGGTGCCGGATCGACTGCCGCATCGCCCTCTATCCGGGCGTTTCGGCGGCGGAGGCCGCCCGCGCGGTGGAGCAGGCGATCGGCGATTTCGCCCGGGACGACGCCTTCCTGTCGAACACGCCGCCCCGCGTCAGCTTCGACGGCTTCTTCGCCGAGGGCTACGCCCTGGCGGAGGGATCGGAGGCCGAGGCGGCACTTGGCCGGGCACACCGGACCGCGACCGGCGCGGACCTGCAGAGCTTCATGTCGCCGAGCTATCTCGATACCCGGGTCTACGCCCTCTACGACCGGGTGCCGGCGCTCTGCTACGGCCCGATCAGCCAGAACATCCACGGCTTCGACGAGCGCGTCAGCCTCGCCTCCGTGCAGCGGATCACCACCGCGATGGCCCTGTTCATCGCCGAGTGGTGCGGGACGGAGGCCCGGGACGCTGGCTGACCCGGCGACCCTGCGCGGAAATGTGAGGACCGACGGTGTGGATGGCGCCCCGGCGAAGCCTTGTCGAACCGCGGGGCTACGCTAACCCTCTCCACCGTGACACATCCGCGGACCTTCCCCCTCGCTGCGCCCTCCGGCGCTCCCCGTCAGCCGGCTCGCCCGCGGCTCGTCCCGTCGGCGTTTCTGCCGCTTCTCCTGGGGTTCGCGGCAAGCCCTGCCGGCGCGCAGACCACCGATACGAGTTGCTACGTCACCGGCGGCGGCACCCTGGAGATCTGCCGGGGGAGCGAGGCCGAAGGGGTGTTCTTCGCGCCCCCGGCCTGTGAATCCGCCAGCGGCGTGCAGGTGATCCGCACGACGCCCGGCACCGGACCGCTCCAGGCCGTATACCAGGCCGAGACGCCCCTGATCGCCAAGAAATCCCGGCGCGGCGCTGCGGACGGGGCCTGCGCGCCGCGCCGTGCCACCGACCCCCTCGACGGCGGCTCGGTCCGCTCCGGGGCGATGCCGGAGCAACTCGCCACCACGATGCCGCCGACCCAGGGGCGCCTGTGGGAAATGGCCCGCGAAGTCGCCCGCAGCCAGGAGGGCGCCGGCGCCCAGGAGCGCGGACGCCGTCGCGGCCGTCGCCGGGCCGAACCCGCACCGGCACCGGCGCCCGAGCCGGCCGGCGAAGGCATCGCGGCCCGGCATCCGATGACGGTGGCGGGGCGCGCCTGGGGCGGGGATGCCTACAGCTACGTGTTCTTCCTCGCGGCGGTGCCCACCGAGGCCGGCAACCGGCACGCGCTGCTCCAGGCCCGCACGCTGGACTTCGCCAGCTTCGACATCCGCGGCCGCACGGAGGCGGGCACGGTCTGGACGCCGTTCGGCGGGGACCGTCCGGAAGCACGCTCCCGCCGCGGCCGGTCGCGGACGCCCGAGGCGCCGAGCCCCAGCGCCGTCCTCGACGAGACCGGGGCGGCGCTCATCGGCAACTGCGCCGGGCAGGGCTTCGACCGCACCGATCTGGTCGGCGCGATCAGCGTGGTCGATCAAGTCTACCACTACTACTACACCGACGTGCTGCCCTCGGACTGCAACGAGCCGGCGGCGAACCGGCGAATGGGCCTCTACCTGCGCACCAGCCGGGATCTCACGGCCGACCGCGTCTGGTCGCCGGCCCGGACCGTCGCCGAGCCGCTGCCGGCCCAGAGCCTGGTGCGGGTGGCCAAGGCCCGGGACATGGACCGCTGGGTGGCGGCCTATCGCTGCAACCGCCCCGCCAACACCATGGACGGTCCCGTGGCCGACATCTGCGTGCAGTACACCGCCGACCTCGCGCCGGGCTCGCTCGCGGGCCTGACCTGGTTCTCGGAGCCGCAGGCGATCATGCGCTCCACCGCCTATCTCGGCCTGCGCTCGGGCGGCGACGGGTCGGGCCGTTTCGGACGCGGCCAGCATTTCTGGATGACGGACCGGTACGGCAACCTCGCGACCCCGACGAACTACCGCGCCAAGGCCGGCTTCCTGACCTGGCTCGACCGGCTCGCGCCGGGGCCGGGCGGCGCGAACGCGTCCAGCGTGTTCGGCCGCCCCGTCTACTGGGCCACCTGGTCCGTGCGGCCGGTGGCGGCGAAGTAGCGGCCGGGCCCGGCGCGTATCGGTTGGAGCGGGGCATCGGGCTCGACCGTGTGCCCCATCGCGTGCGGTGCGGTCCGGGGCTTGCTGGACCGTCCCTCCGCCCCGCTCGATCGCCCGGGAGACCACCGCATGTCCGAACCTTCGATGCCAGAGTCGGCGCCGAGCCAGCCGGCCCGGGCCGCCGTCGCGGCTTTCGTGGGCACCACGATCGAGTGGTACGACTTCTTCATCTACGGCACGGCCGCCGCCCTGGTGTTCGGGCCGCTGTTCTTCGCCGAGGCGACGCCCTTCGTGGCGACCCTGGCGGCCTTCGGCACCTTCGCGGTCGGCTTCTTCGCCCGGCCCCTCGGCGGGCTGGTCTTCGGGCATGTCGGTGACCGGCTCGGGCGCAAGAAGGCGCTGGTGGTCACCCTGGTGATGATGGGCCTGGCCACCACCGGCATCGGTCTGCTGCCGACCTATGCCAGCATCGGCATCTGGGCGCCCATCGCCCTCGTGGTCCTGCGCATCCTGCAGGGCATCGCGGTCGGCGGCGAGTGGGGCGGGGCGGTGCTGCTCGCCGCCGAGCATGCCCCGAAGGGACGCTCGACCTTCTTCGCCTCCTTCGCCCAGCTCGGCAGCCCGGCCGGGCAGATCCTGTCGCTGCTGGCCTTCCGCCTCGCCGGGCTGATGGACAGGGAGAGCTTCCTCGCCTGGGGCTGGCGCCTGCCCTTCCTCGTCAGCGTCGTGCTGCTCTTCGTGGGCCTTTTCATCCGCCTCGGCGTCGGCGAATCACCCGACTTCCAGGAGGATCGAGACGCCGCGAGCCGGACGGCCGCCCCGGCCCAGGCCCCGATCCGCGAGGTTCTGATCACCAGCCTGACGCCGCTCGCCCTGGCGGCGGGCGCCAACACCTTCGCGATCGGATCGGTCTACCTCTTCAACACCTTCATGATCACCTACACGACCCAGTATCTCGGCCTGCCCCGGGCGACGATCCTCGACGCGCTGCTGGTGGCGGCCTGCGTCCAGTTCGTGATGACGCCGGTGGGCGCGCGGATCGCCGAGGCGATTCGCAACGAGCGCCTGTTCCTCCAGGGCACCCTGATCTGGGCGATGCTGGCGCCCTATCCCCTGTTCCTCCTGGTCGATCTCGGCTCCGTCCCCGCCCTGATGCTCGGCCTCGCCCTCAACGTGCTCGGCAGCGCCACCTTCTACGCGGTCATCGCCGGCTACGTGGCCGGCGCCTTCCCCACGCGGGTGCGCTACACGGCGATCTCCGTCGCTTACCAGGTCTGCGGCGCGATCGCGGGCGGCCTAACCCCGATCGTCGGCACCCTCCTGGCCGAGCGCTTCCAGGGCCATTGGTGGCCCATCGCCGCCTTCGGTACCACGCTCGCGGCGATTTCGTTCGTGTGCGTCACCGCGCTCGGCCGCTACCGGGTCCGGGCCCTGCGCCTGGAGGCCGCCCGCGCCTGACGGGGGTGGGGCATGCTTGGTCCGACGGCGGTCGCCCCTTGCCCCGGAGCCTCACACCTTATATTGCGACGCGATAGCTCGATCCCGTGACCCGGCGCAGCCGGCCGCATTCCTGCGGCCCGTCGCGTGACGGGCTCTTCTCGCTTCCGGATACCCTATGAAGCTTCGCAACATCGCCATCATCGCCCACGTCGACCACGGCAAGACGACGCTCGTCGACAAGCTGCTGTCGCAGTCCGGATCGTTCCGCGAGAACCAGCGCGTCGAGGAACGCGCCATGGACTCGAACGATCTCGAGAAGGAGCGCGGCATCACCATCCTGGCCAAGGCGACCTCGGTCGTCTGGAAGGACACCCGCGTCAACGTCGTGGACACCCCCGGCCACGCCGATTTCGGCGGCGAGGTGGAGCGCATCCTCTCGATGGTCGACGGCGTGATCGTGCTCGTCGACGCGGCCGAGGGCCCGATGCCCCAGACCAAGTTCGTGGTCGGCAAGGCCCTCAAGATCGGCCTGAAGCCGATCGTGGCGATCAACAAGGTCGACCGTCCGGACGCCCGCATCACCGAAGTGGTGAACGAGGTGTTCGACCTCTTCGCGGCCTTGGACGCCACCGACGAGCAGCTCGACTTCCCGATCCTCTACGGGTCCGGCCGCGCCGGCTGGATGGCGACGGCGCCCGACGGCGACCAGAGCGAGGGCCTCGCCCCGCTGTTCGACCTCGTGCTCGAACACGTGCCCCAGGCCAAGGTCGAGGAGGGTCCGTTCCGGATGCTCGGCACCCTGCTGGAGGCCAACCCGTTCCTCGGCCGCATCATCACCGGCCGCATCGCGTCCGGCACCGTGAAGCCGAACCAGGCCATCAAGGTCATGGACCGCACGGGCAAGCTCGTGGAGACCGGTCGCGTCTCGAAGATCCTGGCCTTCCGCGGCCTGGAGCGCGCGCCCATCGATGTGGGCGAGGCCGGCGACATCGTCTCCATCGCGGGCCTCGTGAAGGGCACCGTGGCCGACACCTTCTGCGATCCGCAGGTCGAGACCCCGATCCAGGCCCAGCCGATCGATCCGCCCACCGTCACCATGTCCTTCATCGTCAATGATTCGCCGCTGGCCGGAACCGAGGGCGATAAGGTCACGAGCCGCATGATCCGCGACCGCCTGTTCAAGGAGGCCGAGGGCAACGTCACGCTCAAGATCGAGGAGGCGGCCGACAAGGATTCGTTCTTCGTCTCGGGCCGCGGCGAACTCCAGCTCGCCATCCTGATCGAGACCATGCGCCGCGAGGGCTTCGAGATCGCCGTCTCGCGTCCCCGCGTGGTGCTCTCCAAGGACGAGAACGACAACGTCCTCGAGCCGGTCGAGGAGGTCGTGGTCGACGTCGACGAGGAGTATTCCGGCGTCGTCGTGCAGAAGATGTCCGAGCGCAAGGCCGAGATGATTGAGATGAAGCCGTCGGGCGGCTCCCGCCTGCGCCTCGTCTTCCATGCGCCCACCCGTGGCCTCATCGGCTACCAGGGTGAGCTCATGACCGATACGCGCGGCACCGCGATCATGAACCGTCTGTTCAAGGCCTACGAGCCCTACAAGGGCGAGATGCCCGGCCGCCGCAACGGCGTGCTGATCTCCAACGACAAGGGCGAGGCCGTGGCCTACGCCATGTGGAATCTCGAGGATCGCGGCCCGATGATGATCGAGCCCGGCGCCAAGGTTTACCAGGGCATGATCATCGGTGAGCACAACCGCGAGAACGATCTCGAGGTGAACGTGCTCAAGGGTAAGAAGCTCACCAACATCCGCACCACCTCGAAGGACGAGGCCGTGCGCCTGACGCCGCCGATCCGCATGACCCTGGAGCGCTCGCTCGCCTGGATCCAGGACGACGAGCTGATGGAGGTCACGCCGAAGTCGATCCGCCTGCGCAAGACCTACCTCGACCCCAATGAGCGCAAGCGCTTCGAGCGCTCGGGCGGCGTCGCCTAAGCACGCACACCCTTCTCAAGCACCGATGACGGGAGGCCGGGCGAAAGCCCGGCCTTTTTTCGTTTTTCCGTCCCGCCTCTCGCGCCCTCGGCGGCGCCTCAGGATCGCAAAACAATACCTAGAATATATTTATTACCAACGTTAGGTTTGATCATGTTCAGCGTTCCCGCTTTCGATCGCCCCCGCCCTGCAGCCTTCCCCAGGTGGCCCCTGCGACGACCTCGATCCCGCCCCGGTCGGAGACCGGCCTCTTCGGGTCTGCCCGGTCCGTTCGGACGCGAGTCGCGGGCGCCCGCGCTGTGGTGCTCCGCAACGCCGTGCGGGGAAGCCCGGCAGGCGGCCGGGCCTGTCCGTCTTCGCCCCGGTGCCGGTCCGGCGATCGGATGACGCCGGAACACGCGGTCGAGATGGATGCGCAAGCGTTGGAGTGTTTCGGATGGACCTGCAGCGAGGCCGCGAGTTCGATCAGTTTCTCGTCGTCCTGGACCGGTTGTGCCAGCGCTTCGCGAAGTATCGTCCGGAGTATCGCAAGGGGCTGGACGAGTACTCGCTGCGGAACGAGTACCTCGATCCATTCTTCGAGGCGCTGGGCTGGGACGTCAGGAACACGAAGGACGACCCGCCCTTCATGCGCGACGTGCGGGTCGAGTACAGGGCCTATGACGGCGTCATCAACGGCAAGGCGGATTACGTCTTCCGGATCGGCGGGTTCGATCGCTTCGTCTGCGAGGCGAAGAAGTTTCCCGAGAAGCTGGAGAACCACCGGTTCCAGCTGCAGAACTACGTCTACAACCTGCGTCTCTGGATCGGCCTGACGACGAATTTCGACGAGTTGAACCTGTTCGTCGTCGGGGGGAAGCCGAGTCGGGAGAAGCCGTTCAGCGTCGTGCCGGGCTGGCGCCTCTGCTACCAGGATTACCGGGATGCGGCGCCCAAGATCTGGGACCTGCTGTCACGGCAAGCCGTCGCGGCCGGTTCCCTGGAAGCCTTCATCCAGAACCTGCCCAAGGTCACCTCCCGGACCGACCGTCAACTCTGGCTGATTAAGCCGGACCGCAACCGGGCCGTCGATACCGATTTCCTGCAATACCTCGAAGGCGAGCGCGCCCGGCTGGCCAAGTCCCTGATCCAGCACAACGCAGCCCTGCACTGGGACGTGGAGTCGATCAACGAGGCCGTCCAGGTGATCCTCGATCGCCTCATCTTTCAGAGGGTCTGCGAGGACCGCGATATCGATACCTTCCAGACGCTCCGGCAGGCGTTGTCGCTCTGGGAACGGCACGGACGCCGGAAGGGCGAGCTGTGGACCGTGATCGTCGGCAACCAGGCGAACATGCGGGCGGCCTTCAACGGCGGGCTCTATGGACGGGCCGGAGCGCCGGCTCACTTCGTCGAGTCCTGCGTGGTCGATGACCGATGGCTCGCCGATTTCATCGATCATCTGGCCGGTGACGAGTCGCCCTATCTCTTCAGCACCCTGCCGATCGAGATCCTGGGGTCGGTCTACGAGCGCTTCCTCGGTTCGGTCATCGACGAACAGGGGAACGTCACCCCGAAGCCCGAGATCCGGAAGCAGGGCGGCGTCTTCTACACGCCCGAGCACATCGTCGCCCACATCGTCGACGGCGCCCTGGCGCCGCTCCTCGACGGTAAGACGCCGGAACAGATGCGTCGCATCCGGATCCTCGATCCGGCCTGCGGGTCCGGAACCTTCCTGATCCGTGCACTGGAAAAGCTCTTTCAGGCGCATATCCACTATTACCATCTCAACGTGGACAAGCGGGACGGCAAATCCGTCTATCTCGACGCCCATGGCGACCTGAAGCTGACCAGCGAGCTGAAGAAGCGCATCGCCAAGGATTGTATCTTCGGCGTCGATATCGATCGCCAGGCCACCGAAGTCTCGGAGATGTCGATCTATCTCAAGATCCTCGAGGGCGAGACCCAATCCACCCTGGGGCGGCAGAGGGTACTGTTCCCGAACGAGACGTTTCTTCCGGACCTGACCGGCAACATCCATGTCGGAAACAGCCTCGTCGGACAGGATGCCTACACGCTTCTGCCGGCCGGTCTGCGGATCACCGAGGCGAAACCGTTCTCCTGGGAGCTATCGTTTCCGGAGGTCCGTGCCCGCGGCTGGTTCGACGCGGTCATCGGCAATCCGCCCTACGACGTCATCGAGAAGGAGCGCGGCGCGGCCTCCTGGCCCCACGACGTCTTCCGCGCCTACCTCGCCCGGACGGACCGACTGGACGCCGCGAAGGGCGGCAAGCTGAACCTGTTCCGGTTCTTCCTGATCCAGAGCCTGCAGCTCGTCAGGCACAACGGTTCCCTGGGCATGATCGTGCCCATGGCGCTGCTCGCCGACTTCAGCTGCAAGACGACGCGCCTCGCGGTCCTGGATCAGGTCGACGAGCTGAACGCGCGGGCCTTTCCCCAGAAGGACATCCGCCAGCATCGCGTCTTCTACGATGCCAAGCTGTCGACGGTGGTCGTCGGAGGCCGCAAGCGCCCGCCGTCCCGGCGCAAGCACAACCCGCGCATCAGCCTCCACGTCTATCCCCGGGCGTCGTTCGACGATCCCTCCCGGGACGTTACGATGCGACGGAGCGAACTGGCGGCCATCGATCCCCTGGGCCTGCCGATCCCGATCACCGATCAGGCCTCATGGGAGCTGGCCAAGAAGCTGCATCAGGCGAACTCGGTCGCGCGCCTCGACGGAATCGCGGGGATTCGGATCGCCCGCGGCGAGATCAACCAGACGATCTACCGCGCCTACATCACGGACGATCCCCGACACAGCAGGCTCCTGAAGGGCGTGGAGGTCTCCGCCTACGCGATCCATCGCACCCTGAGCCAGGGGCGCGTCGAATGGTTCGACCGTGCGCGCTACGAGCAGGCCCACATCACGCCGGATGCCGTCGGCGTCCGGCGCATCGCGACCCAGAGGATCACCGGCGTCGACGAGCGGCATCGGATCGTCGCGACCCTCTCGGAGCCGGGCTGGTACTTCGCCGATTCGACCAACGCGGTCGTCGTCGCACCGACCTGCGATCTGTCCCCGGAATACATCCTCGCCTGCCTGAACAGCCGGCTGCTGCAATGGCGATTCCAGCTGACCAGCTCCAACAACAATGTCGGAACGAACGAACTCGCCGCCCTGCCGATCAAGTTGCTCGACCTCGGAGATGCCGGCGAGGCGCGGACGCACGCTGCGATCGTCGCCCAGGTCGGACACCTGATGCAGCTGGGTGCGCGCCTCAATGCCAGTCCGAGCGTGAAGGTCCGGGCGGAGGCGATCGAGCGCTTCCGAGAGGTTCGCTCCAATCTCGATCGGACGATCGAGACGCTCTACAGCCTGACGACGGATGAAGCGGCTCTGGTCCATCGCAGGTTCGCGGCCCCACCGTGAGCGGGCGACGGGCGGGGCCGTCGCCCGCTCACGTCTCCTTCGCCCGTTCCCGCAGCAGGTACTTCTGCACCTTGCCGGTCGAGGTCTTCGGCAACTCTCCGAACACGATGTGGCGCGGGAGCTTGTAGCCGGCCAGCCGCTCGCGGCACCAGGCGATGAGGACGTCGGCCTCCACGGTGGCATCGGGCTTCAGCTCGACGAACGCCATCGGGGTCTCACCCCACTTCGCGTCGGGGCGGGCCACGACCGCGGCGGCGGAGACGGCGGGGTGGCGGAACAGGGCGTCCTCCACCTCGATGGAGGAGATGTTCTCACCGCCCGAGATGATGATGTCCTTCGAACGATCCTTGAGCTGGATGTAGCCGTCCGGATGCTTGACCCCGAGGTCGCCGGAGCGGAACCAGCCGCCCGCGAAGGCGGCCTGCGTCGCCCTCGGGTTCTTCAGGTAGCCGCGCATCACCACGTTGCCGCGGAACATCGCCTCGCCCATCGTCTCGCCGTCGGCGGGCACGGATTCGCAGGTCTCGGGATCGCGGATGTCGAAGCCCTCGAGCACGGGATAGCGCACGCCCTGGCGCGCCATCCTGGCGGCGCGGACCTCGTCGTCGAGGGCGTCCCAGTCCCGGTGCCAGGCATTCACCACGGCCGGGCCGTAGGTCTCGGTGAGACCGTACAGGTGGGTGACGTCGAAGCCGGCGGCCCCCATGGCGCCGAGAACCGCCTGGGGCGGCGGCGCGGCCGCCGTCAGGAAGGCGACCCGCCGGGGCAGGGGGCGGCGCTCCGCCGCGGGCGCGTTCAAGAGGAGTTGCATCACGATCGGCGCGCCGCACAGATGCGTGACGCCGTGCTCGGCCAATGCCGCAAAGAGCGCGCCGGCCCGGACCTGGCGCAGGCAGACATGGGTGCCGGCGACCACCGAGAGGGTCCAGGGAAAGCACCAGCCGTTGCAGTGGAACATCGGCAGGGTCCAGAGATAGACCGGGTGCTGCCCGAGGTTGCCCGTGATGACGTTGCCGAGGCAGAGCAGGGCGGCGCCGCGATGGTGGTAGACCACGCCCTTCGGGTCGCCGGTGGTGCCCGACGTGTAGTTCAGCGAGATCGCGTCCCACTCGTCGCCGGGCATCGCCCAGTCCCAGGCCGGGTCGCCCTCCGTCAGCAGGGCCTCGTAGCCGAGGCTGCCGACCGCCGTGCCGGGGCCGGTGAATTCCGGATCGTCGACGTCGATCACCAGGGGCTTGACCCGGGCCTGGGCCAGCGCCGGGGCCACAACCTTCGAGAATTCCCGGTCGGTGATCAGCACCTTGGCCTCGCCGTGGTCGAGGCAGAAGGCGAGACCGGCGGCGTCCAGGCGGGTGTTCAGGGTGTTCAGCACGGCGCCGGTCATCGGCACCCCGTAATGGACCTCGATCATCTCGGGCGTGTTGGCAAGGACGACCGCGACGGTGTCGCCGCGCCCGATGCCGCGTGCCGCGAGGGCCGCCCCGAGGCGGCGGCAGCGCGCGTAGAGCTCGGCATAGCTGCGCCGCAGGGGGCCGTGGATCACCGCACAGTGATCCGGGAAGACCCGCGCCGACCGGTCGAGGTAGCTCAGGGGCGTCAGCGGCTGGTAATTCGCCGGGTTCCGGTCGAGGTCCCGGTCATAGATCGATGGCGCGGCCCTGGCGGCCGTCGTTGAGGCGGTCATCGGCGTATCTCCCTGGCGAGAGAGTACCCCGTCGCGGCGTTCCGACAAATCGCCCCGGATCATCGCCCACAAGGGGCCTTGCGTGGCGACGCAGGCCCGAACGGGCGGCGGCTGCGGCAGCGGCGCCCTGTCTCAGGTGGTAGGCGACCTCCCGGCCGCCGGAGCGGATCGGCGACGCGGTGCCCAGGGGAAGGGTGTCCCCCGCGAGGGAAACGAGGCGCGGCTGGGTCTGCCCGAGCCCGTTCGGGAGCAGGGACACGGCCATCGTGCGGGAGAGCAGACCCTCCGCCGCGATTCCAGCGTCCTCGGTTCGGACCGGACGGACAACCTCCTGAACGCGCACATCCAGGCGACGCAGGGTAGTGAGCTGCCGACGGCGCGGACATGACGATCCGCGGGAGCTGACGGGCTGCCACACGAATGCGCTGCTCCGAGCGACCGTAAGGCAGATGGATCCTGCGCGTCTGCGTTTCGCTCAGAACGCTTTGCTTCGGATCTGGCGAATGCCGGATACGCTGCGGCATGAAAGCCGATCACGACATCGGCCTCAACGTCGCTTCCCATTTCGCCCTCCCGCTGCCGGAGGCCGTATCGAAGCATCTTCCGCAGTCCAGACTTGCTGCCCAGGCTGCCGCAATGCGGCAGGCGATTTCCATAGCGATATGCGCGGCGTGACATGGTTACGATATCATCGCCCGGCTTCTCTTAGCGGCTGTCGGCAAAGCTTGTGCATGCGGCAACGTTTCAGGCGCCGCGCTCCCTCGCTCGGTTCATGACCCTCAGGCGAAGGGGGCGCCCCGCGACGGCACCGCCGAGACCGTCCGTGATCGAGAGCGGGAAACACCGCGCGATGCCCCCGAGTACGCCAGCGAGGAACTCTTTCTGAGCCGCATCGTCGCCCGTAAGCTTCGCGTGCGTGATCCGCGGTTGCCCCTGGAGGCTGCCATCACGCCTGATGCTGAGCAGCACCGTGACCTCTGAGCCGGCCGAGCCTGCCGGGCCCCCCACCGACTGCGAACACGAGCCGAGTGCCTGCCACAGCCCGGCCAGGGTCGATGCCGGCTCAGCGCGGGCGGCGGGAGTGATCGCGACGGCCAGTACCAGGGCGAGGATCGGAGAGCGCATGCGGTCCGCAGACGATCAACGGGCCTGCGGCTCGGCGGGCTGAGCCCCACGGAGGGCCTCCCCGAGATCGTCGTCCTCCTCGTCATCGGGCTCCTCGGTGGAGTACCCGTCCCGGTCCGGAGCCGACAGTTCTCTTTGCCCGCGTGGCTTCCCGTCCAGGCCGAGATCACGCTCACGCTTCGTGCGTGGCGCTTCGCGCGTGCTCGGGCCATCGGATGGAGGCTGAAGGCTCTGCGCGCTCGCATGCGCCGCCATGAACAGGCTGATGGCCATCAGCGATAGGGTCGCGCGTTTCATGGGAATGCTCCGAGGCCGGCGGTTCCAGACCCATGCACGGTCCTACACCCTGCTTCGCCCCGTGTCCGCTTTCGCCGTCCGCTGCCGGTCGGGGGGGCTTCGAACGGCCGATAGCAGGGTCGTACGGGGCGTGCGGGCGGCTGACGCAAGGGTGCGAAAACCGCGTTCCGAACCTGGACCGCCCGCGTGCTGCCCAGACAAAAAGCCGGACCGGGCGGCAGTCGGCACCATCACCCCGAACGCGCTGTTTTTGTTGGAGAATAATGGTGCTGCTGGACAGGATTGAACTGTCGACCTCCTCATTACCAATGAGGTGCTCTACCACTGAGCTACAGCAGCTAAACGTCCTGGGTTGCGGCGAGGGCCGTGCGAACCGGACGGACGGGCAATTAGCCGATCATCATCCCCTTGGCAATCGCATCGCAGCGAATTGTGTCGGTTTCTCTCGGGTCGGTGGCCGAATTCCCACGGGCGCGGCGGGGACGTCGCCCGCCCGTCTCAGGCGAGGGCGCCGGTTTCCCGCTTGCAGGCGGCACGGATGATCGCGGCGAGCCCCGCCTCCGCCACGGCGTCGGCCGCCTCGGACGGCTTGAACCAGCGATCCTCGCGCTGATGGCGCTCCGGCCAGTGCTTGAGCTGCTTGCGCACCTCAAGGGGAAACACCTTCACCTGGCACAGGACCGCATCGCGGCTCTTCAGGCGCTTCTCGTAGAGGTAGAAGCCGAGGGGACGCTTGCCGACGGTGCCGAGGAGGCCGGCCTCCTCGTAGGCTTCCCGGGCGGCGGCGTCGTAGGGCTTGCGCCCCTTCATCGGCCAGCCCTTCGGGATCACCCAGCGCCGGCTCTCCCGCGAGGTGATGAGCATGATCATGAAGCCGCCATCGGGCATTCGCCGGAACGGCAGAACACCAACCTGCCGTCGCGGGGCCAGATCCGCTTCGCCCGCATGCGCACTCATCGGTCGGAAACGCCGGACCGACCGGCAAGTTCGACCCTGATGCGTCCTGGCCCGGACACGCCAGCGATCGACGGGCACGGCCCGGGGAATTCGTTTGCCGGAACCCGGGACGGGGTCGTGATGGCCTGCTGAACCGGTCGGTGGGAATCCACGATACGCTCAATCCCGCACAGGTTGTGAACGAGGGCTTGTCCGCGGCATCGCGCGCTCGACAGCACCGCCTTAGCGGCCCTGTCCCGTTCGGTTCAAGAAAAACTTACCCGGCAAAATTACCGGCCTTCCAGGGAGCGGCGGCGTCCGAAGCCGGGCTCGGCGGCTCGGCGGGGTGCGGGGCCGGCGCTCTGGTCCGTTACCCGGCCGCACTGAGGTTCTCGATCAGGGCGTTCAGGTCGGCCCGCATGGCCTGCACCTCCGGCTCCGACATGTTGAGCTGGCACATCACGGATTCTCGCACGGCGGCCGCCTCGGCCCGGAGCCCCTGTCCGCGCGGCGTGAGCGCGATCTCGACCTCGCGCTCATCGGAGCGCCGTCGGCTCCGGACGAGGAAGCCCGCCACCTCCAGGCGTTTCAGGACAGGGGTCAGGGTGCCGGAATCCAGGCGCAGGCGCCGCCCGATCTCCGAAACCGTGATGCCGTCGGTCTCCCACAGCACCAGGAGGACGAGGTATTGCGGGTAGGTCAGGCCCATCCGCTCCAGCATCGGGCGGTAGGACTTCGTCATCCGGTGGGCGGCCGCGTAGAGGGCGTAGCAGAGCTGGTTGTCGAGGAGCAGCGGATCGGTGAGGGGCGCGGTTGTCTCGCGGGAAGCGTCCATCATGCATGCCATGCCACTGAAATCCCGAAGCCCGCGACCGCGGCGTCCCAGCAAGACGACGGGGACCGCCCCTGCGGACAATCGAGGATAGCGGACGTAGATGCCTCTAGTATATGCCTGTTTCGCCGCAGCGGTAACAGGATCCCGGCCTTCTGTCGCCCTCCGGATCCGGTGATGTCTCGCCGGCTGAGCCGGGATCCGCGGCGTCCGGCCGGGGTCAGGCGGCCGCGTTCTCGGGCGGATGCTCCGCGATCAGGCCGACAATGTCGGTCCACCGCGAGACGAAGGCGGCGACGCAGTCGGGATCGAAATGCGTCCCGGCCTGTGCCTCGATGTGCTGGCGAGCCCGCTCCAGGGACCAGGCCTTCTTGTAGACCCGCTCGGAGATGAGGGCGTCGAACACGTCGGCCACCGCGATGATCCGGCCGGCCAGGGGAATCTCGGTGTTCCTCAGGCCCTGGGGGTAGCCTTCGCCGTCCCAGCGCTCGTGATGGGTGAGGGCGATGTCGGAGGCGAGCTGCAGCAAGTGGGACGGGCTGTCGTGGAGCATGCGGTAGCCCCGTAGGGCATGCTGCTTCATCTCCTCGCGCTCGGCCTCGGTGAGGGCGCCCGGCTTCATCAGGATATGGTCCGGGATGCTGATCTTGCCGATGTCGTGCATGGTCGACGCGAAGGCGATGTCGTTCGCCTCCTGCTCCGGGAGGCCGAGGCCCTCGGCGATCGCGATGGCGCAGCCGGCGACGCGGGTCAGGTGGCCCCCCGCCTGGTCGTCGCGGAACTCCGCGGCCAGCATCAGGCGGCGGATGATCTCCCGCTCCCGGGCTGCGGCCTCGACGACGGCCCGCTCGACGGTGTGTGCCGCCAGCCGGCCCTGGTGCTCGGCGGCCCGGCGGGCGAGGGCGAGTTCGATCAGGTTGCCGACCCGGGTTCGCAGATCGAAGGGATCGACCGGATACGCCATGAGATCGGTGGCCCCGGCGGCCGCGGCCGCGCGCCGGACCGGTGGCGCATCGTCGGCCGCGATCAGCAGGATGGGCGTCCGAGCCTGCGCCCCCAGGCCGCGCACCCGTGCGATCAGCGCGAGCACTGCGCAGGACTCCTGGGCGCCCGCCTCGACGACGATCAGGTCGCAGGCCGGCAGAGGGCCGCGATCGGTCGCGAGATCCTGGGGCAGGCCGCTGACGGGGCGGATCACGCAGCCGAGGGGGGCCAGGACGCGGATGAGATGCAGGGGCGCGGAGCCGGCCAGGACGGCGATCACGGCAGTGGCGGCGTCCGATGCCATCCCTGGGCTTCCCGATCCTGTCAATCCCCGTACGGCGTCCAAGGCGTCGCCGACGGGTTTCCGATTCGCGTCCCGCAGACCGTCGCACCGCCCCGGTTAAGCAACGCTGAAGACCCCGGCGCATCCGAACCGCGACACCGCCGGCTCCCTCGTCTTCTCCTCGGTCACGCTTTCCCGCGATCCCCGCTTGTGAAAGCCGGAGCACTCGTGCTAGTGACCGCCCGTCTCATCGAGGCGCCTTCGCGGAGAGGTGGCAGAGCGGTTGAATGCACCGCACTCGAAATGCGGCATGCCTGCAAGGGCATCGGGGGTTCGAATCCCCCCCTCTCCGCCATTTCAATCAACAATCTCAGTGACGGAAGCACGATCGCTGAGCGGCTGATGTCTCCGCTTTTCGCTGCACCCGCTGCCGGTAGACGTCAGGCCACGCTCACGGCACGCTGCCGTCAGGCGCGTGGAGAACCCGTGTGGACGGAACGCAGTCCATTGCATCCCGCGAGGCCGTCCTCGCGCAGTATTACCTCATCCGAGCTTCGATCCAGTCTGTGCTCCGCCAAGCCGTGAGCTGCTGCCGCAAGCCTGACTTCGATCGGGCGGCCAAGCACCTCGATCTGTGGGACCAAAAGCAGCGCGACGATGGCACAGTGTTCGACATGCTGTGCGACATCGCCCTCATGGAGCCGAATCAGCGCGGTAGGCGCGTCTACGACTGGTTCCTCCAGGACGGGGCTGTCCATCTGGATCTCGGCGACCACGAGATCGCTCGACGGATGGCTGCGGCTTCGTTCTCGATATTCCAGGTTACGGGCTGGCACGACGCTGCAGGGGTTTGGTTAGACGACTTACTCGTCGCGGGGCGGCGGCTCTGGTTGGTCGATGAAGGTCTCGAAGCGTCGGCTCCTGAGGGGCTCGCCATAGCCATGCGCGTGTTCGACGCCGGCCCGTTCCACGCCGGCTTCGGGATCGTGGTCATGCCCGACCCTGAACTCATTGAGTTCTGCGCTGGTGCTGCATCAAGAGGGCAGCCTCTTCCGGTCCGCCGTTCTCTGGCAGCGGCGTTCTACGGTGAGGCAATCGCGCGTGCTGCTCCAAATGACCCCGACGATATTGCCGGCGTCTGACTCACTCTTCCACGGCAGCGAAGCAGCGATCGTTCTGTATCCAGCGCCGGCTTGGCTGTGACTTATCTCGGTGAGGGGTTAACCCCTGCTCTGGATGAATGCGGTGGTGCCTCTCCTCTGGCTGCAGGACCAACGTCGTAGATGCCTTGGGCGGTCGACCGCGCAAGTTCTCGGCGGAGCTCAGCGAGGTCCACGATGATGCCATTCGACGCTAAGTCCGCCTGCACGCGCTCCACCAAGGCGTCGCCTCGCAGGCCCTGCACCGATGCGCCCAGTAACTCTTGGGCATATGCACCTGCACCCTGCCCATCGATACCAAGCTTTTGTGCCGCATAGGCTGCCAGCGATCTAACCCCTTGGCAGTGCATCATAAATCGCGCTTCTTCCGCACGAACAAAAAGCATTTCTGCTGCGCGTTCCCGTTCTTCAAACAGCTTGGACACGGGGCGTCTCCAGATTATCGAATGGCTGATTGAGGCTATCGCAGAACCGATCTTCTCCTGATCCTACTCCGAAGCCTCTTGCGTACAACGGGTTTATTCAGCAGGGGCACTCGCTCGTACCGAGGCCTGCTGGCCTGAGCTTGGCTGCAGCGAAGCACGTCGTCTTCCTATCGAACGCCGCTACGAAGGTCCGATCAGGCAAAACCGCTGCCCTGAACCGATCCGTCTTCGTCCGATGGATTGCTCTTCGGCGCCTCTGTGCCGTTGTCTTACGCACACCCGGCTTCCAGTCGCTGAGCCTCGTCGCCATCGCGACGGCGAAGCGCCGAGGCGAACGTCTGTCGCTCCGTTGGTGCGACGTAGACCTGGTTCAGCGCGTTGCACCCCGCGCTCTGACCAAGGACGGCGACACGCGTCACGTTCCGCTGGCGCCGCGTGCCGTGAGCGCCCTCCTGACACTCCGAGCCGAACGTTCCCTTCCGACGGAACGCCTCTTCCCGATGCGCGTGGGTGGCCCTGAGCAGACCTGGATGCGCCTGCGCGAGCGCGCGGGCAGCAACGACCATCGCCTCCACGAACTCCGACACGCGGCCGTCACGGGCCTGTTCGAGGGCGGACTCGGCATGGCTGACGTCGGGGCGACCAGCGGGAACAGGGAGCTTCGCATGCTGTCGCGCGACACGCGCCTTCGAGCCGCTGACCGCGCCGAACGCTGACGCTGGCAGCGAACCGTCATCCTCGCGAAGGACGCGATGTCCTCGGGAATCCCTCTGGGTCGAGAGGGATTCTTTTGTGCTCACGACACGTTCCCCCCGGTCCTGGGCGACGCCAGGCTGTCGAACGGCAAAGATCAAATCGCCAGGACGGCCCAGCCATGGGGGCCGAGGCTCACCCGCGCATCCGGCGTTCCGGGCGCTGCCAGCGACGCCTCCCCGGCCTCGACGATGCGCGCATTCGGCGCCGGCAGGAGCAGGCCGGCCTCGGCGAGGTTCAGGGCGAGGAGGAGGTGCTGGGTTCCGCCACCCACCGCGAGCACGAGCTGTTCGTTGGTCAGGTGGAGCGTCCGCGTGCGGGCGCGGTGCAGCCAGGGATGCCGGTGCCGCAGGGCGATCAGGGTCTGGTGCAGACGGTAGATCGGCCAGCCATAGGGGGCGAGCCCCTCAAGCGTGTCCGGGAAAGCCGGCCGGATCGCATCGTCCCCGCCGACACGCTCCTCCTTCACGCCGCGGAAGGCCTGCTCGTCGCCCGCATAGATCGAGGGTGTGCCGCCGCAGACCAGCAGGATCGCGAGGGCCTGGGGGAGGTGGCGCTCGTCGGCGAGGCGGCTCGCGATCCGCGTGACGTCGTGGTTGCCCACGAAGGTCAGCGGCACGAAGGCGTCGAGGAAGCCGTTGTGGCGGTCGAGCGCATGGGCCAGTTCGAACAGGTTGCGGTCGTTGAGGGCGCTCCAGATGGCTTTCCAGAGCTCGTACTGGGTCACCGCATCCAGGCCAGTGTCGCGCACGATGGCGGCATAATCCCCGTGGATGACCTCGCCGACGAGGTAGGCGTCCGGATGGACCGACCGCACACGCGCCAGGACGTCGGACCAGAAGCGCCGGGGCACGGCGTAGGCCGCATCGAGGCGCCAGCCATCCACCCCCAGGGCGAGCCAATGCGTCATGACGGAGACGACGTAATCGGCTACGGCGGGTGCGTCGTGGTTCAACGTCACGAGCTGCCGGTGTCCCTCGAAGCAGGCGTAGTCCGGCGCCGTGCCCGGATCGGTGCCCCGGGGCCAGGACAGCCGAAACCACGCGGCCCTGGGCGCCTGCGGCCCTTGCGCCAGAACCTCGGCGAAGGCGGGATGGTCGCGGCCGACATGGTTGAAGACGCCGTCGAGAAGCACGCGCAGGCCCCGCGCATGGGCGGCCTCGATCAAGGCGACGAGATCCGCCTCGTCGCCGAGCCGCGGATCGACCCGGAAGGGGTCGATCGTGTCGTAGCCATGGGTCGAGGCGGCGAAGACCGGTCCGAGGGCCAGCCCCGTGGCGCCAAGCTCGACGGCATAGTCGAGCCAGGCCTGGACATGGCCCAGGCGATGCACGACGGGAGCGCCCTCGACGGTCTCGGATTCGGCTCCGACGAAGCCGAGCGGGAAGACCTGCCACCAGATCGTGTGTTCCAGCCAATCGGGCACGGCACCGCCTTAGTTCAGGAGTTGCATGGAAACCCGCCGCTCGGGTCGGCGGTCCACATCCGAGCAGTGTTCGCCCTTCACAAGTTCGCGTTGAACCGATCGTCGCATTCGAAAGAGCCGGTCGGATGTGACGCTTTCGAACGTTCGACGCCTTCGGGGGCCCTCAGGCCGCCTTCACCGCCATCAGGAACGTTCCGACCTCGTGACGGAGGCTCTCCGAATGATGGGAGAGTTCCTGCGCGGCGCCGAGCACCTGCGCCGCGGCACTGCCCGTCGAGTCCGCGCCCAGGCGCACATCGTTGATGCTACCGACGACCTGGCCGGTCCCGTTCGCCGCCTGCTGCACGTTTCGGGCAATCTCCTGGGTCGCGGCGCCCTGCTGCTCCATGGCAGCCGCGATGGCGTTCGAGGCCGCCGCCATCTGCCCGATCGTGCTGCCGATGGCCTGGATGGCCGCGACGGAGGCCTGGGTGACGCCCTGGATGGACGCAATCTGCCCCGCGATCTCCTCCGTCGCGCGCGTGGTTTGACCGGCAAGTTCCTTCACCTCGGACGCGACCACGGCAAAGCCCCGTCCGGCCTCGCCTGCCCGAGCCGCCTCGATGGTGGCATTCAGGGCCAGGAGGTTCGTGTGCCCTGCGATCTTGTTGATCATCGCGATGACGGTCTCGATCCGCTCGGCGGCACTGGCGAGTTGCCGGACCAGTCCGTCCGTGCGGCGAGCCTCATCAGCTGCCTGCTGCGCGATGCGGGCCGACTGACCGGCCTGCTGCGTGATTTCCTGGATGGATGCGGACATTTCCTCCGTGGCCGCAGCGACGGTCTGCACATTCGCGGAGGTGTGTTCGGCGGCCCGCATCGCCGTGCCGGATTGCCGGGTCGTCTGCTCCGCGGTGCCTGCCATGCCCTGAGCCGTGGCCTCCATCTCGGTGGAAGCACCGGCCAGACCCTGCGTGAGAACGGAGACATTCGCCTCGAACGCCTTCGTCAGGGCGTCGAGATGGTCGGCGCGTCGCATCTTCGCATCCGCCTCCTCGGCTGCCGCGGCGTCAGCCTGCTCCTTGGCGATGAGTGCGTCCTTGAAGACCTGGACGGCCCGCGCCATGGCACCGAGCTCGTCGGACCGCTGAGAACCCGGAACAGCCACGCCATGGTCTCCGGCGGCCAGGCGCTGCATCGCGCCGGTCATGGCCGCCACCGGCCCGGACACGCCGCGGCCGACACGCCATGCGAGGAGCCCGCCGATCACCAGGGCCACGCCACCGATCCCGATGACAAGCTGGCTCAGCTGGCTGGCATCCGCGGTCATCACCGCCATGATCTGCTGCTGTTCCCGGACCGCCCGCTCACGGGTCTCCTTGCCCAGGCCGATCAACGCGTCGCCCGTCTGCTTCAGGTTCTGATACGCCACCTCGACCTCGCCGGCGCCCTGCAGGACACCGTCGAGGGCCGCCTTGAAGGCTGCGACCTTCCCGTTCGCGACTTTGAGCGAGGCTTGAAGCAGGCCGGCTTCGTCGAGTCGGGACAGGGCCAGGAGTTCCCGGGTGTAGCGGCCGAACTCGACCGTGGCTGTGCTGGCATCCGCCGGATTGTTGCTGGAGCGGAAAAGATAGACCGCGCTCATGCCGGCCTGAAGGGCCCGGTCGGCGCGGAAGGTCGCGGCGGCGAGACCCGGTTCCTGCGCGGCAAGCTGCGCCATCGCGTAACCGGCGTTGGAGAGCGCTGCACCGAGCTTGACCAGATCCCCGAGGGCGGCTTTCCGCTTCTGCATCGCGCCGACGAGTGCGTCGGTGCCGGTGACGTAGTCGAGGGCCCGACTTCTGATCGCCGCATCCTGGCTGCCCGAGGGTTGGCCGCCGCTGTCAGCCCTCAGGGCGCCGAGACCGGTCTTCAGGTCGCTCAGCATGTCGCCCTGTTCCGTGCGCATGTAGTTGAGCACCAGGCGCCGCACCCCGTTGAGGAGCAGTTCGAAAGCGCTGGCCTCCTCGGCGGCCTGCATGCGGGAGCGGGTGCTCTCGATCTCCGCGTTGAGCACGCTGACGCTGCGGAAGGTCGTCAGGGCGGAGATGGTGAGGAGCAGCAGCACCACGGCGAAGCCGGCCAGGATGCGCTGAGAGACCGAGAGGCGGTCGAGGCGGAGCGTGAACATGAGCGGGAGCCTCGAAAGCGTCAGCGGATGGACTTGATCTGGCGGATCGTCTCGGCGCCGAACTTGGCGCTGAATCCGGCGGTCACGGATTGCAGGCTCTGCTCGAAGGCGGCGCGATCGACCGAGGCGACCACGTTCATCCCGGCCTTGCGCAGTTCGTCCACGCCCTCCCGTTCGGCGCGCCCGGCCGCCTCGCGGGACACCTGGCCGGCGGCCCGGGCCGCCTCGGTGAAGGCCTTCTGTTCGGCAGGGTCCAGGGAATCCCAGGCCGTCTTCGACATGACCATGACGGCCCAGGAGTAAACGTGGCCGCTCAGGGTCAGGTGCTTCTGAACCTTGTTGAAATGGGAGGCCAAGATCACCGCGATCGGGTTCTCCTGCCCGTCGAACTGCCCGGATTGCAGGGCGCCGTAGAGGGCCGGGAAGGCCAGCGGCTCCGCCTTCACGCCGAGGCTTCGAAAGCCCGTGAGCATGATGTCCGACTGCGGCACCCGCATCGAGAGGCCTTTCAGGTCCTCGGGATTGGTGACCGGGTGCTTGGAGTTGGTGATGTGGCGCATGCCGTTCTCGCCCCAGGCGAGCGCGATCATGCCCTTTTGCTGGAACCTCTTCAGGTAATCCTGCCCGACCGCGCCGTCGAAGACGGCGTGGGCATGGCCCGCATCGCGAAACAGGAACGGGATGTCGAAGATCCCGAATTCCGGGATGATGCTGGAGAAGGGCGCACTCGTGATGAAGGCCATATCGAGGTGCCCGAGGCGGAGCTCCTCCGCCATCTCGACTTCGCCACCGACCGCGCCGTTCGGATACAGCTCGACGCGATACGCGTTGCCGGTGCGCTTGGCGACTTCCTTGGAGAAGCGCTCGGCACCTGCTCCGAGCTGCGAACTCTGGGCGAAGAGGAAGCCGAGCCTGAGGACGCGCTCCTCCGCCTGCGCCTGCGTGATGGTCAAAATCGAGCAGAGCCCGACGATCGTCGCTGCAACTCTGAGACGTCCAAGCACCGGCGTATCCTATGCGATAGTCGCCCATCGCTTAAACGCCTGCGCTTAAAAGAACATTGACAGCGTAGGTTAGCGAGCCAGCCCACCCTACACTCGAAATCATCTCAAAATGTAATCAGCAAGCTCTATGCCCTGCTCATTCGAAGTGCGATTGCTCTGATCGACACGCGGCTTACATGCGGCAGGCAGCGGAACTTTCGCCCGGGGAAGTGCCCGCCATGAATCCGACCATCAACACGGATGTCATCGACCCAGACGATCGGCGCGCGCGGATGCCTGTTCTTGGAAAAAGGCGATCCTCAAATGCATTCGGACCATTCATCGATGGATAACTTGGCAGAGGCCAAAGGCGGACAGTTTTGCCACCTGGAAGCCTGCCCGAGTAATCCTCTCGATGGCTGCGCTTTGCGGTGATTCACTGGGCCCAAGGCCAAGATGCTTCGGGCGTGGAATGTCGATCAGGGCCGGCTTCTGCCGCCGTCGCCGCATTGAGTTCGTGCCGCCTGGGCCGAGGGCGCATTTCGAGCGCGACACGGGGCGAGAAGCCCTCGACCTCTCGACCATCCGCGACACCCATACCGAGGAGCGCGGCGACCCGCCCGACCATCCCGGCACGATGGTGGCGCTCCTGCTCGACGGCGATCGCCGAGGCCCGTACGCTTTCAGGACCACGACGGCGGGATCGCCGTCGATGCGGTCCGCGCTCATCTCGGTCGGAAGCCGCGTGAGGTCTCGGGCGATGCCGGCTTTGCCAACGGGTCGAACCTGTCCGCGCCATGGCCGCACGCCTGAAGCGCGCTGGCCGCCGGAGCCGCGACCGCCCGAGAAGGCAGGTCGTCGAGCCGGTTTTCGGACCAATCCAGCAAACCAGAAGCGTCCGGCAGTTCCTGCTGCGCGGGTTCGCCCAGGTTCGGGGCGAATGGGCCATGATTTCCAGCGCCCGCAACCTCCTCCCATTGGCGAAGGCGACCTGCTCAGCCTGGCCGACCGGCATCCCGGATCCCGACCTCAATCCTGAAGCGCCAACCCCCTACGCGGACGGGCTCCTCGGCGGCCGTGCTGCGCTCCTTGGCTTTCGGTTCGGCACCCGCCTCGCGACCGCTCGCTGCGGTGCGCTTCTCGGCCCTGCAGGCTGCGATCCCTCACCGAACAAGCCACGTTCCGACATACGATAAGGCGGCCGAGTAGATCGGACGACCTTCCTCATCCGTCACCATCACCGTGAAGGCTTGACGTTCTCCATCTGCCGGCACCGCACCGGCTGCGATGAGAGGCAGTAACTTCTTCGCCTCCTGGGCTGCTTCGTCAGGACCAGCAAGCTCCGTCCCGTCTTCATCGCGCGTCATCACACGATCATGCGTGTCAAAGAAGTAGCGGGGCACTGCGACCTCCGGATGTATCCGGTAGGAGCACATAGGTCTCGTCGGGGCCTACGCCAGGGACGGGTGCAAGATTTTCCATCCCCCTGGAAGAACCGGAGAAAACCTCCGGAACAGGCATCGTCCAATCAATGGACGCGCTTCGATGTGCCTGCACGAATTTACGTGAGTGCTAATTTTGGTCGAAGGTGAAGATAGTGCTCGTCAAACTCTGAAAAATCTCTCAGTGCTTTCGAATTCAGGATCGTGACATGCTTATTCTTGAACTCGACGAGTTTTTCGACCCTCAGTCGCTGCAGCATGCGATTGACATGGACGGTCGAAAGACCGGTTGCGTCACCAATATCGGCTTGGGTCAAAGGAAGGCCATACCGATCGCCCTCTGTGAGACCAACGGCTTCGAGGCGCGCGAGGAATTCACAAAACAAATGTGCGACCTGTTTTTCCGCTGAGCGACGCTTCGCCAGCATAAGCCACTCTCGCAGGATGCTCTCGTCGATGAGACTGATCCAGCGAAAGCCATAATCCAGGGTCGGGCTGCGCGCGGTAAGGTCGCTCAATTCTTTGAGCGGGATCTTTATGATTTCACAGTCGCTCAGGGTGCGAACCGAATAATCCATAGACCCCAAAAAATGCGCGTTAAAATCGCAAATGTCTCCCGGAATCAGGAAGCTCAAGATCAACCGACTGCCATCCGGCAGGGCTTTGTAGCGGCACGCAAACCCACTGTGGATCAGATGAACATGATCCGGCGCATCGCCCTGTCGGATGATGGCGCTGCGCGCGCGGACCGGGACGAGGTGGGCTTTCAGCCCCTCGAGGCAGGCCCTGTCGGCCCCGGAGAGGTCAAAGCGGTGTTCGAGCTTCTGGACGAGAGGGTTGGACATGCGACTGGAAGCGAAGGTCCCGGCGGGGTCGGATGCATAAATACATTTTATTGGAAAACAGCAACACAACGCTCAATCACGCCGTACTATTACAAATTGTCATGATCACGTTTTTTTGATATTAGGATATATATTTCAGTTATAGTATCCGTTAGACTTAACTTCCCGGAACTCGATGGCAGCTGAAAACAAAATATCCGAATTTAATCTGAAATACGATCACAGCTTGGCTATATCAAGACGAATATTTGCCATCGTTTATTTAGTTTCCATAGCCAGGAGTCATTGGCTGATTTCATAGCTCTCTTTGGATGTTTCTGAAATATACAAATCGGTCAATCTGGGCGCGCAAATCAATCAATGGCCATGCTTGAAACGCGCTCTTCTAGTAGGCAGCGCACATCGTTCTGATGAAAATTTGCTAAGGACAACCGACTGCCTGTTGCAAACTTACCAGTCCCTTCGACGCCGGAACGAATAGTTTAGACCCCCGCCTCGCATTATAACTCCATTAACCACTTGAATTATTAACATTGATCATATCACGGTCGATGGTTCAGGCGATGATGTGGATCAGTTCAAATCGTTCAGGCTGTGCGAGCCCGAAACGTGCCTTTCGGACTGCACTTCTCGGCTCATGGCGAGGGTCGGTCCTCTCATCGACAAGCTTGATCGCTCTGCTGTGCGCCACATCTGCGCAGGCGCAGTCGACGTCCCTGGTCGATGTCTGCGCCGGACTCGGCGTTCGATTGCCACATCTCACGTCCCCCACGCCGATCGCGTCGGGGGGGCTGCTCGGTGCGGTGGGCACGACGCTGACCGGCCTGGTCGACAACATCAATCAAGGGGTCATCGCACCCCTGTCGGATGTGACCCTGCGCGTCGGTGTCCTCGACGCCAACGGCAATCTCATCAGCGCCAACAGTCCCGCGGGCTGCAATCTCAGCGCATCCAGTCTGACACTTGATTCCAGCAAGGGCCTGGCGATCGGTGGCGGCCGCATCACCGGTCTCGGCAGCCTGACCGGGAGCGCGGCGAGCGCGGGCGACGTCACATCGGTCGCACTGGGGAGCGGCTCCGTCACGGCCGCAGGCAAGACCAACGCGATCGCGCTGGGCTCGAGCGCCACCGTCACGGCGAACCAAGCCCTCGCGATCGGTCTGCGCGGGAGCGTCAGCGCCGATGATGGCATTGCCCTCGGCACCGACGCGCACAGCACGGCGGTCGCCGCCCTCGCCCTGGGGGCGCGAACGACCGTCGGCGCGGCAGGTGCGGTCGCCCTCGGCAGCGGATCCGTCGCCAACCGACCCGGACTCGGCGGAACCGTCGAAAGCTTCAGCGGGACCACGGTCGCCTCCACCAGCGGCGCCGTCTCGATCGGCGATGCCGGCGCCGAGCGGCAGATCATCAACGTCGCCGGCGGGACGAAGCCCACCGACGCCGTCAATCTGCGGCAGCTCTCCAGTGTCGGCGGCAATCTCGCCAGCGGACTCGGAGGGGGCGCCAAGTTCGACGCCACCACCGGGCTCTTCACGGCGCCGAGCTTCACCGTCCAGGGCAGTTCCTTCAACAACGTCGGCGAGGCCCTCGGCGCGCTCGACCTTCGGGTGGCCGGCAACACCGCGGCGATCACCAGCACGGCTGCCGGTCTGCAGAGCCTGCAGAACCAGGTCACGGGCCTGCCCAGCTATGTCCAGCAGGATGCCGTCACGCGCACGGTGACGATCGGCAAGGGGACCGACGGGACGCTGCTGAGCCTCTCGGGGGTGAGCGGAGACCGTCGGGTGACGGGCGTGAGTGCCGGGATCAATGGCAACGATGCCGTCACTCTCACGCAGCTGCGCACGTCCGGCCAGGCCCTCGCGTCGTCCCTGGGCGGCGGCGCCGGCTTCGATGCCGTCACGGGGGGCTATCAGGCTCCGAGCTACAGCATCGGCGGGACCGCGTACGCGTCAATCGGCGGTGCTCTCGGGGCGCTCGACACCCTTTCGGTCCAGTACGTCCCGGGAAGCGGCGGTGCGGCGACCGCCTCGATCGATCTCAGCAAGGGCGGCATGCTCGGCGCCGTCGGGATCCATGGCTTGGCGCCCGGTCTCGTCGCCGGTGGTTCGACGGACGCCGTCAACGGGGCGCAACTCTACGCCACGAACCAGCAACTGGCATCGAACAGCGCTGGCCTCGCCAGCCTGCAGACCGTCGTCGGCAGCAGTTCCCTCGGGCTCCTCAGCCAGGATCCGACCAGCCGCACCCTGACCCTGGGCGCCGCGACGGATGGCACGCGCGTGAGCATCGCCGGAACCCTCGGCGCGCGCCAGCTCAGCGGTGTCGCGTCGGGATCCGTGAGTGCGGGCTCGACCGATGCGGTGAACGGCGCGCAGCTCAACGCCACGAACCAGGCCCTTGCGGGCAACACCGCGGCCATCACCAGCGTGCAGGGCCAGCTCACGAGTACGACCACCACCCTCAATGCCTCGCTGGGGACCCTGCAGGGGCAGCTGGGCACGACGGCGACGTCCCTTGCGAGCACGACCGGCGACCTCACCAGCCTGCGCGCCGGCGTCCAGAGCGGAACGATCGGTCTCGTGCAGCAGAACGCGATCACCCGCGACCTCTCGGTCGGCAGTGGCACCGATGGGGGCCGGATCAGCGTGGCCGGGACCGCGGGGCCCCGTCAGGTCTCGGGCATGGCGGCCGGCACGGTCGCGACCAACTCGACGGACGCCATCAACGGTGGGCAACTCCATGCCACGAACCAGGCGGTTGCGGGCAACGCCGTCGGCCTCGCCAGTCTCCAGGGCCAAGTGAGTGCCCAGACGAGCGAGATCGCCAACACCACCGCGAGCCTGAGCACGCTACAGGGCCAAACCACGACGAACGCGAACGGCCTTGCCGGCACCGCGAACAGTCTCGCCAACCTGCAGATCGGGCTGGCCAACGGCAGCGTCGGCCTCGTCCAGCAAAATGGTGCCGCAGGAACCGTGACGGTTGCCGGCGATACCGGTGGGAGCCTCGTCAGCGTCGGGGGGCGGGGGGCCGATCGCCGTGTGACCGGCGTGGCCGCTGCAACGGGCGCCAATGACGCCGTCAATCTGGCTCAGCTCAATACCATCGTGTCCGGCCTCGGTGGGGGTGGAGCGTCGGCGCTCGCGAGCGACAATCTCTCGGGTGGCGCCCTGCCGCTGGCGACGGGCCGTGACGCGGTCGGTGTCGGCTACGGCGCACAGGCCACGGGCGCGCGCAGCATCGCCCTCGGCGCCGGCTCGATCGCCGATGGCGCCGATACCCTGTCCGTCGGCGCGGCCGGAGCGACCCGCCGCATCGTCAACGTCAGCGATGGGGCGTTGACGGCCGCCTCGAGCGACGCCGTCACCGGACGGCAGCTCCATGCCACGAACGAAGCCCTGGCGGCGACCACCGGACGGCTCACGGGCGTGCAGGGAGGCCTGACGGGCGTCGGTCAAGCTCTGGGTGGGGGCGCGGCCTTCGATCCGGCCACCGGAACCTTCACGGGTCCGACCTTCACCGTGGCCGGGCTCGGCTATGGCACCGTCTCGGGCGCCATCGGCGCCCTCGATGCCCGAACGGAGGGAAACAGCACCGGGATCGCGGCCCTCCAGCGCGCCGGCTCGGCCAATGCCATCACGGTCACGAACCTCCAGGGGCAGGTGACCGCGAACACGA
This sequence comes from Methylobacterium sp. 001424705, assembly GCF_059816145.1. Classification (NCBI taxonomy): domain Bacteria; kingdom Pseudomonadati; phylum Pseudomonadota; class Alphaproteobacteria; order Hyphomicrobiales; family Methylobacteriaceae; genus Methylobacterium; species Methylobacterium sp. 001424705. The sequence continues at coordinate 13,036 of NZ_JCBANU010000017.1, read as the reverse complement.
CCCATCTGACGGGCGTGTCGGCGGGGCTCTCCGGCCTGCAGACCGGCCTCGCCGACGGCACCCTCGGACTCGTTCAGCAGGATCCGGCGAGCCGTGATCTCAGCGTCGGTGCGACCACGAACGGGACCCAGATCAGCCTGTCGGGGCGTGCGGGCGATCGGCGCGTCACCGGTGTGGCCGCCGGCCTGAGCGCCAACGATGCCGTCAATGTCGGCCAGCTCAGCGCGGCCCTGACGAACGTGAGCACGGGAAGTTCCTCAGGCGTCGCCATCAACGGCCAGTCCGGTCTGCCGATCGCCGCGGCGACCGGGGGCGATGCGGTTGCCCTGGGCTACGGTGCCGCGGCGGGCGCGGCGCGCTCGGTGGCGCTCGGCAGCGGCTCGGTCGCGACGCAGGCGGATACGGTCTCGGTCGGTGCTCCCGGAGCCGAGCGCCGCATCGTGAACCTGGCCGGCGGCACGCTCGCCTCGGGGTCGACCGACGCGGTCAATGGCGGCCAGCTCTACAGCACGAACCAGCAGGTGAGCGCGCTCTCGACGTCGCTGACCGCCCTGCGCGGCAGCCTGGACGATGGCGCGATCGGTCTCGTGCAACAGCACGGGGCCAGCGGCGGCATCACGGTGGCCGCACGGACGGGCGGCAAAGTCGTCGATCTCACGGGTTCGCAGGGCACCCGGACGCTGAGGGGGCTCGCCGCGGGAACCGCCGGCAACGATGCCGTCACGCTCGCCCAGCTGGATGCGGCGGTGACGGGGGTCGGCACCCGCATCGGCGATCTGCCGCTGGCCACGAGCAATCCCTCCGGCCTCGCGGCGCCGTCCGTGACGGCCCGTGATGCCCTGGCGCTCGGCCAGGGGGCGACGGTCACGGCAGCGCGCGCCGTTGCGCTGGGCAACGGCGCGCTTGCGGATCAGGCGGACACGCTCTCGATCGGACGCGTCGGCGCCGAGCGGCGCATCGTCAATGTCGCCGGGGGCGGCCTCGGCAGCGGTTCCACCGATGCGATCAACGGCGGGCAGCTCTTTGCCACGAACACCCAGCTTGCCGGCATGCTGGGGGGCGGGGCGCGCTTCGATGCCGTCGGTGGCTGGACCCGGCCGAGCTACAGCATTCGCGGCAGCACCTACACCGATGTCGGCAGCGCCCTCAGCGCCGTCGATACGGCTTTGGCCCGCCACGCAACGGACATCGGGGCGGTGACACAGCAGATGGCCTCTCTCCAATCCAGCACCTCCGGCGGTTCGGTGAGCCTGTCGCCGACGGGCTCGGGGGGAGCCGTCACCGTCGCGGCACAGGCCGGTGGAACCGTCGTCAGCGTGTCCGGCACGGAGGGGCCGCGGCAGGTCAGCGGCGTCGCCGACGGCAAGGCCGCGGGTGATGCGGTCAACCTTGGCCAGCTCAACACGACGGCGCAGGCCGTCGAAGCCAAGCTTCAGGACTTCCCGGTCCGGTCGAACAACACCCGTGGCGCGGTCAAGCCGGTCGCCTCCGGCGCCGATGCCTATGCCAGCGGTTACGGGGCCATGGCCGTGGGGGTCGCGAGCGTTGCCGTGGGCTCCATGACCACCTCACGGGGCGAAGGCACGACCAGCATCGGCCATGACAGCGCGGCGGCAGGGGACCGGACGACGGCCGTCGGTGCGAGCAGCCTCGCCAGCGGCGCCGACAGCGCAGCCTTCGGACAAGGCAGCCAGGCGATGGCTGCCGCGACCACCGCCATCGGCACGGCGGCTCAGGCGACCTGGGATGGATCGACGGCCATCGGCTACGGGGCACGGGCGATCGCGGACCCGACCACGGCCGTCGGCTACAACACGCTGGCCAGCGGGAACGAAGCCTCGGCCTTCGGTGCCTTCGCCAGCGCGACGGCGGAGAACAGCACGGCCCTTGGCCGCTCGGCAAATGCCGCTGGCGCGGGCGCCACGGCCGTCGGGATGAATGCGAGCGCGCAAGGTTCCGACGCGATCGCCCTGGGACGGGGGGCCGTGGCGAAGCAGGACAATGCCATCGCGATCGGAGCGGGTGTCGCCACGGCTCGGGCCAATCAGATCGCCATCGGCTCGCAGCGCAGCAGCTACACCTTGGCCGGAGTCGGCTCTTCGCAGAGCAGGGCGGTCCAGACGGGCGCCACCGCGTTCGTGACCGCCGATGCCGCCGGCAACCTGGCGACCTCCGACTATGGACCTGGCCATATCGCAGGCTTGGCGAACCAAGTTGAGACCCTGGGGGCGCAGATCAACGGCATCGGCCAGTACGCCACGGCAACGCGGCGCGAAGCGCGCCAAGGCATCGCTGCCGCCATGGCGATGACCTCGGCCTCCATGCCGTCGCAGCCCGGCAAGACAAGCTGGACGCTCAACGGCGCCACGTTCCGGGGCGAGTGGGCCGGAGGGGTCGGGCTGGCGCATCGGCTGGATACCACGATCCCGATCGCGCTGACGGCCGGCTACAGCTACAGCCAGGCCAATCAGCAGGGCGTCCGCGCGGGGTTGGCCGGAGAGTTCTAAAGCGATTGCCAGCGCGGGCTAGAAGAAATGCAGACTCTGCCAAACGAAAGATCAAATCGACGCCGGCGTTTGCTGTGTGGTTCAATCAATGCTTCGTCTCAGCACCCGATGCGCGAGACCGCAGCACTTCACTCCACCAACACAGGCGGACGGGCGGCGTTTCGCGTGCAAGGTCATGCATGACGAACGCGATACGATGCCGGTATTGTTTGTTTCAAATTTCTCTGTCGGGGAGGCTGGATGATCGACTGATGTTTCTGCGACAGGATGCGCGGCCGCGACTGTCCCTCGGCGCAGATCGCGAGGGATGGAGCGATCCGATCGGATGAACGCGCCGCAGGCTGTCCCCCAGGTCGGCGGCCGACCTCGGCAAGGGCTCATGCCTTGTTCCGCGTCGCCTGGAGGCGAAAACGGGCTCCTTCAGCACCGGATCGCCGTGGGCGTCGTACACCGCTGCGGCGTGGCACGGCGTTTCACTCGGCGTGCGAGACCCTGTTCATCGGATCAGCCAGGTGCCCGTGTAGGTCATGGCGGCCGAGTAGATCGGATGCCCGTCCTCGTCCGTCACGAGCACCGAGAAGGCCTGGTGTTCGCCATCCTTGGGGACCTCGTGTGCGACGATCCCCGGCAGGACCGATTTGGCATACTGAGCTGCCTCCTCAGGGCCGCGAAGGTCCATGCCCTCGTCGTCGCGCGTCGTCTTGCCGTCGTGAATATCGAAGAAGTAGCGAGGCACGGCGTTCTCCACGCGCAGCAGGCGGGAGCACACGGGGTCTCACAGGCGCGGAAGGCCGGGACAACGTGGCCGCGATACGGTGCAGCATAGGCCACGCGCCCGACCAAAGATTTAACAAATGGGTGTGACGTCTTGTCCCTGAGGATGCCGCTGACGCCCTACAACGCCGGGTGCGGGGGGGGGGCTTCGGGTGCAGGTGAAGGTAGTTCGGATTGAAGCCCGCATAGCCCTGGATGGCGGCAACGTTCGGTAGGGTGACCCGCCGCTCCTTGATGATGACCAGCCCCAGGCCCCGCAACTCCTGCAGCACACGGTTGATGTGCACGTTCGAGAGCCCCATGGCATCACCGAGGTCGAGCTGGGTGAGAGGGAACGGGTAGCTGTTGTCCGTGGCGAGCCCGACCGTCTGCAGACGGATCAGGAGCTCACAGAACAGATGCGCGACTTGCCGGTCGGCCGAACGCCGACCCATGCAAACCAGCCACTCCCGGAGGATCGCCTCGTCGACCAGGCCAGCCCACTGCAGGGCGCGGTTCAAGGCCGGGTGACGTGCGGTGAGATCGTTCACGACCGAGCGAGGGATCCGCACCACGTCGCAGGAACTGATCGTTCCGATGCAGTGGTCCATCGCGCCGAGGATCGAGACGTTCAGGTCGCAGAAGTCTCCGGGGATCAGAAAGGCGACGATCGACCGTCCGCCGCCGGGAAGAACCTTGTAGCGGCAGGCAAACCCACTCTGGATGAGATGGACGTGATCCGGCACGTCCCCCTCCGAGATGAGGGTGGTGCGGGCGTGAACCCCACGAAGGTGTGCACTCGCGCTCCTGAGGGCCTGCTCGTCAGACTCGGAGAGTGCAAAGCGGCGTCCGAGCTTCTGGATGAACGGATTGAGCATGTGCCCTCCTGGGCCATGCCCCGCGCTCAGTATGTCGACCTAAGCAGCCTCGACCGGAAAGGTTGCGCCGTAGCTTAGAACACAATCCCCGACATCATTGCAATGTGATCGTCGCACAGCATGCCGGTCGATTTCGGGAATGCTAGGTCCTGACGCTCCGTCTGCAGCCAGCGAGCGTTTGCAAGCCGTCCGAGTCAGGCGTTGGTCTTATTTATTGACGTGTCTCGGATCCGGTCGTTTTCCCGGCATCCTCGCGAGGCGTGGTTCGAGCAACGTCGAGACGCCTCGTTTCTGTCGGGAAAATAGAACTGCAGTCTCATGGCGGATGAGACGGACCGGGATCGCGATCCCACATGCGCGTCGGATACCGTCCGAACCACGCGCGGGGTCCTGGCCACCGGGCATCGCGATCACGACACGGCGAACCAAGGGCCTGGAAACCTCGCGGACTTCCGCCAGCCCTGCCACCTGAACCACGATCGGCCCGAACACCGGCGCTGGTCTACCTTGTTCGAAAGCAGGGCTTTAGGCAATCCTTTTCGCGGTCCGTACCACAAGAGCCGAGACCAGATGTCCCTCATCCGTCTTTCATCCGGCGCATCACGTGTCCCCTGGCACGTCGAGAATGACGAGGGCTCCCCACATTCCTTTCAGACAAATAGAAACGAGCCGGTGACTTGGCTCGTACTACAAAGGAGCGCGTCAGCCTCAATGAAGATCCGTATCTCTGCCCTCGCCACCGCCCTTGTCCTTGGCGTTGCCTCGATTTCGTCCGCGATGGCTTACGACAACCCCTCTCGTTACACCACGTTCACGCCCTACGACGTTGAGACCACCGGATCTCTGGACGGCCGCCGCCTCGCGCCGCTGCGCAATCCCGATCGTTGTCCGATGAGCTCGGCCGCCGAGGGCAACGCCAACCAGCAGAACTTCCCCACCCAGCAATACGGCCAGACCTCGGGCGGGAACCGCTGCTGATCGCGGGAAGGGGGGACACCGGCATGCTGCTGAGAGGCTTCTCCTACGCCATGATCGCCGTCTTCGCGGGTGGGCTCGTCTTCACCATCGTCGGCTCGGCCAACGCCTTCCTGGGCCTGTAACGGCCCGAACCCACCGATCTGCCTTCGGTGATCCGCGCCGGCTCTTGACCGGAGCGGGTCCTCTTTCCCGATTGGCCTGTCGGCTCGAGCGGCCCCTTGCAGGATCTCGGACGGTCAATGGCGGGGCGAAAGCCGCGCCGCTTACGTGTCAGGTGTATGTCGCGAACGATACATCACCGAGTTGAGCAAGTGCTCGTCGGCTGCATCTTGAGGCACTATCCACGGCAGATCATCTCTGCGCCTCAAAATTTATCTATGTTTCAGTGTCAGCCGCTGTTCACCCACTTTGCTGATCTGCAAAAATTGCAGTTCCTTCCGTCCAAAAACTGTGAAACGCTCACGCGAACAGTGGGGTGATTTGGCTCGACGTTGATCGATTGGCGAGGCATGGGAGATCAGCATGAACAACGCAGATCGGGCCTGGGACTTGGATCGCCAAATTGAAAAAAGCGAAGGAGAAATTTCCCAGCTTATCCGCGATATCTTGGATGCGATCGAGGTTTCCTGCGATGTGGTGCAGGAAGAGAAGGAATTCTTCGAGCTGACCGCGAAGCTGTTCGAGCTTCGCATCCGGCGCGCGTGTCTTCCTGGCGTGCCGGCGCCGATCCCCCTCGTGAAAGGTACCTGGCGGCCTGCGGTCACCGGCTCCATTGCGGCAGCCCCGCCCATGCCATGACGATGATGGCCTGGTCGATAAAGGCCTTGTCCATAAAGGTCTGCCCCGTCCGTTGCCGACCGTCGGAATGTGCCATCCGCACAGCGAAGGCCTCCGCGGCGTGTCGGTCCCTCCGCCGCAATCCACCGCCGCATCGCCTGGGGCCCGAAGCAGGTCGGCCGCATCGCTGAACAGATCCGTTACCGCACCGGCCTTCCGAGCGCGCAGGCGCTACGGGATTCCCGGATCGGCCCCTCCGATGGGGATGCGGTGGACCCGCCTCGCGAACGCCGCGGCCCCACGCTTCGACGTTCTCAGCCGATAGCCCCGCTCGGCCAAACACCAGGCGCACCCTGGTTGGCACCGAGGCGCGCAAGGCCGACACCTCGGGCCAGCCGCTCGCCCGCATGATTTCTCGGCCCGCTGCAGGACAGGCCACGCCATCCATATGGGCAGCCTGTCCGCTGGCCCCTCGACCGCAGCGCCGGACCCTTCACGGGGGAGACGTCTACGCCGCTCGGGCCGCGACCTTCGCGAACGTTCCCGTCGCAATCTGGTCTTCGAGCTGAGCCTTGAAGTCCGCGATACCAAGGACCTGGACCGGGTTTCCGCTCTCATCGAGGAACTCGTAGAGCGCGTCCTCGATGTTGCGGTTACTGAAGAACACGATGGCGTCCTGATCGCCGCCGCCTTCCATGTGCGGTTCGCCGTTCGCCGCGCCGGAGACGAAGCTGCCGGTGGGGCGAACTTCTTTCGGCTCGCCAGTCTCACCGTAGAACCGAAGCTCGCCCTGCATCACCAGGGTGACGTAGGGGCACTTGTGCCGATGGAGCATCACCCGCTGGTTCGCCGCGAACTTGAACACGACGTCGACGATGCGGTTCTCCTCGTCGACTTTGTAGACGAAAAACGCGATGTGCGGGAGCCAATCCAACGTCCGCCACGTGATGTTGCGCTCATCGAAGGTGGAGTTCGGCATTCGGTTTCCTTCCGCTTGTTCTTATTGGTTCGGGACCGGCACGCATGGCGTCGGCGCTCCGGCCCCGTCGATGGCTGCTCAACCGTGCGGCTTGAACACGACCTTGGTGCAGTTGTCCTTCTTGTCCCGGAACATCTCGTACAGGGCCGGGCCGTCCTCCAGGTTGCTGGAGCGATGGCTGATGATGAAGGACGGATCGATGTCACCGTTCTGGATGCGCTCCATCAGCGGTTTCATGTAGCGCACCATGTGGGTCTGGCCTGTCTTCAGGGTCAGCCCCTTGTTCATCAGGACGCCCAGGGCGACGGGACCGACCGGACCGGCGAAGACGCCCGGCATCGAGACGTTGCCGCCGGGACGGCAGGCCAGGATCGCCTGGTTCAGCGCGAAGGGGCGCTCCAGGCTGACGGTGTGCTCCATGATGGCGGAGGAGACCTTCTGCAGCGTCGTGTCGGCGCCGTGGGACTCCATGCCGACCGCCTCGATGACCGAGTCGGGACCCAGGCCGTGGGTCATCTCCATGAGCGTGTCCTGGATGTTCTCGGTGGCCAGATCGATGGTCTCGGCACCGGCCTGCCGCGCGAGAGCCAGGCGCTCGGGGACGCTGTCGATGGCAATGACGCGCTTGGCGCCCAGCATCAGGCAGCACTTGACCGCGAGCACGCCGACCGGGCCGCAGCCCCAGATCGCCACCGTGTCTTCCGGGCCGATGTCGCAGTGCTCGGCGGCCTGGTAGGCCGTCGGGAAGATGTCGCTGAGGAACAGCACCTGCTCGTCGGTGAGCCCCTCCGGCACCACGATGGGGCCGACATCGGCGTAGGGCACCCGCAGGTACTCGGCCTGCCCACCGGCGAAGCCCCCCGTGATGTGCGAGAACCCGAACAGGCCGGCGAGCGGATAGCCGTAGGTTTCCGCTTGCAGCTTGCCGTTCGGGTTGGTGCGCTCGCAGCAGCTCCAGTTGCCCCATTTGCACTGCCGGCACTCGCCGCAGCAGATGGTGAAGGGCACCACGATGCGGTCGCCGACCTTGAGCTTCTGGTTGTCGCGTCCGACCTCGATGACCTCGCCCATGGTCTCGTGGCCGAGGACGTCGCCACACTCCATCGTGGGCATGAAGCCGCCCATGAGGTGGAGGTCGGAGCCGCAGATCGCGCAGGCGGTCACCTTGATGATGACGTCGCGGCCATGCTCGATCTTGGGATCGGGGACGGTCTCGCAGGAGATTTTACCCCTGCTCTGCCATGTAAGGGCTTTCATCGGGGGTTTCTCCGCAGATTTTGAAAAGGGTCTCACTCAGCCAACCTCCGAATCTCCCGAATGATCCGGCCGGATCTCGTTTGCTTCATCGCCCGGCCGGATGTGCCCGCTTCAGGCCCGTGGGGGCGTTTCGGCCAGGATCCGGGCCTCGGGGACGCTCAAGGGGCGTGACCCCGTGCCTCTGCCGGACCTGACGCGACGCCTCTTCCAGCTGCGCGAGCGTTCGCGCGGCCGCCTCGGTCCCTTGCGGGCCGCCATCGGGTCCAGGCGCGATGTCCCGACGGGAGGCTCGGTGTTCTCCCTTGACACCCGAGGGCGCGGTATGCCTTGTCGAAGGCCGTGACCTTGCCTCACAGCCACGCGATTTTCACGGCCCTCCAGTTCGGCGACTGGGGGGCCGTCGTGGTTTCAGGGTCTATCTTGCGGCGGTGATCTGCCCCGATGCCGGCGAACGCCTCGTCCCGAAGGGCAAGCGCAGCCAGGCATGCCGGGTCGCGTGCCCGGCGGGGTTCAGTCACCGGTAGCCCCGTCCCGATCGAGAACCAGCTGGAAGGCAGAGTATCATGACGAGCGACGACAGCGGCGCCCGGGATCGTCGCGAAACGAAGGTTGCAAAGCACCTGGAAAAGGCGCGCGCCGGGGGCGAGGCCCGCGCTGACTACGACGCGACCCAGCAGGCCACCGAGGACAAAACGGTACGCCTCAAGGCGTTGCGGCTGGCCAAGGAGAAAGCCGAGAGGGAAGGCTGATTTGGTCCTCCGGGTCCAGAGGAGCCGCAGAACCGACGGGCGAGATGGCCCTTCGGAGGGCGCGACATCGATCGGGAGACGGCGCGCCGTCGGCCAGTCCCGTGCGCGTCATGGCGAAGGTCGAAAAAGGTCTTTCGTTGCCAGGCAGGGGGCCGGGACCTGCTCAGGGCGGATTCCGGCCGTTCCCTCGACGTCACACGGGCAAACGCGCATCTGACCTGCGTTTCTTGTTGCGCCGCAACATACGTTGTTGTGGCTCGTTGATGGGGCGCTACCCTCGCATCGACGGGTGAGGGACGGCATCGACGGTTCGCTCGCCGAGCGACGCCCACGATGCTGCGCCGACCCCGAAAGGTCCTCCCGATGCGCGTGATCGCCCTCCTCGCTTCCTTCGTTGTCCTCGCACCGCTTCCGGCGCTCGCTTCTTCATGCGGGGAGCAGATCGGCACGATCGAGCGTCGGCTCGACAGTGCCGGAGCCATCCAGATCACGGGCCTCCAGGAAGGTCACACCCTTCGCACGGGTTCGCCGCGCGGCATCAGTGCCGTTCGTCTCGATGCACCGACCGATCCCGAGACCCTCTCGACAGCCTCTCACATCGCTGAAGCCCGCATCCTGATCGCGCGCGCATCCGGCGAGGATCGCCAGGGCCAGCAACGCGCCTGCGAGAACACCATGAGCGAGGCCAAGGGCATGATCGGCGCCCTGCCGTAGTCGAACCGGAACCACCTCACGCGGCCTGGCCGGCGAAAGCAGTCTCATGACCGGATATCTCGGCACGGCCCCAACGATGACCCGTGAGCGGGCCATCGACTGGCCGCAGGCGCTGCAGCGGCGGTTCGGCAACGAGGCCGGCAGCCGGGCCTATGACCTGTTCGTGCCATCGAGCTATGGCGAAGCGGCCCTTCCCCTCGTGGTGATGCTGCATGGCTGCTCGCAGACGTCGCGCGACTTCGCCATTGGAACACGGATGGACCATCTCGCCGAGGAACACGGCTTCCTCGTCGCCTATCCGGATCAGCCCAGATCCGCCAACATGGCCAAGAGCTGGAACTGGTTCAGGGACGGCGACCAGCAGCGCGACCGGGGTGAGCCCTCCATTCTGGCGGGACTGACCCATCAGATCATGAGCGAATTCAGCGTCGACCCCGGACGGGTCTACGTCGCGGGTCTCTCTTCGGGGGGTGCCGCGGCGGCCGTGATGGCTCTCGCCTATCCGGACCTTTACGCGGCGGTCGGTATTCATTCCGGTCTGGCAGGCGGATCGGCGGGGTCGATGGCGACCGCATTCTCGACGATGCGCCGGGGAGCCCTGCCTGCGCTGCACCGTCTTGCGCATGAAGTGCCGACCATCGTCTTCCATGGGGACAACGACAGGACCGTGTCGCCCGTCAACGGCGATCAGGCCATGGCGCAGGCTCGGCCGGACGTCCCGTTCAAGACCAGCACCATCACGGGGCGATCGGAGGGCGGCATGGCCTACACACGGACGATCCTGACGGCGCCCGACGGCCCCTGGACCTCGGAACAATGGGTCCTCCACGGAGGCGGTCACGCCTGGGCGGGTGGCAACCCTGCGGGCTCCTACACGGACCCGGCCGGCCCGGATGCCAGCCGTGAGATGCTCCGGTTCTTCCAATCCCACGCAATGTCGACGGTCTGAGCGGAGGCCGTGCGCGCTCCGCCGAGCCCGGCCTCGATCTCTCATGGGCCGCCCTCGGCCCAGCAAAGGCATATCATGGCTGAGAACCCATCGAATTTCGTTCGCGACTGGATCAGCGAGCACGTCCGGAGCGATCCCTTCTTCAACGGGCATGTCGAAGAACGCGTCGGGCTCGTCCTGAAGCGTCTGACGTCGGCCTCGGAAGCGGCCGACATCCCGCAGGACGATCCGGAACTCGCGCCCGACCTGCTTCGGGATCTCATCCAGGCCGCGATCGAGAGAACCCGCGACCCCTCCGCCGGGCTTCAGTCGTTCTGACGGTTCACGCCGGATGACGCCGGCCGGTGCCGGTGGCCTGTCCGGCCCACGAGGGAGTCGGCGCCGAGCGTCCCGGCATGCGGATCTCGCCGGTTCGACGAGGGACGGCCGTACGGCGACGGAGCAGGCTATGGCCGCCGTGGAGGCGACCCGGACGACCGCCCGTGGCGATTCTCCGACGGCGACTGCGGGCCTCCGCGCTAGCGACCGTCGGGCCGCCAGCCGGTCAAGCCCGCCCAGGCCTCGTCGATGATGTGCTCGCGTCGCGCGGCACGGTCCCGAGCGGCATCGGCGACGCAGCGCAGCGCGGCCTCCATGGCTTCGGGGCCGCCGGCTGCCGAGGCGTCCTCGCCCTTCCGCCGGATCGCGGCCTGGAAGGCCTTCACCGCGGGTCCGGCCGTCGGGCCGCTCTCGACCGCTGCGACGAGATCCAGCAAGGCCTTCGCGATCGGCACGATGGCCTCCTGCCATGGGGGCGCAGGCGGCGCCGCCGGACTGTGCGGTGCGGCGGAGGACGGCACGGTCGTTCGTGGGCGGATCATGACGGCGTACTCCCGAGGCCGAAGGGTGGGTCCGATACCTGAGTGCCAAACGGCACGACATTCCAGACGAGGCAGGCCTAAATCAAGGTCACCGAACAAGTCACGGCCCGCCGCCATTTGACGGAGACCGCGCAAACCCAAGTGGATTGTGCCATGAACATGCGTCTTGCTTCTGCCGTTGCTGCTGTCGTCCTGAGCGTCGGCGCGATGGCTTCGCCCGCCCTGGCCCAGAGTTACACCGCTCCCGCCGGCATCCCCACCGTGACGGCGCCCGGTGGACTCGAGGGCCGCAGCTACGACGCGATCACGACCGGATCGATCCGCACCGTGCGTGGCCACGACTCGGCCCAGGAGGGCAACGCCAACCAGCCGAGCTTCCCCGTCCAGCAGTACGGTCAGACCTCGGGCGGCCCGGCTCGCTGAGCCTCCACCTCTGTGATGCGACCAGCGGCGAGGCGAAAGCCCCGCCGTTTTTGTTTCAAGGATCGGCCGATCGCGACCATCGCAGAATCGCGTCTCGGATATTTGATCCAAGGCCTTTCGTACCTCGATCCTAATGGCACAGCTTGAGCGCGTTCGGAAAGGCTATAGGTCATAGCGTGTGTACGAACGGGGCAAGCAGACCACATCCCTCTTGAATATCAGTCCTAGATCTATCATGCCTTTATCTGAGTTTATTACAACCAGATGGTAGCATGACGGACAGCGCAGACAACCAGAACTCCGATCTTGTCGACCTCGCCGGTGACATCGTCTCCGCCTATGTCGCGAACAATTCGCTTCCGACATCCGAGCTGGCGGGGCTGATTCGGAGTGTCCATGCGGCGCTCGCGCGGCTCACCACCGGGGTGGCCGAGCCCGTTCCGGAGGAGACCCCCGAGAAGGCGACGCCCGCACAGATCCGCAAATCGGTGACGCCGGCCGGTATCGTCAGCTTCCTCGACGGCAAGACGTACAAGACGCTCAAGCGTCACCTGACCGGCCATGGCCTCGATCCGCACAGCTACCGTCAGCGCTACGGCCTGCCGGCGGACTACCCGATGGTCGCGCCGGACTATGCCGCCCAGCGTTCGGCCCTGGCAAAGTCGATCGGCCTCGGCCGGGTCGGCGATCGCAGCGAGGCGCCACAGCCAACGGCCAAGGGGCGTGGCAAGGCCGCGTAGCCCTGAATCGCCTGCAGGGCGGCCCGCCAGCGCGGTCGCCGGTCGCTTCACGACGGTCGGCGACAGCCGAGACGGGCCGGCGATGGCGGAATCAGACGCTCTGCGACGTTCTACGCTCAGGGAACGGCGCAGGGTTCGGCCGCCACGGCAACCGCCGCGCGGGACGGACGCGCATCCCCGATTGGCGGTCCCACATCGACACGCGGGACGAGGATTGGCCGTGAGCCTTCGGGTAACCGAAGGCCGGCATCCTGACGGCGAGCCACGTTGCGTACCGGCTCGCCCGTGAGATGGACGATCCTCCCCGCCAGCCCGTGAACAGATCGGGCGGCAAGGCTGCGTCATGGACCACCATCCGGATGATCGGGGCTTCAAGGCCGGTGTTTTGTGGAGCGGCGGTGCAACCTTAACGGTTTGTTGCCGATGCGCGTTCAGGATGCCTCAACCTTTGGAGGATCCTGGCCCATGCGTG